>CAXTMK010000008.1:0-59881 GCA_964245315.1 uncultured Acidobacteriaceae bacterium | reverse complement strand
GAGGGGACACTTCTATCGAGGACAACAGGGGACACTTCTAATGTGCTTCAACAGCTCTTCATGATCTCAAAGGATTTTTCGAGAGAGGCGCGGCGTTCCTCGGGCGTTCTTTCGGAGGCCGGTCGGGTGGGCGGAAAGCCCATGATTTTTTGTAGCACTCGTCGGTATAGCTCATCTTTCCACCTCCCTGTGACCTAAGGCAGCGCCTGAAACTCAATCCCGCTCGGCGCCTTCGTCGTGTGATAGACCCGCTCCGTCGCCGGCTTGAAGTCTTCCGGCTTCGCCTTGGAAATATCCTCGAAGACCTGTGGATTCAGATCCACCAGCGGGAACCAGCTGCTCTGAACCTGCACCATGATGCGGTGTCCCTTCAGAAACGTATGGTTCACCTGTACCAGCGAGAAGTCCAGCGCCTCCACCTTGCCCGGAGTAAACGGCTCCGGGGTCGCCAGGCTGTTGCGGAACTTTCCGCGCATGGGCTCGCCGCGCACCAGTTGCTGGTATCCATCCATCAGCGGAGCGGGCGTCAGCACGTCGGTCGCGCGAGCCCTGCGTTCCGACGCGACATCCCTCTGCGGATACACGTCGATCAGCTTCACGACAAAGTCCGAGTCCGTCCCGCTGGTGGATACATGCAGCTTCGCCCGCAGCGGTCCGGCAAACGTAACGTCCTCGGTCAGCGGCTCTGTCTTGTAGACGAGCACGTCCGGCCGGGTTGCCGCGAACCGCTGGTCCGCGACCATATACTCCTGCGCCGGCCCCGACTCCGCCGCGAAGGAAATCTCGGGCACCGGGTGCGCCGGATCGCTCACATACTCGTCGAACGCCTTGTCACCGGCAGCTTCTGCCGGCGGGGTGAACGACAGCTTGCCGCCCGCTCCGAAGTACATCATCTCTGCGTGCGAGCCCTCAGGCGGCCACGCGGTATAGCTCTTCCAGACATTGGAGCCGGTCTCGAAGACCGTCGCCTTCGCCATCTCAGGCATCGGCGCATCCTTCAGGAAATGTTCGAAGAATGGGAATTGCAGCTTCTGCCGGAAGTAGTCGCCGGTCTTCGACCCAAAGTGCACCTCGCCGATCCGTTCCCCATCCAGCCCGGACCATCCGCCATGCACCCAGGGCCCGATCACGAGGTGATTCCAGGCGTCGGGACTCTGCTTTGCAATCGCCTGAAAGGTCTTGTGCGGCCCACTCAGATCTTCGGCGTCAAACCATCCGCCGACCGTCAGCACCGCTGCGTGGATGTTGTGCAGATGACGCGTGATGTCCCGCACATCCCAGTAGGCGTCGTAGTTCGGATGATCCATCTGGTCCGAATACAACGGGTTATCCACGAAGGCCTTCGATCGCGACAGCGGCTCCCACTGCGTCAGATATTCCTCATAGTCATCGGCGGCGCTTCTCGGCTGCGACATCACTTCCTGTGCCGGCTCCAGAGTCGGTTTGGGCTGCGGGCGGAAGGTCAGGTAGAAGTCGTTCGCCTCCAGCAGGAAGGCGCCGTTATGGTACGCGTCGTCGTTGTCGTGCAGGTCGGAGACGGGCGCCTGCGGGCTCGACGCCTTAATTGCAGGATGTCCGTCGATGATTGACGACGCGGCATAGAAGCCCGGATACGAGATGCCGTAAATACCCACGCGTCCGTTGTTGTGCGGAACGTTCTTGAGCAGCCACTCCACGGTGTCGTACATGTCGGTCGATTCGTCATGCTGCGTGCCGGTGGGATGGTCGATATGCGGCGTCATCTCCTGCCAGACGCCCTCCGAACCGAACCGGCCGCGCACATCCTGATACACGAAGAGGTAGCCCGCCTCCGCGAACTCCCGCGACGGACCCAGCGAACGCGGATACTTATCCGCCCCATACGGAGCCACCGAGTAACACGTCCGGTTCATCAGAAACGGATACTCCTTCGTTGTATCCAGCGGCGCGTACACCGTGGTGAAGAGAGTCACGCCATCGCGCATCTTGATGTGGTATTCGGCCTTGGTGTAATGCGCCTTGATGTCGAACGGAGCCGGAGCCTGCGCGATCGCAGGCTCCGCGGGAAGAACGGCAATCATCGCCAACGCCAGTCGCCACACACCAGGAAAATATCTCATTCCCACAGTGTACAAACGTTCCGACGTGGCAAGGCAAGGCGCTGGGAGCTTGTTGACAAGCTCGGTTTCCGTTGGGATTAGCGTGGGGCTTCAGCCCCACGAATGAAGCCAATGAACGAGTGGGCTTTCTGACCGGAGTCGCAGGAAGTCTTTCGCCAAGCCCCTAATGCTCGGACAGCATGTCGTTGAACTTTACGACGAACTCCCACTCGTTTGGGCCGGGGTTGTTCCGCAGCATGCCGACGCGCTCGGTCAGAATCTCGTCGTTATCGCTCGTCAGTACCTGCATGGTTTCGGAGATGAATTCCTTCAAAGGCATGGCTCGCGGCTCGTTCACCATGTCCGGTCCACCCAGTTCGGTCTGGACCCACGGAGGAGCGATCTCCAGCACCCGGACGCTCGTGTCCTTGAGCTTGTAGCGCTGCGACATAGTGTACGAGTGCAGCGCGGCCTTGGTCGCGCAGTAGACCGACGATGTTGCGAGCGGCGTATAGGCAAGGCCGGAGGTCATGTGGATGATGGCCGCCGACTCCTGCCGCTTCAGGTGCTCGACCAGCGCGGCCGTCATGCGGATGGGGCCCATCAGGTTGGTGGTCAGCGTCGCCACCATCTGTGCGTCGTCGATGGGCTCAGCCGCATCGTCCTGCTTCATAATTCCGGCGTTGTTGATGAGCACATTCAGGTTTGGGTACTCGGCCATCAGGGTCGACGTGACGCTGGAGATGCTGGCCGGATCTTCGATGTCGAGCTCGAGCGAGCGCATGCCGGGATTGGCCCGCGTCACCTCGTCGAGGTGGCCCTTGCGCCGGCCGGAGATGATAACCGTGTTGTCGAGCGCATAGAGCGCCTCGGCAAGCCCGCGGCCGATGCCGGAACCGCCGCCCGTGATGAAGATCGTGTTCCCTGTCAGCTTCATTTGTTTCTCCTGTCGATGTGCAATTCAAAAGATGAGATGCGGTCAGACGAGGATTCTGACAATCTTGTGAATTCGCCACCATCACGTCGCGGGAATGTCAAACTTGAACATGTTTGTTATCGTGGTGCTTAAGGAGTTTACGATATGAATGTCTCGCTTCCGGCCGAATTGGAAAAGTTTGTCGTCGATACGGTTGCAGCGGGCCGTTACAGTTCGGCATCCGAAGTCGTTCGCACCGCATTGCGCATTCTGGAAGAAGAAGAGTGCTGGAAGGACCAGATGCGCGAAAAGGTCGCGAAGGGGCTGGAAGATGCCGCGGCGGACCGAATCGTGGATGGAGAGACCGCGATGAAGAGAATTCGCGCAGCGGCGAAGTCCAGGGTTCCGCGTCGGAAAGCAAGCTAGTGGCCTTCCCGTTCGACCTTACGGAAGACGCGACGGCGGACCTTGAAGAGGCGATCTCGTACATCGCGGAAGATAGTGAGCAGGCCGCGCTCAGAGTCGCAGACGAGTTGGAAGATGCATTTCAATTCGTAGCGGAGTGGCCCTTATTGGGCCACCGCAGGGAAGACCTGACCGACTCGCCGGATGTGCGCTTTTGGAGGAGCGGACGCTATCTGATCGCCTACCTTCCCGACAAAATTCCGGTCCTGATCGTGGCGGTGTATCACGGCTCGCGCGATATCGAATCGCTTTTGCCAAGCAGACTCGGAAAGCATTAACCGCCCGCGACAGCGCCCACCACCAGCAACGCCTCTCGCCCACTCGCAACCGCCTCCGGCAGCTCCACATCCATAGGCTCGTGCGACAAGTCCTCCTCGCCGGCGAAAAACCGCAGGAACGCCCTCCGCTTGCCCGTTCCGTACTCCCGGATCGTCCCCCGCAGCATGGGGTATGCGTCCTACAGTGCGTCGAGAAGCGTCCGCATCGTCACGGCGCCTTCGATCTCGACCGTGACTTCTCCCGCTACCTTCTCCAGCGTACGCAGGTGCGCCGGGAGTTCCATGCGGACCGTACTCACGGCAGCGTCTGCACTTCGACGGAGAGCACCGCCGGCAGATCGCGAACGATAGCTTGCCAGCTATCACCGCCATCGGGCGAACAGTAGACCTGTCCGCCGGTGGTGCCAAAGTAGACGCCGCATTTATCAAGCGTGTCGACGGCCATGGCGTCGCGCAGCACGTTGACGTAGCAATCCTGCTGCGGCAGGCCTTTGGTGAGCGGCTCCCACTCGTTGCCGCCGGACTTGCTGCGGTACACGCGTAGCTGCCCATCGAGCGGGAAGTGTTCGGAGTCGCTCTTGATCGGCACCACGTAGATCGTCTCCGGCTGATGCGCATGCACGTCGATGACGAAGCCGAAGTCGGTGGGCAGGTTGCCGCTGATCTCGTGCCAGCGGTCGCCGCCGTCGTCCGAGCGCATCACGTCCCAGTGCTTCTGCATGAACAGCGTGCCCGGGCGACGCGTATGCATCGCCATATGATGGACGCAGTGGCCGACCTCCGCGTCCGGGTCGGGGATGTGGGCCGAGCGCAGGCCCTTGTTGATGGGCCGCCAGGTCTCGCCGGAATCGTCGCTGCGGAAGGCGCCGGCCGAAGAG
Organism: uncultured Acidobacteriaceae bacterium; assembly: GCA_964245315.1. GTDB lineage: Bacteria > Acidobacteriota > Terriglobia > Terriglobales > Acidobacteriaceae > Edaphobacter. The sequence continues at coordinate 55,266 of CAXTMK010000008.1, read as the reverse complement.
ATGGCGATGTACATGCGGCGCTCGTCGGCGGGGTCGAGGAGGATGGTGTGAAGACACATCCCACCCGCTCCGGGCTGCCAGTGCGGGCCGGAACCGTGTTTGCGCAGGCCGGATACCTCGCCCCAGGTCTGGCCGCCATCTGCCGACTTGAAGAGCGCGGCGTCCTCGATGCCGGCGTAGACAGTGTCGGCGCAGGTGAGCGAAGGCTCGAGGTGCCACACGCGTTTGAACTCCCACGGATGCGGCGTGCCGTCGTACCACTGGTGCGTGCCGGCGAGGCCTTCGTACTCGAACCTGTTGCCCATGGGCGACCAGGTCGCGCCGCCATCGTCGGAGCGCTGGATGAGCTGGCCGAACCACGCGCTTGACTGCGAGCAATAGAGCCGCTGGGGATCGACTGGCGAACCTTTGACGTGGTAGCACTCCCACCCGGCGAAGAACGGCCCGTTCACCTTCCAGTCTTCGCGTTTGCCGTCCGCGGTGAGCACGAACGTGCCTTTGCGGGTGCCGACCAACAATCGTACCTGGCTCATCGTTCCTCCATTTTCACGCCAGTATATGCATTTTCCTGCTGGAGTTATCGAAGAAATTTGTCTGCTGACCGACTCGACGAGCGGGTGCCCTATCCTTGCGACAGTTCATCGTCGCGGGCCGGGGTCCCCGGCGAGACGCACTCGCTTGCCGGGTGGAGGGGTGGGGTATTGTTTGCGGAAGCGAACGACCACACTCTCTTCCCAGTCCGCTACTTCGTCTCCAGGACCAGCACGGTAGCTACCGGATCAAGCGCCTTCTCCGGCAAGATCACATCCACACCTGCACCCGTCTGCGTCACCTTCAAAGCAGCGTGCGATGCATCGCCCAGCACTCGCGCACCCGTAACCTTGCGCGTCGTAGCCGGAAGATGAAACGTCCCGGATTTCCAATCAAATATCTCGACAAAAACCTTGTCTTTCGTCGTAGTAGACCGCCACTCCCAACTCGGCACAAACTTCGGCTTACCCTTGCTGTCTTTCTCCGTCGCCGAGAACGCCCCCGCCTCCGCGCCAAACAGCGTCGGCCCGGTCCCATAGATCGCCTCGCCATTCACCGCGAGCCACCGGCCCATATCCTTCAGCCGCGAAACCTCCGCCGCAGGCACGATCCCGTTCGAATCCGGACCGATATTCGGCAGGTAGTTTCCGCCCTTGCTCGCAATATCGATCAAATTGCGCAGCAATGTCCCGGTCGATTTGAAATTCGTGTCGTAGCTCTTGAAGCCCCACGTGTCGTTCATGGTCATGCACGCCTCCCAGTCGCGGCCCGGGAAGCCCTGCGGCGGAATGTACTGCTCGGGCGTCTCGGTGTCGCCCTTGTATCCGCCGCCAAGACGGTTGTTCCAGATCAGGTTCGGATGCGTGTTCACGAGCGCGACGATCTCCGCGGCGCGCTCCGGAGTCATGTTGGCTGTGGGTGTATCGAACCAGACAACCGCCGGAAACTCGCCATAATTAGTGAGCAGTTCCCTCATTTGCGGGATCGCCTTGGTGTGCAGGTAGGTGTCGAAGTCGCCGTCCTGCGCCTTATCCCAGTGGTGTGTTACCGGGTCGTGGTGGTCGCGCAGGATGGCGCTGGCGCCGGGCGCGGTCCAGTCCTGGTCCTGCGAGTAGTAGAAGCCGAGCTTGATGCCCTGTCTGCGCGCTTCCTCGGCAAGCTCCTTCAGCGGGTCGCGCCTGAATGGAGTCGCCGCGACGATGTTGAAGTCGTTGGCCTTCGAATCGAACATGGCGAAGCCGTCGTGATGCTTGGCCGTGATGACGATGTACTTCATGCCGGCGCTCTTCGCCAGCGCCACGATATCGTGCGCGCTGAAGCCGACCGGATTGAACTTCGCCGCCAGCCCCTTGTAATCGGCCACCGGAATGGAGGCGTTGTTCATGATCCACTCGCCGATCGAAGGGATCTGCCTGCCATCCCACGTTCCCGCCGGAATCGAATACAGACCCCAGTGGATGAACATGCCGAAGCGCGCCTCGCGCCACCACGCCATGCGAGCGTCGCGCTGAGCCTGAGTCTCGGTATCCTGAATTGCGAGGACGGGATGCTTCGCGGAGGTAGCGATCCTGTCGCCCTCCATCTGCGCGTTCGCGACAGGCGCGAGCGTGGCTAGAAGGATTGCCAATGCGAGTTTCAAGAGGGCACCTCAAACTGGATTCGGTAGCGTTGAAATTGTATGCCTTGTTTGAGGGATAGATTGCGGACAAATTACAGCGTGGACAGTTGTAGCTCTTAGAACTACAATTAGTTGTGGCCGACTCGGAAACCAGCTCGCTGCGAGCATTTGCCACAAAGGCATTCATGCGCTTCGCCGACAAGTTCGGAGTAGACAAAGAAGTGCTTTGGGAGACTCTGCATGGCGCCTGCGATGCTGACCTTGGAGGAGGCGTCTTCAAGTACCGTCTGGCTCGCGACGGTGAAGGAACCAGCGGAGGCGCGAGGGCAATCGTAGCTATGAAGTCCGGCGAGCGAGTGGTCTTGATGCATGGCTTCGAGAAAAAGGATATGGCGAATATTACTTCAAAGGAACTGATCTCCTTCAAGAAGGCAGCCAAAATTTACCTGGGTCTATCTGAACGAGAGATCGCCATTGCGTTGAAGGACAAAGCTCTGACGGAGATTACGAGTAAGAATTATTGATAGCTGTGCCATGAAAGCAAAGGAGTGCTGTATGGCAAATGCAAAGAAATCACCGGCGGGGTTGGGTGCGGTCAAGCACCGAGCAGGCAAAACGAGCAGCACGCAAAAACAGAGCCTTCGTCCCTCAGGTTCAGCCAGAGCATATCGCAGTCCAGCTTTTGCTGCCATCCATGAGGGTGTGGCCGATCTGCATAAGGCGGGACTCATCGACTCCAAGACCATGCGTGACTTCGACACCGCGTGTCTAACGCCTGTCCTGACCCTTTCGCCGAGCGCGATAAGGGATATCCGAAAGAAGGCATCCATCAGCCAGTCGGTTTTCGCACTGCATTTAAATGTCACTCCAGGTGTCGTCAGCAAATGGGAGCGCGGCGAGAAACAGCCGCGCGGACCGGCGGCCAAGCTGCTAACCTTAGCCGCAAAGAACGGGCTTGCAGCGATCACTTAGGGTGGACGGTTGCGGCACTCTAGTATCATCGCCACACACATCATGCCCGATCAGTCCGATATCTTCACCCGCGCATCCGACGCCGTCACGCACATTCGCACGCTTACGCCTCTGGTCCCGCGGGTTGGGATCATTCTGGGCTCGGGCCTGGGCGGGTTTGCGTCGCAGGTGGAGCGCGCGGTTACTATTCCCTACGCGAAGATTCCGAACTTCCCGCAGTCGACGGTAGAGGGACATTCCGGCAACCTGATCCTGGGCTACATCGCGGGTGTTGCAGTCGCCGTTATGCAGGGCCGCGTGCATGCCTACGAAGGCTACGCGATGGCGGAGGTGACGTTCCCCACCCGCGTTCTCGGCCTGCTTGGATGCAGGACCTTGATCGTCACCAATGCAGCCGGCGGGATCGACCCACGCTATCGTCCGGGAACGCTGGTAGCGATTTCGGACCACATCAACCTGACCGGAACCAACGCCGCGCTGGGACCGAACGAGCCGCGCTTCGGCATGGCGGAACACAGTGGGCAAAGGTTCTTCGATATGTCGACGGCATACTCGAAGGCGCTGCTCAAAACCGCCCATGAAGTGGCGGAGAGTCAGGGTTTCACGCTGCCGGAGGGCGTCTACCTGGCGGTACTAGGGCCGTCGTTCGAAACACCCGCGGAGATTCGGGCGTTTCGCACTCTGGGAGCGACCCTGGTGGGCATGTCCACCGTGCACGAGGTGATTGTGGCCAGGCACATGGGGCTGGAAGTGCTGGGAATCTCGCTGGTGACCAACGCCGCGGCAGGGGTGACGGCGGAGATAATTGACCACGAGGATGTAATGGACATCGGGCGCCAGGTAGAGGGACGATTCACCGCTCTCCTGACGGCGATCCTGGGAAAGCTCCCGAGTTAGTTTTGTCATTCCGCAGCGCAGCGGAGGAATCTGCTTTGTCTTCATCGGCCAGCACCAAACCCGTCGTCCTCGCCATCGCCGGCTGCTCCGGCTCCGGCAAGACCACGCTTGCCGTGGAACTGGCCACGCAACTCGACGCGACGCTCTTCCCGCTCGACCTCTACTATCGCGACCTCTCGCAGTTCCCCATCGACTCGCGCCATAAGCGCAACTTCGATCATCCGGATTCGCTGGAGTCGGAGTTGATCCTTGAGCATGTGCGCGATCTGGCCGACGGCAAGCCGATCCAGCGGCCGGTATACGACTTCAGGACGCATTCGCGCACCGATCGCTTCGATACCATTACGCCCGCTAAAGTGGTCATCGTCGAGGGCATCCTGGCGCTGCATAACGCGGAGCTGCGCCCGTTCTACACCCTTGGAATCTACGTTGAAGCGCCTCATGAGGTATGCCTGAACCGGCGCATCCATCGCGATATGCGCGAGCGCGGCCGTACGGAGGAAAGCGTTCGCGAGCAGTTCCGGGCCACGGCCTACCCCATGGCCGTCGAGTACGTTCTGCCCTCAGCCGCGCACGCCGCCATCACCGTAAACGGGTGCGAATCCATCGACTGGTCGATCGAACAGATCCTGAGCGGGCTGCATCGGCGCCGTCTCCTCGACCGCGGCTAAGCCTTCCCACATCTTGAGCATGGTGAGGCGTGAGTTGGCGGCCAACGCAAAGCGATCCTTCCCATGCACCGGCTCCGCGCTGAATGCGACGCTCACCCTGACGTCGCGCAAACCGAGAAGACCGAAGAGGTGCGGGCCGAAGGCGTCGTCCCCGATAAAGCAGACGTCCCTGGCAACGCTGGCGCCTTCATCGCGGACCTCATAGCGCAGCGCGGCTACTTTCATCGGCACCTCGTCGTACACGACCGAGTTGTACAGGCCGCGGCGGAATGGCAGGATGCCGCTGCCGTCGCTGGTGGTGCCTTCGGGGAAGAACAGGACCGGCAATCCGCTGCGGAAGGCCGCGGCCATCTGTGCATTCACCTCTGCGTGGGTTTGAGTCTGGCCGCCTTCGATGCCGGCTCGCTGTACGTAGATCGTGCCGGCCTGCGCGGTGATCCAGCCGATGAGCGGCCAGCCGCGCACCTCGGTCTTTGAAACCATGAGGAACGGTCGTATCGACGAGTAGAGCAGTACATCGAGATAGCTGACATGGTTTGAGACTACGGCGAGCCTTCCCGCGCCGGCGTCAGGCAACGGCCCGTCGACCACGCATCGGATGCCCACAGCGCGCACGATGCGCCGGCACCAGTGGTGCACCCAAACCGCGCCCTGCGGCCCGGGCGTGAGCAGCCCGAGTCGCCTGCGCAGTTGTCCATCCGCCACCGCGGCCAGCAGCAGAGGAACAATCACAGCCGTCCTGAGCGATGCCCGCACCGTGCGCATGGCGTCAGCACCCATCGAGAAAGCGCGCCGCCACCCGCGGGTGCAGCGTCTGCAGGTCGAGCAGCGTGAGGAAATCGATAGTCCTGAACTCCCAGTCGATTGCCGGCTCGCTGCAAATCTTCGCGCCGATCGTAAGGTAAGCGCGCAGCAGCTTTGGCGGCGCCGCATCCGCAACCGGTGAGAGCGCGTGCGGCATGCGATAGCGCGGAGTCGGCACTGTCATCAGCTCCGGCGCGGCCAGGTAGTTCTTCAGCGATTTGTAGACCGCGTGGCCCACGGCGTTATCGAGCGACGGCAGCGAGCAGCAGCCGATCATGTAGCGTCCGCCATTGCCGAGAACGTAACGCGCGATTCCCTTCCACAGCAGGTTGAGCACGTCGCTCGAACGATGGTCGCGATGGATGCAGGCGCGGCCGAGTTCGACGATCTGCGAACGCAGCGGCTCAAAGGGCGCTAAGTCGAACTCCTGCTCGCCGTAGTAGCCGAAGTGTTTCGCGGCAACATCGCCCATCTGCAGCCGATAGGTGCCTACGACCTGGTGTGTCTCGCGATGTTCGACGATCAGCTGATCGCACACGCTGTCATAGCGATCGGTGTCGTATCCGTCCTCGAATGCGGACTCGAGACCTTCATTCAATTCCAGGTTAAAGACGATGAAGCGAAGCCGGTAAGCGGCCATGCGGTCGCGCTCGGTTATCGCAAGCCGAACCCTGTAGGATCCGGCTTCCAGCCACACATTTCGTTTGAGAGGCGCTTGGGATACGTCGGCTCGAACCTCGAGCAGGACATCGAGCGACCGGCTTGCAGCGGGCATCGACTGACCTCGGACTGGAGTGGTTACGAGGTGAGTATGTTGCCGCGTCTATAACGCTTGTTCGCTGCAGCGTAAAGATTCGTTGAATCGTTTTTGGTGCAACAACCGTTGGTGCTACTTTGCTTCGAGTTCGACCGCGGACGGAAGCGTGTGCCGCGCCGCCTCCGGATACCAGTCACCCGACAACGCGAGGACCGCATCGCGAGCTTCGACCGCCGCCTGCTTGCGATCCATCTCACCGGCCGGCAGAGAAAACTGGATCGGCGCGGGAGCGATGGTTACATAGGCGTGTACGCCCTTCAGCCCGACAAAGCGGAAGATGTGTTTGAGCATCGGGTCGAAGTCCCAGCACACTTCCTCGTGCAGCGAGACCCCCGGGCCATTGTCCTCCTCGATCGCGTAGTGGATGAACGAGGCGCGAATGGGCTGACGAGCCTCCAGCGACACGCCCAGCAGCCCGGACTTGAACGGAAGCAATTCGTAGCCGCGGGTCGTACCGCCCTCAGGAAAGAAGACCACGACGATGCCCTCAGCCTCCGCCGCCTCCATGCCGGCCTTGGCCCGATTGGCGGAGCCGCCCGCGCCGCGCTCGACCATGACCGTGCCCGCACTCATCGCCATGAAACCCAGCAGGGGCATGTGTTCCACCTCGGCCTTGGAGCAATAAACCACCGGGCTGATGGCGGCATAGACGATGATGTCCAGGTAACTGAGGTGGTCGGAGATAAGCACGCCGGACGACGGGAACTGGCCTTCGACCGTCACCTTGACGCCGAAGGCACGCAGCACCAGCTTCGCGAAGCGGTGCAGCCACTCCGCCCCGGCGCGGCGGGTTTTGGGGCGTCTGATCATCAACTCGACCCCGTAGACCGCGAAGATCGCTACCGCCTTCACGCTGTTCACAACCGAACGCACGAATCTTGAGCCGCTCACAATTCCTCCGGGCCGCGCTGGATACGTCTGGGCGCACCAGACCTATTCTTACATCTGTGTCCTCTTGTGATGCATCGAACGTCCCAGTGGAATCGACCCAGACGCTTTCGCAGCCCAGTTGCCAGCCTGTCCCGGCGCGCGGCTTCTTTCAGACCCGCATCGTTCTCCCGCTCATCGACCTGCTTCGGGTTGGAGCGTCGCCGCGCCGTCTGGCCTGGTCGCTGGCGGTAGGCGCGGCCATCGGGATCAACCCGATCCTTGGTTCGACCACGCTGCTTTGCCTGCTGGTGGCTTGCATCCTGCGCTTGAACCTGATCGCCTCGCAGATCGCGAACCACGTTCTTTTCCCGCTGCAACTGGCTCTGGTCCTGATCTATCTGAGAGTCGGCGAGAGCCTCTTTCATACCGGACCGCTGCCGCTTAAAAAGAGCGCGTTTGTGCATGCCATCCGGCATAAGGACTGGGCGACCGCGCACCTGCTCTGGAAGTGGGAATGGCACGCGATCGTGGTTTGGATGGTGTTCGCCGCGGTCCTGACGCCGGTGTTGGCTTCAGCGCTGCATCCGGTGTTGAGCAGGCTGCTGGCGCGGATGCAGCGAGAGAACGCGACAACTTAGCTCAGGGTTATGGCCGCTCGGCCAGGGCTGCCAGAAAAAAGCCGAGTCCGATAAGGAAGATGGAGCCGAAAATCCCGACGGCCTCGGCGGTTAGGAGATCTATGTGGGCAAACTCATGTAGCGCCTTATCGCCGATCCAAAAGCCGACCAGGCCGATAACGACGAGCGACCATCCCAACCACTTCAGCAGCAGCTTGATAATCCACATCGTCCAGGTGCCACCAATTCGCGCCCCATTCATCGCGGCTCCATCGCGATGAGTGGGCCAGCTATGGAGCTGGCGCCGGAGCCGGTTTCGGAGCCGGCCGGTAAACCGGCAGCGGATCGGCGCTTCGCACCCACGCGGTATAGATAAGGTTGCGCAACTCCGTCGCCCCCGCCGCGATGCGCTCGTCGACAAACGTCTTACCCTCGGCCGTGCCGTCGCCGGTGAAGGCCCCGGCCTTATCGAGCTTGTAGAGCGGCTCGACCAGCGAGTTCGAGTGCCGGATGTACGCGACGTACTGGTCGAAGACATCGCCGATCAACTCCGGCTTCGACGGAATGAGCGGCGCGATATCCTTCTCAGGATTTACGTTTGCTTTCACAAAGTCGGATTCGAAGCGCGCATGGATCTTCTTGTCGTTGACGTACCCGTTGGGATTGTCGGTGGTCCAGCCGTTGTACTCCATAGTGGCGTGCAGCGGCTGCGAACCGTCGCCGACCCAGTGTCCGAGAATGCCGGCGAGGAAGACGATCTCCATTTCAAGCGGCTTGCGATCCTTGCTGTCGGGCGGCATCGCCCGGTAATCCCGCATAGCGGCCTTCAGGCGCTCGTAACCTTCGTCGGCGGCATACGGCAAAAGGCCGATGCTCTCGGGCGTCATTTTGATGTCGGGATGTTTGCTTTGCGCGGTGGCAAGGTCGCGCAGATAGTCGTAGCGATTGCGGGGCAGCGGCATGCCGATCAGGTCGGCCCATTCAAGATCGATGAAGTGCTCGGGTTCGCTGGCGTTTTTCAACTCGGGCTCGCCGTTCGACTTCCAATCGTCGGGCTCGGGGCCGTAGTATTCCATGGCATCGAGCGCGGCGGGCGATCGCAGGAAGTCTGGCGCATCGGCCGGCAGCGCCGCTGCGGCCAGGCGATTGATCATCTTGTGGCCGTCGCGTCCCCAGGCTGCGCTTTGCTGCACCAGCATAGCCGGCACCAGGGCCGCCGCAATTGTGAGACGTACTGCACCGTTGATCCGCATGGGTTCAGTATAAAGGTACGCGATCCCCAAACTGCCTTCGTGCGGACCGATAAGCTACAGTTAACGTAATCCCATGCGCGTCGACTCCCACCACCACCTCTGGCACTACACTCCCGAAGCTTACGGCTGGATCGACGATTCCATGCGGGTCCTGCGTCGCGACTTCCTGCCGCCCGACCTCGCGCTGGAAACCTCCGCCACACAGATCGACGCAACTATCGCCGTGCAGGCCTGGCAAACCCTCGAAGAGACGCACTGGCTGCTGTCTCTGGCCGCCGAATCGCCGCTCATCCACGGTGTCGTCGGCTGGGCGCCTATCGCTTCCAAGGACTTCCCCACCATCCTCGACCAACTCACCGGCAACCCGCTCTTAAAGGGCCTGCGACACGTCGTCCAGGCCGAGCCTGACGGCTTCCTCGACGCGCCCGCCTTCAACCGCGGCATCGAGTCGCTGCTCTCCACTGGCCTGGTCTACGACATCCTTATCTTCGCGCGCCAGCTTGCCGAAGCCACACGTTTCGTCGACCGCCACCCCGCCCAGAGTTTCGTGCTCGACCACGTAGCCAAACCGGACATAAAGCATGACAGCTTCGCCACCTGGCACGCCGCCATCCGAGAACTCGCCCGCCGTCAAAACGTAACCTGCAAGCTCTCCGGCATGGTCACCGAGGCCGACTTCCACACCTGGTCGCCCGCGCAACTCCAGCCTTACTTCGACACCGTCCTCGAAGCCTTCGGTCCCGAGCGCCTGATGTTCGGCAGCGACTGGCCGGTGCTCACCGTGGCCTGCGGCTACGCGCGCTGGGTCGAGACTGTCGATGCCTGGCTGGCGCCGCTCAGCCACAAAGAACGCGCCGCCATCCAGGGCGAAACCGCGGCTCGCATCTACTCTTTATCGGCAGAGCAACCGGCATGAACGCCCTGACCTTCACTAAAGCCAACCCCGCGCCTTCACCAAGATCATGATCCGGGTGTGACTATCCGGGTGCCCTATCTCAACGGTTTCATCGTTAAGGTGGGGTCATGCAGGCTAAATTACCGGCGCCGCCTCAACCTCGATCTCCTCTACCCCGCCCGACCCCCTGAACCCATACGCCGCAACCACCACGTAGGCCTCCGCGGGCACCAGAAATCCCAGCGCCAGGCTGGCGGTCAACTCCTTCACGCCGGCCAGCAGCAGCGGAAAGATCGCGCCGCCGACGATGGCCATCACGATCAGGCTTCCGCCCAGCTTCGTCTCCGATCCCAGCCCCTTCACGCCCAACGCAAAGATCGTCGGAAACATGATGGACATGCCGAAGCTGGTCAGCAGGATCGCCATCGCTCCCGCCATGCCGGGCCGCGCCACGCCGAAGATCAGCAGTGCGATGTTTGCCAGCGCATAATAGCGCAGCATCTTGACCGGAGCGATCACACGCATCAGCGGCGTAGAGATGATGCGCCCAAGGCCCAGCGCCACCAGATTCCCGGCCATGAAGTATCCGCAAGCCTTCTCCGACTCCAGCGTGTACTGCTTCATATAGGGAATGAAGTTGCTCCAGGTCGCCACCTGCGCGCCCACGTAGAAGAACTGCGCCGCAACCGCGAATTTGAGGTGTGGGTGCCTGCGCAGCATTGAAAAGCCGCCACCAGTTTCTTCGACTGCATTCTCGCTCGCCATGCGCGGAAACGCCGTCAGCCCGATGCCCAGCGCCAGAAGGAAGATCACCAGCGCCAGCCCAACGTATGTGGGCACAACGCGCATGATCTCCGAGTGCAGATACGCGTCGTACGTTCCCGCGGCCTTCATCGACGCGACCTCCGAGCCCGTCTTCTCGATGCCGGAAAAGATGAACCACGTGCCCACCAGCACTCCCGTAATCGTGCCCGGCGGATTGAACGCCTGCGAAAAGTTCAGCCGGCGCTCGGATGTCTGCGGCGAACCGAACTCCGCGATAAACGGGTTGCACGCCGTCTCCAGAATGGAGGAACCGCAGCCCACGATGAACAGCGCGATCAGAAACGGCGTGTATCTCCCGATCACCGCGGCCGGCCAGAACATCAGCGTCCCCGTTCCGAAGACCAGCAGGCCAGTCAGGATGCCAGTCTTATACCCGAACCGGCGCATCAGCAGCGCCGCCGGAATCGCCATCGTGCCGTAAGCCAGAAACACCGCGGTCTGCACGAGTTGCGCCTGCAGCAGATTTAGTTCGAAGGATTTCCTGAACTGCTGCACCAGGATGTCGGTCAGGTTATTCGACATCCCCCAAAGGAAGAAGATGATTGTGACCAGGCTGAACGCCAGCATCCTGCCCGTCGGGAAGATCGATCCGCCCGCACTCTGCGGCGCCTTCGCGCCTGTCGTAGCCGTAACCTGCATGTCGCCTCTTTCGCCCCGTGCCGCTGCGGTCATTCTGGCAAAGCCAGGCATTCCGCAACAGCCTTTCTCACTCGCATCGATGGATCGTCCGGAATCCGTCTGAAGCGTTAAAGTAAAGGGAATTTTGCTGCCCGTCCATTATGGAGGAGCGTTTGAGCAATGCGCAACTTATTCCTGCACGCGCTTCAACAGCTCCCGCGCAATCACCATCCGCTGTATCTCGCTGGTGCCCTCGCCGATCGTGCACAGCTTCGCGTCGCGGTAGAACTTCTCCGCCGGATAATCCTTGATGAACCCGTAGCCTCCGTGAATCTGTACGCCCTCATCGCAGATCCGGCAAGCCACCTCGCTCGCATACAGCTTGGCCATGCTCGATTCGAGCGTCACGTTCAGCCCCTGATCCTTCATCCGCGCCGCTCGCATGGTCAACAGCCACGTGGCGTCGAGCTCGGTCGCCATCGTCGCCAGCTTGAACTGAATCGCCTGAAATTCGCTGAGCTTCTTTCCGAACTGCTCCCGTTGCGTTGCATACTTCAGCGCCGCGTCGAGCGCCCCACGCGCAATCCCCAGGCTGAGCGCGGCGATTGAAATTCGCCCGCCGTCCAGCACCCGCATCGCGTCTTTGAAGCCCGAGCCTTCGGCTCCTACGAGGTTTTCCGCCGGCACCGCGCACTCCTCGAAGATCAACTCCGACGTATCGCTCGCGCGCAGCCCCAGCTTGTTCTCCTTCTTGCCCGCGCGAAATCCAGGCGTACCCCGCTCCACCAGAAACGCAGAGATGCCGCCATGCGTCTTCTTCTCGCGATCGGTCACCGCTAACACCAGCGCGCAATCCGCATGGCTTCCGTTGGTGATGAACGTCTTGTTCCCATTCAAGATCCACTGGTCTCCGTGCCGCACGGCAGTCATCCGCATGCCGCCTGCGTCCGAACCCGAACCCGGCTCCGTCAGCCCCCACGCGCCCAGCCACTCGCCGCTCGCGAGCCGCGGAATCCACCGCTTTCGCTGCTCTTCGTTTCCCGCCAGCATGATGTGGTTGGTGCAGAGCGAGTTATGCGACGCCACGATGATCCCCACGCTGCCGTCCACGCGCGAAAGCTCTTCGATGGCCAGCACATACTCCACATAGCCCATGCCCGCACCGCCCAGCTCCTCGGGAAAGATGACGCCCATCAGCCCCATCGCGCCCATCTTCTTTACGACGGCCGCGGGAAACTCGCTCTTCTCGTCCCACTCCATCACATGCGGCAGAATCTCCTTCGCCGCGAACGCCCGCACCTCCCGGCGCAGCGCCTCCTGCTCTTCCGTCAATCCAAACGTCATCGTAGGCCTCACTTCACCATCAGCAAAACTAATACGGCTATCACGATAGCGAATGCATGCAAGAAACGGCAAGTACCGCGTTCTCAGCTCGTGCCCGTGACGTGCTTCGCAATAAAGATCGCTTCGCGGGAACAATTCAGCGCCGAAACCGGTCTAAGCTCACAGGAGAAACCCTTGCGCCTCTCTCGTCTCGCCATCTCCGCCCTTGCCCTTGCTCCTGTCGTCCTGGCCCGTCCTTCCTTGAGCCAGACACCATCGATCCGTCCACACCCATCCGCCGAACCCATCGCCCACCCCACCTCGTCGGCCTCGGAGCTGCCAATCACGCGCGTCTCGCTGTACAAAAACGGCGTCGGCTTCTTCGAGCACTCCGGCCGAGTCCTCGGCGACCAGGCCGTCACGATCGACTTCACCAGCGCGCAGCTGAACGACGTGCTGCAATCGCTCACCGCCATCGACCTGAACGGCGGACGCATCTCCGGCGCCGGCTACAACTCCACCACGCCGCTCGATCAGCAGCTCAAAACGCTGCCGCTCGCCCTCACAGCCGACCCTTCCGACGTGGACTTCTACAGCGCCATCCGCGGGGCGCGCGTGCAGGTAAGCGGAGCGGGCATCAGCATCGCCGGACGATTGCTGTCGATCGATCTCCGCACTCCGGCGAAGAAGGGCGATGACGCCGACACCACCGATCATCGGTTCATCACCGTCATCTCCGACAGCGGAACCGTCAAGACGCTCGAACTCACCTCCGCCATCTCCGTCACGCTGCTCGACACCGCGCTGCACACCGACGTCACGCGCTACCTCGAACTCCTCGCCAGCACCCGCAACCAGGGTCTGCGCCACCTGACTCTGCTCGATCGCGGGACCGGCTCTCGCGACCTGCGCGTCAGCTACATCTCCGAGGTGCCGGTGTGGAAGAGCACCTACCGCATCCTGTTTACCGACGCCACGCAATCCACCAGCCCCACCGTCACGCTGCAGGGCTGGTCAGTCGTCGACAACACCACCGGCAGCGACTGGACCAACGTCCACCTCGACCTGATCGCCGGCGCGCCGCAGAGCTTCATCCAGCCGCTGTCGATTCCCTATTACTCGCGGCGGCCGGAGATCGGCCTGCCGTCCGACGCCCAACTGGCGCCGCAGACCCACGACTCCGGCGAGCTCGCCAACGACCCTAACCAACTCCAGAGCCAACTCAGCGCCTTGGCAGGTCCCTCTGTTGGACCGAATGGTGGCCAGATCTACGTCGATGGCTTCACCGGCGGTAGGCTGCCTTCAGCAGCGCCTAAACCGACTACCGCAGCGAAAGCGCCAGCCCGGATCAGCGCTGGCGTCGCAATGGGAAACGGCAGGGGGGTGGGTTCGGGCAATGGTGCACTCACCGGCAAGAGTCTCGACGCACTCTCCAACGATCCCGATACACTCGCGTCTGAATATCAGTCCCTCGCTCAAGCATCCCTCGTCCCGCAAACCCGCACCGCCGCCTTCGACGACTTCTTCGAGTACACTCTCACCGATCCCATCACCATCCGCAAGAACGAATCGGCCCTCGTGCCCATCCTCCAGACCAAGCTTCCCGTGGAGCGCGTCACGCTATGGTCCGCCGCGCAGCCTGTGGCTCTGCGCGCCCTGTGGATCACCAACTCGTCAAACCTAACGCTTGATCGCGGCAGCTTCTCCATCGTCGAGAACGGCAGCTTCGGCGGCGAGGGCCTGCTCGATGCCATCCATCCGGGAGAAAAGCGGCTGCTCTCCTACGCCGCCGACCAGGCCGTACGCGTCGACAACAAGCAGGGGCCGCAGCAGCACCACCTGCGCTCGGTCGTCATCTCCAGGGGCATCATGGTCGAGCACTACCGCGACGTCGTCGACCGCGACTACAGCATCCGCAACGCCGCGCCCGAGGCTCGCACCGTCATCATCGAGCATACGCGCACCGCCAACGCGACCTGGAACCTGCACTCCGACACAGCACTTGATGGAAAAGAGATCAAGCCCGACGAGACTCTCCCCAACGCCTACCGCTTCCGCGTCGTTGTGACCGGCGGCGCGACCGTGCATCTGAAGGTCGCCGAAGCGCACGCTTACGTGCGCAACATTCAGATCGGCGGCATCAACGACCAGCAGATCAAGATCCTGATCGGCGATATGGGCAAGTCGGCCGGCGACGATCCCGCGCTGCTGAAGCAGCTGCAGCCCGTGCTCGACGCCCAACGCGCGATAGCTGATATCGAAGCAAAGCGTAACTCGGCAGCTCAGCACCTTAATCAACTCTCCGACGAGGAGAGGCGCCAGCGCGACAACATCACCGCCCTCAAAGACGCCGACAAGCTCGCGCAGAAGCGCTTCGTCGACGAACTCGGCAGGATCGAAGACCAGATCCTCGACCTGCAGAAGCAGCAGCAGGCGCTCGATACGCAACTCGAAGCCGCCCGCGCCGACCTGAACGCGAAGGTCCAGGCGGTGCAGTTCAACCAGACACTGGAACCGTAAGAGACAGACAGCGCCCCTTTGTTGTCATTCCGCAGCGAAGCGGAGGAATCTGCTTTTGTGCCCTCCGCAGAGCAAAAGCAGATCCCTGCGGGATGACAAGCGATAGAGCAAAACAGATGATGACAAAACCGACAGGGCAAGCGTAATCTCTTTCACAAGAAGAGGCCGCCTTCACAAAACCGGCGGCCGCATGTCTTCCTTCATCGGAGGCAACCCATGTCCCGGCCCGCGACTCGCATTCTGCTTACGTTTCTCATGTACTTCGGCGTGGTCATTTTCCTCTTTCCCTACGTCACGGGGCGCCTCTCCATGGGCGTCGCATTTCTGATCGGAGGGGCGTCACTCACCGTCATCTCCGGAATGTGCCGCTGCCTACTTACGGACGGAGACTGCCAGGAGCGACATCTGCGATCGCATTCCAGCCTAAAGTAAGGCTCTACACTGGATGCATGCAGGCCAAACACAAGACCCTCGTCTCTCGCCGCGACCTGCTCGCATCGATGGCAGCCGCTGGGGCATCTTCCTTCATGCCGGCGAGTGACGCCGCAGCCCAGCCAACCAGGCTTGCTCAGCCCTTCACTCGCGCCGAGCGCAAACAGGCGGCGGACAAGCTTATCGCTTTCTTCGCCCCGAATGGCGAGCAGCTGCTAAGGCCTGCGCAGGGCGTGCTCCAGCATCCGAGCGTCTCGCCCAGTCTGCCCGGCAAGCAATACTCCACCAGCCTTTGGGACTGGGACACGCTGTGGACGAGCCGTTCGCTCTTCAAGCTCGCAAACGTGACCGGCAACACCGATCTTCACACAAGAGTCGGACTGCATGTGCAGGGCAGCCTGCTGAACTTCCTCGATCACCAGTCCGGGGAAGGCCGCGTGCCCATGATGATGTCGACCACCAACCCGGACCCTTTCGGGTGCCTGCTGAAGGCCTCGCCGAACTACCAGAATCAGGCCAAGCCGGTGATGGCGCAGATCGCCCTGCTGGCGGCCGATGAGACGAAGGATGTCGCCTGGCTGGCGCCGCGCTTCGACCAGCTGCTGCGCTTTCACAACTCCTGGGTGCTCGGCAACCAGACCTCCACCGGCCTGCTCGTGTGGGGCGACGACGTAGCCATCGGCAACGACAACGATCCCACCACCTTTGGCAGGCCGTTCTTTTCCTCCGCCAATCCCTTCCTCAATTGCCTCTTCTACGCCGATCTGCAGGCAGCCGCCGAGCTCGCTAAACGCCTCGGTCGCCCGAAGGATCACGAGCGGCTCTCAGCCCAGACCGCAGCGCTCTCGGCGAGCATTCAAAAGCATTGCTGGGACTCGCGGGACCACTTCTATTACACCGCCGATGTCCAGTGCAAAGACCGCCGCGCCGAGTTGATTCACGGCGTCAGCCCCGGAATGGACATGTCGTGGGAGACGATGCCGCTCCGCATCCAGGTCTTCACCGGATTCATGCCGCTCTGGTGCGGAATCGCAACGCCCACGCAGGCCGCGCAACTTGTCCAGGCGAACTATCTGAAAGACGACCGATTTCGCGCCGAGTACGGCGTGCGCTCGCTCTCGAATCTCGAGTCCATGTACTCGCTTGCCTTCAGCTCCAATCCCAGCAACTGGCTGGGTCCGGTCTGGATCATTACGAACTACTTCGTGTGGAAGGGCCTGAAGGACTACGGCTTCGCACAGGAGGCCGCCGAACTGGCGGACAAGACGATCCGCCTGCTCGCCGACGACCTGGACAAGAACGGCAACCTGAACGAGTACTACCATCCCGATACGGGCGCCGCGCTGAGTCACCAAGGCTTTATGGACTGGAACCTGCTCGTGCTGGAAATGATCCAGCCTGCGACCGCATGATGACGGACCCTTGCACCCCCACCTCAGACTGGTGAAGCTTCGTCTGAGATGGGGCACCCGAATGTCAGTACTTGGGAGGAACCGGAGCGGATGAAGGTGCGGGGTCTGGAGCGTTCTGATCCCACTTCTTCGCCTGCTGCCGCGCGGTGTACGGATTTACAGGGCGCGGTGTGCCCGGTGTGCGGGTCATTCCCGGAGTGCGGTTCCCTCCGGCGGCCGGGTTGGGCGCGCGCGGCTCCAGCGTGAACTCCTCGAAGGCGATGAAGTGGGGCGTGGCGCCCATCTGCGCGAGGCCGTCGCGAATCTCGAAGAGCGTGCCGCGGGTTAGCTCCAGCCGGTGCTCGTTGGGCTGGTAGATGGTCGTCACGGGGTAGTCGAGGAAGGGCGTGGCGCTCTGCTCGATGTGGGTTCCGAGCACATGCGCGATGGGCTTGCCCTCGGTGAACTTAATGAGGCGCTCGTTGCTTTTGGTGTAGGCGTCGAGGTCGGAGATGTAGAGGCGGCCGGGATAGACGTTGTCGCCGGTGAGCAGCACGCCGGTCTGGCGATCGTAGAGCGCGATGGCAGCCTTGTCGTGGCCGGGAACCGCGAGCGCGTCGATCATGCGGTCGCCGAGGTCGACGCCGCCGAGATCCTCCGGCCAGTTCTTCATCTTGTAGAAGGACGCGTTGTCTTCGGGCGTCGCCGGGACGAAGGTGACAGGGATACTGGGGTCGTTCATGGCCTGCAGATCCCTGTCGCCCGCGGTGTGGTCGCCGTGGCTGTGAGAGTGGACGATGTAGAGGTTGATGCTCTCGCGGCTGTTGCGCAGGAGCCAGTTGTGGACGATGAGCTTGACCTCGGGCACAATGTTGCCGTTGCGCGAGCCGGTGTCGTAGATGAGCGCGTGCTCTTTGCCGAAGAGCAGGTAGACGAAGGGCTTCTCGTAGTCGGTGCAGCCGGACTGGCGCAGGATGACGAAGTCGGGGTTGTACTCATGCGCTTGCCATTCCTGCATCTCCATGCACTTTGGGCCGCCGGTATCCCACTTAGCCGGCAACGTGCCGGGACGGACGGTGCCTCCGTCGGGCGCGGGAAACTGCGCGTGCAGGGCGGACGTTGTGAGGGCGAGAGAGAGCAGGGCGCGGCGCAACAGATGAGGCTTCATGCAACAAACTCCTAAATAGCGGTCGGGACTGGGTTGAACCGATTGTACGATTCGAGAGGTGCAGCAGATCGCCAGGACTTATTTTTCCTATGGTCTGCATAGGATTGATCGGAGATTGGTCGGGCCAGAGCCATGCGTTGCACTTTTTTCCTAAAGTATTCATTGCAAAGAAGTTATTTTGCAAAGTCTTGATTCGAAATGGGTTATGGCTAAAGTATTCAAATCAAACGACTTAGGCGCATCATGGCACGCACTTCTTCCCAACGGGCAGTTAGACGTAAGCGGTTTGCAATGTTGTACTTACTTCGGAGGTTCGGACGCGTTTTCGTTCAGTTCGAGGCGCAGATAATCCCACACTACGCCGGTGGAGAGATCGCCGGCGGGGACGGTAAAGGTCATGGTGTTGTCGCCGGGGCGCAGCAGCGTTGCGTCAAACTTCAGCGTGCGCTGCTGCCATAGGCCTTTATCCGTGTTGTAGCGGATGGCGTCGGTGTTGAGCAGGCGATCGTTGATGCCCGGCTGGTCGCCGGAGCCTATGGCTCCGATGGATTGGCCGTTGAGGGTGACCGGAAGTCCATTGCGCATGCCGTTGACTCCGGCCAGGGCTACGCGGAGGTAGGCACTGCCTTTCGCGGCGGGCATGTTGAAGTGTATGGTCCAGACGGTTTCCTTACCGCTGCCGTAGACGGCCCAGGGGCCGCGCTGGTCGGTCTGCGGGTATTGGCTCAGGGACTCGGCTTTGACCCAGCCGAAGCGCTGGTTGGCGGGGTCTTTGGCTTCGGGATTGACGAAGGAGAGGTTGGTGGCGTGGGGAACCTCTTCGAAGAACCAGTCCTTGCGCGGGTCGGATTTGCCTACGGTGTAGGTGACGTCGTGGGGGAACAGGAGCGCGTAGCGGAGGTTCCATCCCCAAAGCCAGTAGTTGGAGCCGTCGCCCTTGAGGAACTCGTCGGCGGCGCGGTCGGGATAGCCGATCTCCCAGAGCTGGCGACCGTAGCGCTCCGGCTTCCAGACGAGCTTGCCGAGGTCGAGCGTCTTGCCGGGTTCTACGGTGATATCGGCCTGGGCGAAGTCGCCGAGGACGCCGTCCGCGGTGGCGTGGAGCGTGTACTTGCCGGGGCGGACCTTGGTGATGGTGAACTTGCCGTCGTCGTCGCCGTCGTTGAAGAACTGGTAGAAGCGGGCGTCGTGGATCCAGCTGCCCGCGTCGGCGGCGGGCGGAAAGGTGGTGCCACGCAAGGTGACGGGCTGGATGGTGGACGGATCGGCGTCGGGGTGGGTCAGGCCTACGGTCAGGTGCGGAAGCTTTGTCGACGAACCTTTGGGAGCCAGCAGGTCTGAGAGCACAAGCTGGCCGGTTACGGTGCCGCGCTGGGCCAGCGGGGTGTAGTCGACGCCGTGAACCCAGTCGAAGGGCCATTTGGCGTTCTGCACCTTGGCCTGGGCGAGCGCGTCCTGCCACAGCGCGTCGGCGTTGGCGGTCCAACTGGGCGGGACGGTGGGGTTGCCGGCGGTCGCGGCGAGGGTGTCGAGTTCTGAGTTCGGCGTGGGCCGGGGAGCGGTGAGCGAGTTGACGTAGACGAAGATGGGGCCGATTACCTTGGACCACTCCTCGCCGGCGGCGATGTTGGCGCGGGCGCCGTTGTAGTGGCCGCTGTGCCAGTAGTCGAGGATGATGGGCTCGGGGTCGCCGTTGTCGCCGAAGTGGGCGTCTAGATCGATGCGAGTGGGTCCGCCGGAAAGGTACTCGGTGGTGGGGTTGATGAACCAGGCACCGATGTGGTTCTTCGTGCTGGACCAGCCATAAGCGGGCGTGCGGTACTGCATGCCGGAGTAGCTGTATTTGTGCTCGACTGAGTTTTTGTAGACGCCTTTGGACATTATGCGCTGCTCCTTGGCGTGGACGACGACGCCGGTTCCCCAGTCGGTGGGAGCGGCTTCGAGCATGTTGCGGTCCTTGTCGACCGTGATCCAGTCGAACTGCTGGTTCAGGCGCGTGATGTAGCGGTCTTCCGCGCCCGCGCCCATGGCTGGGTAGGACGCGGGGTGCGACAGCGTGGAGTAGACGTAAATCCCGCTGTCACCCTGCCCGAGCGAGTAGCGGATCTCGATATCGAGCATGGTGCCGCCGCCGGGTGCGCTGCGGGTCATCATGTACGTGCCGTTGCTGAGGCCTTTGATGGAGACCTCGGCGCGCTGGCCGTGGTTGCCGGCGGGATCGATGGTGAGGGTGTTGGTCAGCACCGGCGCGCCCTGCGGATTGTGCTCCCAGGTGCCTCCGCTGGCGGCGAGGACTTCGATGCCACGGTACACCAGCGACGGCATGGCGCCGGTGTCCTTGGCGATGGTGGCGCGGACGATGCCGTTGTCGAGGGTCCAGGTGCGGCCGGTGTCGGTAACGGTGACCGGCGGGGCCTGGGCGCTGAGGACCGCGGGAAAGAGCAGGGCGGCGAGGGCGAGGAGCGTGCTGCGGAGGATCGTCATGGGGGTGCTCCAGTTGGAAGACGTGCCAGGTGGACTTGAGGACGCCGGAAATCGGCGGCGCAGATAGGGACCGAGCAGGGGACGATGCTCAACGGCAGGGCGGTCGGGCGGCAGGTGACGATTCACCTGTTCAAGGAGGCCGGCGCGCCCGCGATTCATCTGCTGATGTACTTGCCGGCGGGATCGACTAAGCGACTCGTGCCGCCGCTGTGGACACTGGTGCAGGTTGAGCGACGGCCTCGCCGGGAGCAGCCACGGTCTGAACGGGGTACGCGGGGGATACCCTCCATTAGAGGTTTGCAGACGAGTATCCCACGTACATCGGCGGAGGCCTTGCACTCAGCCGCCTGGATTTTCTCAGTGCAAGCAAAATGGCGGAGCGGAATTGGATTCCGCTCCGCCAGCTTACTTTTTCTATGCAGCCACAGGCCCAGGTTAGAAGTTGAAGCGTCCTCCGAACTGCAGCGAACGCGCGTTGCCATAGCTGGTGATCAGGCCGAAGGTACCGTAGTTGGGCGGGTTTGCGTTGAGATTTGAGAGCGACGGTACGGTCAGGTTCGAAGGATTGGTGAGCTGCGGGTGGTTGAAGACGTTGAAAGCTTCAAGGCGAATCTGGAACTCGCTTTCATGAAAGACATGGAAGCCGCGGAAGATGCTGGTGTTGAAGTCCGACTGGCCGGGTCCGCGGAACTCGTTGCGATTCGTGTTCGGCAGGACCGGATTCGCGATCTGGGCCGAGGTCTGTGCAGCCGAGTAGGTGGGCTCGACCACGTTGGCGAAGATGGCTGGATTGAACCAGGCTCTACCGCCGGAGACAGCCGAGTTCCCGAAGGTTCGGTTATGTCCACCGAGCTGCTGGTAAGGAGCAACCAGTTCGGCATAGGTTGCGCCGAAGCCGGGAGCGAGGCCGCTGAGAACGTTGGTGTTCGAACTGACCGAGAACGGAGCGCCGCTGATGTGGCTGAACTGGCCGTTCAACTGGAAGCCGCCGACGATCTGGCCGATCAAGCCCTGGTTTACGAACTTCTGGCCGTAACCGAAGGGCAGCTTGTAGACGCCGAAGACCTGAACGTTGTCTTTCCGGTCGAAGCTGGCGTTTCCTTTGTTGAGGTAGTAGTACGCCGGGTAGTTGAAGGTGGTACCACCCGATCCCGTGCCTGCGCCGTTGTCGTCGTAGTCCATCGCATGCGACCAGGTGTAGACCACGCCGAAGGTGGAGTTTCTTCCTCCGTTGCGCGTCAACTGCGTTTGCATGCCCTCGTAATAGGAACTGAAGGTCGGCCCGCTGATGTTTACACCGCCGGAGTTGTAGCAGTTGCTGGTACCGCCGCAGAATTTCTGGCTGAAGATGGTGTTGTCCTGCGTGCTGCATGCTCCCGTCAATCCGGTGGAGGGATTGTATTGCATGTTGGCCATGCAGCTGGTGCTGCCGTTGGCCAGCGGCGCTGAGTTATAGGGAGTAACGCCGGCCTGCTGACGGACGAAGTGGTTCGCCACGTAGCCGATATTGCCCACGAAGCCGTACCCCAGATCGCGCTGCAGGAACAGGTTCCAGCTTTCTAAATAACCGCGGCGGAAGTTTTTGGGGATGGTGGTGGTTCCGCCTGAGACCGGCAGCGAGATAATGCCGCTGGAAAGGTTGGGAGCGGTGGGAATGGGGATGCCATAGCTGAGAGGCATGGGCGTTCCGTTCGGGTAGGTCGCGGTCTTGTTGCCGGGATCGACCGAGATGGTACCTATGCCGGTTGAGGCGTAGTTTGGGTCGAGGTCCCAGGGGAACGAGTCGCGCAGGTAGCGCATGCTGTCCGGATCGACCGTGAGGCCGGCGCCGGCGCGGACTACGGTCTTCTCGTTGATTCGGTAGGCGATGCCGAGACGGGGAGCGAAGAAGCCGTAGCCATTATTCACGCCGGCGTTTTTCGGTTGTCCGTTGACGCCGCCGATGATGACGTTCGCCGATTGCGGCAAGGTGGGATCGAGCAGGGAGATGCCGGTGTGATCGCGGTAAGCCACCGGATAGAGTTCATAGCGAACGCCGTAGTTGACTACCAGCTTCGAGGTGACATCCCACTGGTCCTGGGCATAGGCGCCGAACTCAGTCCAGCGCATGGAGTTTGGATTGAAGACCTGCTGCGCCTTCTGTACGGCGTTTCCCGAACCGTTGCTATTGGGCAGGCCGAGCAGAAAGTCGCCCAGATCGTTGTAGGCGGTCACCGAGCAGGTGCCGCCGCAGGTCATTCCGCCCGCAAACAGGAAGCCGCCGCGAACATTGCTGACGCCGCCGCCGCTGGTGGGCTGGAAGTGGTTGAGGTCGAAGTGATAGTAGGTGAAGCCGTACTTGGTGGCGTGTTTATGGATGGTCCAGCTCAGGTTCACATCGCCGGTGAACTGGTTATCGCGAAAGAGGAACGGAGCGCCATAGTTGGCGTCGCCGATCGCGCTGAAGCCGCCATTGAAACTGAAGGCCGGCTGGCCCAGGTACTGGGGACCGACACCGTTCGTTCCGGGAATGTGCAACACATTCAGGCCGTAGTCTCCATCCGCGATATCCAGCGTCGATTGCGCTCCCGTGACCTGACGGGTATAACCGAAGTCCGCGTCCATGACCAGGTTTGCCGTGAAGACGTGGCTGACACCCATGCCTACGTTTTGTACACGGCCGGCTGCCGCTCCGGGCTGTCCGCCATCGAGGGTGCCTCCGCCGGCCGCTCCCAATCCCTGCGGGTCGGCTACGGTGAAGGGCTCGATGCTGTACTTGCCGAAGATCTGGGTCTTCTCGCTGGGGATGTAGGTGATCTTCGCGTCGTTGGTTTTACGGGTGTAGGCCAACGTTCCTCGGCCGGTGTAGTCGTTCGTCAAACCTTGAGAGAGCAACGCGGCGGTTGGCGTTCCGACGGACTGGGCAATGGAGGAAAGATTCGCGATCATCGTCGCGGCAGCCGGCGAAATGCGCGAGGCAGGAATCGTGTTTATGTTGTTTCCTGTTTCCCCGTACTCCTGGGTGAAGGTCGGCCTGCACTGGGGCTGCAGGTAACCGTTTGTATACAGGGGAGTTGGGCATCCAGCCGGAGCCGCATAGGCAACGGTCGGCTGAGGGTCGTAGAGCATACCGTACGCATTCGCTTCGGAGAAGTTGCCGGCGATCATGTTTGCGTCGGGGACGGTCAGCTGTCCGGTGATCAACTGGCGCCGGCTCGTGCGCTCGAAGTTATCGAAAAAGAAGAGCTTTTTCTTGCCGGTAAGGAACTTCGGAAGGTAGACCGGGCCGCCGATGTTGAATCCGAATTGATTGAAGACATTCCTGGGCACGGAGCCGTTGGGATCGGTGGCGGTCGTCAACGCGGCAACCGTGCTGGTGTAGCCGCGGGCATTCAGTGCAGCGTCCTGGTAGTACTCCCACATGCTGCCGTGGAATTGCCGGGTGCCGCTCTTCGTGGTGATCTTGATGGACGCGCCGCCGGCCTGTCCCTGCTCCGCGTTGAAGGAGTTGGTGGTGATGCTGACGTTCTCGACCGAATCAGCGGGGGGCACGTAGGCGATGAGGTACGGCAGCCAGCCGTAGTAGTTCACGGCTCCATCGATGCGCGTGGTGTTGCCGTTGTAAGAGGTGCCGTTCACGTTGAGCGACTCGGCGCGGGACGGATTGGATCCGGTCGAGTTTTGTTCAGCAACCGCGGCTGCTCCGGGGATGAGGGTGTACAGAGCCTGGAAGCTGCGGCCCTGCGTGGAGGTGATCGGCAGCTCAGCGATTTCCTGGGTACTGATCTCCGAATTCACCTCGCCGGATTCCGTCTGCAGTTGCGGCGGCGCGTCGCTTACTATGACCTGGGTCGAGACTGTCCCGGGCTGGAGCCTGATGTCGACGCGCACCTGGCGGTTGACCTCGATCTGGATATTCTTTTCCGCGTAGGGGGCAAAGCTCCCGTTGGCGGGGATCGACACGGTGTACACACCCGGCAGGACGTCGAGGACGCTGTAATCTCCCGACTGGCTTGCGGTGACCGCGCGTACTTCGCCGGTGCCCTGGTTGGTGACCGTTACGGAAGCGCCCGGGATGATGGCACCCGTCTTATCCTGCACGCTGCCCGTCAACGACCCGTAAAGCACCTGCGCGCGCGCCGTGGTCGCAAGGCCGCAGCATGCGAGCAGCAAGATCAGGAGCGCAGCGCCGGACCGTATTGTCTGCCTGATCTCGAAGCCTGTATGTTCCATTACTCCAATAAGAAAACTATTCATCGTGTGCCGGCTGGCGACTGCGCTCGTTGTCATTCTTATCCCCTCAATTCGATCCTGAAGATTCCTCACCGATTTGGGTGTTGCTGATCCTTAAGCATAAAGGTTTGGCAATACGCAGGTTTTTATTCGACCCGAACGATATCACGAGCGATGGTGCTGCGCAAAGACTTTTTCGCGGCCATCGCGGCACTCGCCAAATACCGGTTGATCTGCGTATAGTTCAGGATTACAAGAAACTGTTTTCTCCTTACCGAACCGTCCGGAGTGCATGACATGAAGTTTGTTTCCATCCGTCGAATGACGCTGCTGCATCTTGGCTGCGGTGTGGTGATGCCTGGCCTCACAGTCAGTTGCCGGGCCGCCCCGGCTGATATGTGGGTTGGCACATGGGCCAGCTCGCCGCAACTGGTGGAGCCGCAGAATCGCCCACCCGCGCCGGGACTTGCGGGCAATACGCTGCGCCAGGTCGTTCACCTGACGCTGGGCGGCAGCCGGATCCGCCTGCGTTTCACAAACGAGTTCGGCGCGTCGCCGCTGACGCTTGAGTCTGTGCGCATCGCGTCCGCTACCGGGCCGGGCACGATCGACACAAAGACGAACCGCGCCGTCACCTTTGGCGGCAAGCCGTCGATGACGCTGGCGGCCGGCTCGTTGGCTCTATCCGACCCCATCTCGTTCAAGGTCGAGGCCGAGTCGGACCTTATCGTTACGCTCAAGGCGGGCGCCGTTCCCGACGGGATCACCGGCCATCCCGGTTCGCGCGCCACCTCATTCCTCGCGCCCGGCGATCAGGTCTCCGCGGCGTCGCTGGCGAACGCCGTCAAGACCGAGCATTGGTATCTGCTCGATGGCGTCGACGTCATGCGCAACGGTGCGGCGGCGATCGTGACGCTGGGCGACTCCATCACCGACGGACACGGCTCGCTGACAGACCGGAACACGCGCTGGCCGGACTACCTGGCGCGTGACCTGATCGCGGATAAGAAGCTTCCGCCGCGAAGTGTGTTGAACGAAGGCATCGGAGGCAACTGCATCCTGCGCATGTGTCTGGGGCCGAGTGCGCTGTCGCGTTTCGACCGCGACGTAGCCGGGCAGAACGGCGCGCGCTGGGTGATCGTGCTCGAAGGGGTGAACGACATCGGAGGCACCAGAGGTGCGACCGACAAGGGTGAGCCGACGACGATCGCGGACGATGTGATCGCGGGCTACAGGCAGCTTATCGCAAAGGCCCACGCGCACGGCCTGAAGATCTACGGCGCAACGATTACCGCGTTCGGACAGTCGTTCTACGCGAACGCTTCGACGCTGGCCAGCCGCGCCAGGGTGAACGATTGGATTCGCACCAGCGGCCAGTTCGATGCCGTAATCGACTTCGATAAGGCTACGCGCAACCCCGACAAGCCGGATCAACTGGACGCCGCGTTCGATTCGGGCGATCACCTGCACCTAAACAGCGACGGCTATCGCAAACTCGCGGCATCGATCGATTTGAATCTGTTCGACAAATGATGTCAGGAGGATTGGCCAATGCTTCGTCGCTTTCTTCTGCTCTTCGCTGCGGCGACGTTGTCTGCGAACGCACAGCAGGTCGCCTTCACATGGGACGATCTGCCTTCCCACAGCGCGCTACCGCCCGGTGAAACCCGCGTCGACATTGGGCGAAAGCTGATCGACGCGATGAAGGCAGACAAGATGCCGCCCGCATACGGGTTCGTCAACGGAATCCACACCGTCGACGAACCGGCTGCCACGCCCATGCTGCAGGAGTGGCGCGACGCCGGACTTCCGCTGGGAAATCACACATGGTCGCATAGGAATCTGAACCAGAGCTCGCTTGAGGATTGGGAGGCGGATGTTCTGAAAAATGAGGCTGCCCTCAGGTCTTACATGCGCGACGCCGACTGGCATTGGCTGCGCTATCCTTACCTCGCCGAGGGCAGTACTTCCGAGAAGAGGCTTGCGGCGCGGAAGTTTCTTGCCGAGCATGGCTATCGCATCGCCGGCGTCACGATGAGCTTCGGCGACTATCGTTACAATGAGCCTTACGCGCGCTGCGTGGCGAAGCAGGATGCGAATGCGATCGCAAAGCTGGAGGCGAGCTACCTTGCCGCTGCCTCCGCAACCATCGACTACACGCGAGCGATGTCGAAGACACTCTATGGACGCGATATTCCGTATATCCTGCTGATGCATGTGGGTGCGATGGATGCGCGGATGCTGCCGCGCCTGCTGAAGCTCTATCGCGACGCCGGGTTCACCTTCGTCAGCCTGGAAGAGGCGGAGAGAGATGCGTTCTACAAGAGCGATCTCGACCTGTCGCTCAGCCCGGAGCCTGACAGCCTGGAAGAGGCGATGAGGCTTCGTCATCTGCCGCTGCCGAAGCATGCGGGGCCGGACATGGATCTCGATGCAGTGTGCCGGTAGAGCTACCAGTCGGTCAGGGTTCCGTCGAGTTTGCGCGCGAGGGGCAGGAACGCTCGCTGGTACGGATACTTCGCCGCCAATGCTTCGTCGATCTGGACGCCGAGTCCCGGCGTATCGCCCGGATGCATGTAGCCGGCCTCGAAACGATAGCTGTGCGGGAAGACTTCATCGGTCAGCTTGCTGTGCGCCATGTGCTCCTGGATGCCGAAGTTGTGGATGGCGAGGCCGAGATGCAATGCGGCCGCCATCGCGATTGGCGAGAGATCGGTGGCGCCGTGATATCCGGTGCGAACGTGGTAAAGAGCCGCAAAGTCCGCGGTCTTTTTCGCATGCGTAATGCCGCCGCCATGCACGATCGTCATGCGGATGTAGTCGATCCATTGCTTGCGGATCAGGTCGTGCGCATCCCAGATGGAGTTGAAGACTTCGCCAGTGGCAATGGGCGTGACGGTGTGGCGGCGGATTAACTCAAAGCCTTCCTGCAGTTCCGCCGGGCATGGATCTTCCATCCAGAAGAGGTGGTATGGCTCGAACGATTTGCCCAGGCGGGCGGCTTCGATGGGAGTCAGGCGATGATGTACGTCGTGCAGCAGATGAAGGTCTTCGCCGAGTTCGACGCGCAGCTTTTCAAAGAGCCTGGGCGCAAAGTTGAGGTAGCGTTCGGTCGACCACAGGCTCTCCGATGGCAGCCCGCGCTCGGCCGGCTCATAAGGTTTGCCGGCCTTCGGCACGCCATAACTGGAGGCGACGCCGGGCACGCCGGACTGCGCGCGAATGGCAAGATATCCCTCTTCCTTGTGCCTGATGACGGAGTCCAGCGTCTCTGCGATATCGCTCCCATTGGCGTGCGTGTAGACGAGCACACCCTGGCGGCTGGCGCCTCCTAGCAGGTTGTAGACCGGCGTGTTCAAGGCCTTGCCCTTGATGTCCCAAAGCGCCATGTCGACGGCGGCGATGGCCGTCATGGTGACAGGGCCGCGCCGCCAGTAGGCGCCGCGATAGAGGTACTGCCAGATGTCTTCGATCTGCGATGGATCGCGCCCGATGAGGCATGGCAGCACATGTTCCTGGAGGTAGGCGGCAACGGCCAGTTCGCGGCCGTTCAGCGTGGCGTCGCCGAGGCCGTAGATGCCGTCGCCGGTCTCGATGCGCAGCGTGACGAAGTTGCGATCGGGCGAGCAGACGATCAGGCGGGCGGCGGTAATCTTCATAGTCCTCCGGGTCCGATCTCTATTGCGGCGTGATCCATCCGCTGGGGCCAATCTGAATGTAGTCGACGGGCGCAAGCTCGCGCATATCGGTCGTGGCCGAAGCTGTGGCCGGCGCCAGCGCCGCGGCATCCTGCGGACGCCCCGCGGGGTTGCCGCGCAAGGTGAGGTCGGGGAAGCCTTGCAGCTCGAGCACGTCGCCGGGCTTGAGCGCGATGTTATATGCCGTGTAGCGTGTGCTGGTCTGGCCGTCCATGCGGGGAAGCACAACAGCGGGCGGCAATATAGCATCGGCGCTCCACTGCGCGACTTCAACGCCGTTGACGCGCAGGATGTAGCGCGAGACGCCGGTGCGCAGGTCGAAGTACTGCACCGCGATGTCGTACTTCCCTGCGGGCTTGTCGAGCTTGGTGGTCAACGCGCAGCCGGAGGCATCGCGGCAGACGACGGCCTTGCCGCCGGAGGTGGTCTCCCAGGGTGTGGGCTCGACGACCTCGTAGCCTTTCGCGGTCATCGACTCGGCTTCGATGCGGTTGGGATCGTGGCCGACGCGTCCCTGCGCGTCGTCGATGCCGGAGATGCGATGGAACCAGTTGTCGATGGCATCGCGCCAAACGATCGCATGCCCGGCCTGAAACGTGAAGAGGTCGAGCACCTGCCGGTACCGCTCGCCGTCTACCTTGCCCTGCAGCGAGACCCACTGCGGCACATACTTCGCGGCGGCCAACGCGCCCGCGTAGTGGACGTCGTAGATGCTCTGAATGAGCGTTTTGCCGGAGTGCAGTTTGTAGTTGTAGGGAACGTGATGGAAGAACAGCAGCAGGTTGTCGGGCGTGGTCGCGAGCGACTCATACGTTGCAGCCAGATCCTTAGGATACTGAGTTGCATAGCCGGTTCCCGTTGCGGCCGTGCGATCCATGCCGATGCCGTTCTTCTCGCCGCGGAACCATTGGCCCCAGCCATTGCGCTCAGCGGATTCGATGCCGGGGCCGAAGTGAACGCCGAGGATATCGGTCAGAGTGCCCATGCCGTTAGGCCCGGTATAGCTTTCGTAGACGTTCCACGAATTTGACTGCAACGACGCAATGGTGCGCACCACATCCGGATCGTTGCCCCATGTGAGCCGCGTCCACTGGTCGATGATGTCGTCCAGCTTCGCCTGCGGATTCCACGCCAGCCGGCCGAAGCCGTAAAGATTGGCGAGCGCCATGGGATGATGCATCCAGTTGGCTTCCATGCCCACGTTGGTTACGCTGACGAAACCGCCCATGCGCGGCTGACCATTGGCTTGCGGAAAGCTCCGGCCTGCGACGATCTCGCGTACGGGCGTGGAGCGTCCGCCTGCATGCAGGTCCGTATCGAGCGCCCACTGCCACATGGGCGCGAGCCACACCATGTGCCGCTGCTGGCCGGCGTACTCCTGCGAGGCCTGCACCTCGATCGCCATGCTGGTGTTGGGCAGTGCGCCGAACAACGGGCTGACGGGCTCGCGCGCCTGAAAGTCGATGGGGCCCTCCTTGATCTGGATGATGACATTGGGCTCGAACTTGCCGTCGTAACGCACGAAGTTGTCGACGCCGGCGCGGGCGCGGTCGGCCTTCAGATCCTGCCAGTCGAGATGGTTGTTATAGACGAAGCCGCGATACAGCACTACGCCGTGGTGCGGCGCGAGCGCGCGGGCCAGAACATTGGCGGCATCGGCGGGCGAGCGGCCGTACTGCGACGGTCCTTTGCGTCCTTCGGAGTCGGCCTTAACGGTGAAGCCGGCGAAGTCGGGGATGAGCTTGTAGATCTCGTCGACCTTGCTCTTCCACCAGGCCGCGACCGCGGGGTCGACGGGATCGAAGGTCGAGAGGCCGCCGACGACCTGCGGACTGGTCAGGTCGATCGAGAGCGCAAGGCGCACACCCCATGGGCGAAAGGCTTCGGCAACGCGTGCGAAGTCGCGCAGGTTACCGGTCGAGAGCGTCTGCAGGTCCGCGTTGACGTTGTTGATATTGCATCCGTTGATCCCGATCGATCCGAGCAGACGCGCGTATTCGCCCGCACGCGTAAGGTCGCGGCGAACATGGCCGCCTTTGAAGAAGATGGAAGAGCCCGCATAGCCGCGCTCGATGGTGCCGTCGGGATTGTCCCACTCGTCGGTCCAGCGGATGGACGCGGATGGAGCCTGACGATCGTCCGCGGGGATCGCTCGCTGCGCGCCTACCTCCGCGAGCAGATGGAAGACGGCGTAGAGTTCGGCGCGGGGTGTGCCGCCGATAATGTCGAGGCGCTTGTGATTGGTGGAGATGTCGAATTGCTCGCCGCTGCCCTGTGTGTCGATGGCGATGGCATCTACGTCAGTCGTGTCATGCACCACGACGAACTTTCGCTGCAGCATGGAGCCGAGGCCGCGGGCGAGTTCGTCTCCTGCGGCTTTATCCGTCGGCGAGTCGCCAGTGACCACGATGCGCGATGGAATCCACGCATATTGCGCGGGGTTGGGCAGCGGTGCGTAGCGGAGCCACGCCTCATGGCCGTCCTCGGCGTGGCCCGCGACCGCGCCGGCAAGCAAGAGCGCCGCTGCCAGCCTGCATCGCGTCATCGCGGAAGCTCCTGCGAGCCTGTGATGTTGAAGGCTGCGGAAGGGGTCTCCGGCATGGGCTGCGCGCCCGAGACGAAGACCTTGTAAGCGCCGGGTGTCACCTTGCGGACGCCTTGCTCATCGACCTGCGACAGCGTGCGCGGATCGAGCTTGAAGGCGATGTGGCGCGACTCGCCAGGCGCGAGATGCATGCGCTGAAATCCGCTGAGCTCGCGTGCGGCTGAGACCGAACTTTGCGGCGGCACGAGGTAGAGTTCGGCGACTTCATCGCCTGCGATTGCGCCCGTGTTCTTCACGTCCGCTTCGACGGTCAGGGTGTCGCCGGCCTTGAGCGTCGCGGCTGACACCTTGACGTTGGCGTAGGCGAACTTCGTGTAGCTGAGTCCATAGCCGAAGCCGTACAAGGGCTTGCCCTGGAAGTAGCGATAGGTGCGGTTCTTCATCGCGTAGTCGTCGAACGAAGGAAGCTGATCGAGCGATGTGTAGAACGTGACGGGCAGGCGTCCGGCGGGGTTGTTCGTGCCGTCGAGCGTCTGCGCGATGGCTTTGGCGCCGCTCTCGCCTGGGTACCAGGCTTCGAGGATGGCGGCGGCATGTTCGCCAGCCCAGTTGACCGCGAGAGTGCTGCCGTTCATCAGCACCACGACCAGCGGCTTGCCTGTCGCCGCGAGCGATTGTAGCAGATGCTGCTGCGCCGCGGGCAGCTTGATGTCCGTGCGATCGCCGCCCGCGAAGCCTTCGACCTTGATCGGCATCTCTTCGCCCTCAAGCTCCGGCGACAGGCCGACGAACGCAAGCGTGACATCGGCCGAGGCAGCGGCGGCAACTGCATTTTTTTCGAGCAGACCGGGCGTTGGCAACCACTCCAGCGTGATGCCTGCGCCGAACAACGGAGCTTTGTGGATGTACTCGACGCGGAGATCGTGGCGCTTCGTATCGGCAACAGAAACCGTAAAGTCGGGCGTGGAGCTGTCGCGGGATTCGCCAACTTTGTTCTGAAATTCCATCAGCTTCGTGCCATCGAGGAAGACGGCGACTTGTTCCAAATCGCCGCAGGGGTAGCAGTGCGCGAGGCGGATTTTGAAGGTGTACGAACCGGCGGCGGGCATCTGGATGCTGCCCTTCCAGCGCACCGCGAAGTTGGTGGAGTCGGCTCCCGCGACAGGGCTCGCGGAGTTCCAGTCGAAGTCGATCTGCTTGTCGGTGCGCGTGACGAGCGGCTTGCCGTCGAAGCTGCCGCCCGCGAAATACTCACCGGTAAGGCCCTCTTCGTTGGAGGTCGCGGACGGATGCAGCAGAGATCGCGGAACCGGAAGGGCGATGCCATCCGCATACGGCGCACCTTGCGCGTAGACGACCTTGGCGCGCGAGAACTCCGCCTTGATGCCGTCGACCGGAAGCACCGGATCGCGCGGCACCGCGTTGTAGTTGCCCTCAAGCGCGGAGAGCGACGCAGCGTTCGGACCCACCACCGCGATCGTCCGAATGCCGGGCTTGAGCGGCAGAGCGCCATCGTTCTTCAACAGCACCATGGACTGCCGCGCCACATCGAGCGCCAAAGCCTGATGAGCCTGGCTCGTAACCTCGCTGAAAGGGATGTTGTTGTAGGGATTGCGATCGGCGGGATCGAAGAGTCCGAGGCGGAAGCGCGCCGTGAACAGACGCTTGAGCGACGTGTCGATCTCCGACTCTGTCACCAGGCCGCGCTTGACCGCCTCTCCGAGCGCGACGTAAGTCGACCCGCAATTTGTGTCGGTTCCGACCTTAATTGCGTCGGCCGCGGCGGTCGCTTTGTCGGCTGAGGTGTGGTGCGCGGTCTTCTCGAAGAAGTCGTCGACAGCTCCGCAGTCGGAGGTGACATAGCCCTTGAAGTTCCAATCCCTGCGCAGGATATCTACAAGCAGTTCCTTGCTGGCGCAGGCGGGCAAACCGTCAAGTGCGTTGTAGGCGCACATGATCGAGTCCGCATGAGCCTCCGTAATCGTCGCACGAAAGGCGGACAGGTAGGTGTCCCACAGGTCGTGCCGTGTGGGATCGATGTTGGCGCTGTGGCGCGTCGACTCCGGACCCGAATGCACGGCGAAGTGCTTGGGCGTGGCGATCACCTTGAAGTAGTTGGGGTTCGTGCCTTGCAGACCCTCGACGAAGGAGACGCCAAGACGCGCGGTCAGGTAGGGATCTTCGCCGTAGGTCTCCTGGCCGCGGCCCCAGCGCGGATCGCGGAAGATATTGATGTTCGGCGACCAGATGCTCAGACCGTAATAGATGGAGTGAATGTCGTGGCGTACGGCTTCGTTGTACTTTGCGCGAGCCTCGGTTGAGATGGTCTCGGCGATCTGCCCCAGCAGCGGCGCGTTCCACGTTGCGGCCATGCCGATCGCCTGAGGAAACATGGTCGCGTAACCGGAGCGTGCCACGCCGTGCAAGCCCTCATTCCACCAGTCGTAGGCCGGCACATTCAGGCGCGGAATGGCCGCCGAAGTGTTCGTCATCTGGGAGACTTTTTCTTCCAGCGTCATGCGTCCGACCAGGTCGTCGACGCGCTGCTCCAGCGGCAGCGACGGATTCATGTAAGGCGCCGGAGCGTGGGTCTGAGCGGGGGCTGCCCCGGTTGCTAAACCCAGTACCAGGGCCAGTGCGACGGCATAACGCATCTGCAAAATCTCCTTGAATGCGCAGTTCGGAACCGCGAGGAACGCCCGCGAACGCTAATTTCTGTTTGTCGCGAACTTTATCCGTCAGCCGCTAACGCTGTCAAGTCGAACGGCTTTCCCTAATCCTTGCCCCGCGGCGGCGCCTTCAGCTTATTCGAGCGGTGATACCCCGAGTGGCGCTGCAGCACGATGGCCGCCGCGCCGCGCAGCCGCGCAAGTTCGCCTTCCGTCGTAATTTCAAGGCGCGGAGCGTTGCCGCCCAGAATTCCCGCTTGCAACTCCTTCTGCACGATCGGCCCGAAGCGCGCCCAGCAGGTGGTCAGCGCGCCCGTAATCAGGATCAGCTCGGGCGAGAGCGCGGCCGTGATGAGGCGCAGCCCAAGGCCCAGATGCCGCGCCTGGCGCTCGACCGCCGCGACGGCGGCGACGTCTCCGTCCTCGGCGAGGTGCAACAGTTCCTGAATCGTGCGCAGCCCCGAGTCGGGCACGAGTTCGTTGTAAAAACGCAGAGCGGCGTTCGAGGATGCGAGCGTCTCCCAGCAGCCATGCATGCCGCAGCCGCACAGAGGGCCGTTGGGGTCGACGGAGATATGGCCGAACTCGCCCGCCAGGCCATTCAGGCCGGAGACGATCTGCCCATTGGCCAGAATCGCCGTGCCCAGACCTTCCGACAAGCTGATCAGCACGGCATTGTGCGTGCCATCCATGCGGCCAAACCAAAGCTCCGAAAGCAGGCACGCATTGGCGTCGTTATCCATCTCAACCTGCAACCGCAGGCGCTTCTGGATGGCCTTCTTCACATCGAAGTCCGCCCACTTCAAATTGGGCGCAAGGATCAGGCGATGCGTCTCAGGGTGTACGCGACCGGGCACGCTGATGCCGACGCCTTCGAACGACTTGCCCGGAAAGCGCAGGCG
This sequence comes from uncultured Acidobacteriaceae bacterium, assembly GCA_964245315.1. Lineage (GTDB taxonomy): Bacteria > Acidobacteriota > Terriglobia > Terriglobales > Acidobacteriaceae > Edaphobacter. Next base: position 20,534 of record CAXTMK010000008.1, on the reverse strand, counting down.
CATCGACTGCATGGCGTCGGTGATGACTTCGACGGACTTCTCGGGATCGGGAAAGATGCGAACTTCTTCGTGCGCGAGAAAGCGCCCGTTGAGATCGATGAGCGCGAGGAACGCCTTGGTCGGGCGGATATCGGCGACCAGAATGACCAGTTCATCGTTCAGCGAGAGCAGCGTTGGACGCCTGCCGCGCGGCCGCCGAACGACCGCTCCTTCGGTGATCCATTTCTCTCCCAGCAACTGCTCGACGATGTTCGAAACCGTGCTCGGCTGCAGGCCCGAGGAGCGCGAAAGATCGGCGCGCGAGATGGGCTGCTGGGCGCGCACGATCTCCAGCACGATATCGCGATTGATGTCTCGCGCAATCTCGCTCGACGCCAACTCCACATAGGCGAGGTTGGTGCGTCTGGGATCGGGTACCCTGCCTGGCTTGGTTTCCCTCTTCATCGTTTCGATCCGTGGAGCATTCCTTATTTTCAAAAAATAAATTGTACGTCTGTCCTACAGAATCTCACAGCCATTCGCCGGCAGCGCCCAAACGACATTGAATTCGAGCGATGAGGCCATCCAGTTCCGCGAGGCGAGGCTGCCGGGATTTCCACTCCTGCGTTGACAACCCTCCACCGCTCCCCATATGTTTCGGGTCGCGAGTAATATTCTAAGATTCTGCCGGGCGATCACCGGCAAGGCATAGGAATAAGGAGAATTATCCTGGCAGGGTCAATCTTCAGCACATTTGCAGCAGTGAAGTACGAAGGTTCGGAGACGGAAACAGAACTGGCATACCGGTGGTATGAGGCCGACCGCATCGTGCTCGGCAAGCCGCTCAAGGACCATCTGCGCTTCGCGATCGCGTACTGGCACAGCCTTGCGATGAACGGAAGCGATCCCTTTGGCGCGCCCACCATGCAGCGCCCGTGGTTCAACGGCGGCGATCCGATGCAGGCTGCCAAAGACAAGGCGGACGCGGCGTTCGATCTCTTCCGAGTGCTCGATCTTCCCTTCTATACCTTTCATGATCGCGCACTCCGGAACATCAGCCGATGATGAGCGGCGGCTTGACGCTCGAACAGATCGCGGCCAATGCCGAAGCGAAGGCGTTGGACCCCGCACCGCGCTCCGGGCGGCAGGAGAAGCTGGAGAACCTGGTGACGCGCTACCTGTAGGAGCTTGTTGAAATGGACATTTTGCAACTCCGATCAGAAGGCCCGGGGCTAAAGCCCCATCATTCCATTGGCTTCATTCGTGGGGCTGAAGCTCCACGCTAATCCCAAACAGCGAAAGCCAGACTGATTTAACAAGCTCCTACAGGATGCGCTAGACCCCATACTCCTTCATCAGCAAGCTCCGGTAGACGCACCGCGCTTCATCGTAAGCCGCGCGTTGCGCCGCGTTCGGCTGAATTGCAAGACGCTCTTCAACCTTGACGCAGCGGCGGGCGATCGCCTCGAAGCTCTCCGGCTCGCCCGACGCGTAACCCCACGCAAAGATGGCCTGCATGGCCGCGCCCAGGCAGCCCGCTTCTTCTTCAAGAGGCACGTCGACGTGAGCGCCCGTCGCATCCGCAAGCAGCTGCCGCCACGCCTTCGAACGCGAGCCGCCGCCGATGACGAAGATGCGCTCGACCGCACGGTCGCGCTGCATCAGTTCCAGTCCGTTGAGGATGCCAAAGCTGACGCCTTCGATCACCGCGCGAATCAGATTTTCCGCGTTGAAGTTGTTCGCCGTAAGCCCGGAGATGGACCCCGTTGCCTGCGGCAGATCGGGCGTGCGTTCGCCGTTCAGGAACGGCAGAAAGACGAGCCCATTGGCGCCCGGAGGCGTGGCGTTCAGCGCGGGTTCGATGTCTTCGACCGTCTTCGCAAGCGTCTGCAGCGTCTGCGTCACGACGTTGGTCGCGTTCATGGTGCAGACCAGCGGAAGCCAGCCCCCCGACGATGAGCAAAAGGGCGCCACGTTGCCGGTAGAATCGAGCACCGCCTCGCTGCTGAACGAGTACACCGTCGACGAGGTTCCGAGGCTGAGCGTGACGATTCCCTCGCCCACGTTGCCGGTGCCGATCGCGCCCATCATGTTGTCGCCGCCGCCCGCGGAGACGAGGCAGGCAGCCGGCAGCCCGAGCTCTTCAGCCACCTCCGGCAGCAACGGGCCGACCATCTCATCCGCGCGAATCAGCGGCGGCAACGCGGCAAACAGCATGCCCGTGCCGCCGTCAATCGCATCGAGAATCTCCCGCGACCAGGCGCGGCTGCGCACATCGAAGTAGGCTGTGCCGGAAGCGTCGCCGTACTCCGCGCACAGGCGCCCGGTAAGCCAGAAGTTGAGGTACTCATGCGGCAGCAGGATGTGGCGGATGCGAGCAAAGTTTTGCGGCTCGGCCTGCCGCAGCCACAACAGCTTCGACACCGTATAGCCGGTGCGCGGTACGATGCCGAAGCGCTCGAAGTAGGCTTCCGGGCCGCCGAACATCGCGATCAACTCTTCGTTCTGCGGTGCAGTTTCGGTGTCGTTCCAAAGCTTCGCCGGGCGAATCACCTTCAGGTCTTCATCGAGCACAACCAGGCCGTGCTGCTGGCCCGAGACGCCGAGCGCCTGCACCTTATGGTTCGGCGCGGCGGCAAGAGCCTGCGTCACCGAGGTGCGCAGCGCCAAAACCCACCACTGCGGTTCCTGCTCGCGCGCTCCGCCAGGCTTCTCGATCAGCGCGTGACGAGCGTAGCCGCGGCCGAGCGGCGTTCCAGCGGGATCGATCAGAAGAGCCTTGGTGCCTTGCGTGCCGCAATCTATGCCCAGAAACATCGGAAAGTCCTTGAATGAAAGTTCGGCACGCGGCAACGAGGCCGACGAAGCGCCATAACGATCTTAGCCGACCTTCGCGCTGTATGCCGCGATATCGTTCGTGTAGCGAATTTACTTACCGGCTCCGATGAAGACGAAGCTCGATGCAAATTTGTTTTGTTTCCCGGATAATGAATTCACCCATGACGACTCCGAAAGAACGGAAGAAGACGCAAGGCATCCGCCGCATCGATCTTGCCTATGCCGAGTTGGCATCGAGCGAGGTCGCGCGCGATATCAATCGCGATGTGGTTTTGGAGCTGATCCGCACCAAGCAGCCGGTTTCGCGGGCCGACCTGTCGCGCAGCTCGGGTCTGCAGCCGAGCACGATCTCATCGATCGCGGAACAACTTATCGAGGAGAAGTGGATCACCGAAGGCGCCGCCGCGAAGCGTCCGCGCGGCCGGCGGCCGACGCTGCTCTCGCTCAATGCAGACATGGTCATCCTGGTCGCGGACATTCGTCCGACGCAGGCCATCGTGGCCGTGGTCGACCTGAATGGACGCTTTCTCACGCGCGAGACGCTGCCGCTGGTCAGCGATCCGGAGCGCGGCGTCAGCAACCTTATCGCGGCGATGAAGCGTCTGCGCGCCATGTTCGCGGACAAGTCTTTCGAAGGCAGCGGGCTCAGCCTGCCGGGGCGCGTCGACCCGGTGAAGCAGCGGCTCATCCTCTCGCCGAATCTGCCGTGGTCGAGCTACGACATCAAGCGCGCGGTCGAAAAAGCCATCCCGCTGCAGGTAGAGATGGACAACGCCGCCAACGCCTGCCTGCTCTCCGAACTCTGGTTCGGGCGCATGGACGGCGTGCGCGACGCGGTGCTGGTCACCATCTCCGAGGGCGTGGGGACGGCGATCCTGGCAAACGGCCAGCTCGTGACCGGACGCTCGGGGTTGGCGGGCGAGTTCGGCCATGTCCCGCTCGACCCCGCAGGGCCAAAGTGCAGTTGCGGACGCTTCGGCTGCTGGGAGGTCTATGCCTCATCGCGCGCCGCGATCAACTACTACGTCGAAGCGCGGCCTGATGCAGCGCGGCCCTCCATTCCTGAGTTGCTCAACATGGCCGAGGACAACGACGAAGCCGCCATCGCTGCGTTGAACAAGCAGGCGTCGTACCTGGGCAAGGGCCTGCGCAACATCACAACGGCGCTGTCGCCCGAGGTCATCCTGCTTACCGGAGGCCTCACATCCTCCTGGGCGCGCTTCGGGCCTGTGGTCGCGGCGGAGCTTGAGGAATCGATGCTGACCAGCGAGCGCCCGCGGCTCGAGGTCACCTCCGACGTCGAACTCGCGCGGCTGCGTGGTGCGGGCGCGCTGGTGCTGCAGCGGCACTCCGGCTACAACCGCACCAGGCCCGAGGCGCCGAACGGCAAGTCGATTCGCAAGCGCAAGAATCGTACTAAAGCCGCGGCACACGCGTAACGCGGCCTGGAAGCTCATCGTCATTCGGGCGAGGCAAGCCATCAGGACGGGCTTACAGCCCTCAGATCCTTCTCTGGACAGAAACCTGGGGTTTCACCCCAGACTGGGATAGGACGGGCCTTCGGCCCTAAAGCCAATTGGTTCGCCGCCGGAGTAATTCGTTCGCTGCCTGGGCAAGAGATCTCATCAACGATCCGTAACTTCAAACCGAGCTACAATTTCTTTGCCATATTGGAGAATACTTGCTGTCGCGCGCCGTGGTGGTGCTTGTGCCGTCAGAATGGCGCATTTAGTTCTCGGCGACGATTGCAGCAAATGCCTGATACCATCGGGTTTTCGTCCATTTCTATTCTGTTCGGATAAAGTAGAGCAAGGGGCCGGAGATGCCGTTACCGCTGCAGGGAAAAGTGGCTGTCGTAATCGGCGGAACGCTTGGATTGGGCCGGGCCATCGCGCTCGGACTCGCCCAGGCAGGCGCTTCGGTTGTCGCAAGTTCACGCGCGATGCAGGGCGTCGAAGATACCGCAGCGGAGATCGAAGGTCTGGGCTGCCGAACGCTGCGCATCGCATGCGACGTCACCGACCGGGCATCGATCGAGCGGCTGTGCGACTCGGTCATCGCCGAGTTTGGCGCGGTCGACATCCTGGTGAACGCGGCCGGGATCACAAAAAAAGTTCCGACGCTGGATTGCAGCGAAGAGACCTGGAACTCCATCATGGACATCAACCTGAAGGGCACGTTGCGGGGCTGCCAGGTCTTCGGCCGGCACATGCTTGAGCGTGGCAGCGGACGCATTATCAATATCGCGTCCATGGCCACGTTCGTCGCGTTCCACGAGGTCGCTCCCTACGGAGCCAGCAAGGCCGCCGTGGGCGCGCTGACCCGGTCGCTGGCGGTCGAGTGGGCTCCGCATGGAGTGTGCGTCAACGCCATCGCTCCGGGCATCTTTCCTACCGCGCTCAACCGCGCGCTGCTCGAGTCCCCACGCGGCCACGAACTGATGATGCGCACCCCGATGGGCCGTTTCGGACGCGCGGAAGAGCTGGCAGGCGCGGCAGTATACCTGGCGTCGGACGCAAGCTCGTTCACCACCGGCCAGATCCTCGTAGTCGATGGCGGCCAACTCGCAAGCGGCGTCAACCAGTAGACTGAACCCGGAGCCGATCCCATGCTCATAGAGCGAATCACCCTTGTCATCGCAACCTTTCTTGCCGTCTCGGCCGTCGCGCAGCAGCAGCCGGCGCCCGACCAGGCCAAGGCCGCCGCGGCCATGCCCTTCAACGACGCATCGCTGCCTATCGCGCAGCGCGTCGACGACCTGGTCTCGCGCCTGACTCTGGAAGAGAAAGTCGCGCAGACGATCGATCGCGCCGCCGCCGTGCCGCGCCTCAACATCCCCGCGTATAACTGGTGGAACGAAGGTCTGCACGGCATCGCGCGCTCCGGCTACGCCACTATGTTTCCGCAGGCCATCGGCAACGCCGCTACCTGGGATGCGCCGCTGGTCAACAGCATCGCCACGGTCATCTCGACCGAGGCGCGTGCCAAGTACAACGACGCCCTCCGCCACGACAATCACGATCGCTACTACGGGCTCACCATCTGGTCGCCCAACATCAACATCTTTCGCGATCCGCGCTGGGGCCGCGGGCAGGAGACCTATGGCGAAGACCCATTCCTCACACCGGCCGGCTCGGCGTAGCCTTCGTCAAGGGCATCCAGGGCGACGATCCCAACTACTTCCGCGCCATCGCCACGCCCAAGCACTTCGCGGTGCACAGCGGGCCCGAACCCACGCGCCACAAGGTCGACATCGACCCCACCGACCACGACCTGTGGGACACCTACCTGCCCGCGTTTCGCGCCACCATCGTCGAAGGCAAAGCCGACTCCATCATGTGCGCCTACAACGCCGTCGACAAGGTGCCCGCCTGCGCGAGCAGGATGCTGCTCGGCGACATCCTGCGCACGGACTGGAGCTTCCAGGGATACGTCACCTCCGACTGCGATTCCATCGACGATTTCTCGCAGCCCAACGGGCATCATTACAGCGCCGACCATGCCACGGGCTCCGTCGCGGGCATTCGCGCCGGCGACGACACTGACTGCGGCACAGCCTATCGCGCGCTCACCGAAGCCGTGCAGAAGAAGCTCATCAGCGAAGCCGAGATCGACGTGTCGCTGAAGCGTTTGTTTACTGCCCGCATGAAACTCGGCATGTTCGATCCGCCCGCGAAGGTGCCATATCGTTCGCTTCCGTTTTCCGTCGTCAACTCGCCTGAGAACGAAGCTCTCGCACTGCGCGCCGCACGCGAATCGATGGTGCTGCTGAAGAATGATGCAAACTTCCTGCCACTAAAATCCGAGGCAAATCGGAAGATCGCGGTCATCGGTCCACTAGCGGCTTCGCGCATCGCGCTCGAAGGCAACTACAACGCCGTGGCGCGGAAGCCGATCCTGCCGCTCGATGGCATCGTCTCCGAGTTCGGTGCTAATAACGTGCTCTACGCCGAGGGCTCGCCCTACGTCATGGGCGGCGCCGTCACCATTCCGCGCACGGCCTTCAGCACCGCCGCGGACTTTTCAGCCCAGGGACTGATCGGCAAATATTTCGTCGCGCCCAGCTTCGACGGCAAGCCGGAGATGACGCGCGTCGACAAGGAGATCGACTTCGACTGGGCCAATGCGAACCCGGTGCCCAGCCTCTCCGCCGACACAACCGCAACCAACTTCGCCGTGCGCTGGACCGGCACCATCACAGCGCCTTCCACGGAACCACAGATGATCTCCGTGCGCATCGGCGCCAATGCCAAGCTCGCGATCTATCTCGACGGCAAGCTGCTGGAGCCACTCGCGCCACCTGCTCCAGCGGCAACGAAACAGCCAGCGCTGGGCGGCGGCTACGGAGCGGGTACGGTTGCACCGCCTACGGGCAGGCAGGGTCCGCCACGCTATGAGCTTCCCTTCACCGATACGCATCCGCACTCCATCAAGATCGAGTACACGCAGAATGGACGAGGCGGAAACGGACTGGCGCTGGAATGGAGTCCGCGACATGAACTCCTGCAGGATGAGGCGGTCGCGACGGCGAACAAGGCCGATGTCATCGTGGCCTTCGTGGGACTCACATCTCGCCTGGAAGGCGAAGAGATGACCGTGAATGCCAGGGGATTCGCCGGCGGCGACCGCACCGACCTGGTGCTGCCCGACGTGCAGGAGGAGCTGATCGAGACGCTCGCCAGGACCGGCAAGCCGATGGTCGTAGTCCTGCTGAACGGCAGCGCGCTGGCAGTCAACTGGGCGCAGCAGAATGCGAAGGCCGTGCTCGAAGCCTGGTATCCCGGACAGGCGGGCGGACGGGCCATCGCCGAGACCCTGAGCGGCAAGAACAACCCTGCCGGCCGCCTGCCCGTGACCTTTTACAGCGGTGTCGATCAGTTGCCCGCGTTCGAGGAGTATTCCATGGCGAACCGCACCTATCGCTACTTCAAGGGCAAGCCGCTCTACGCCTTTGGAGACGGCCTGAGCTATACGACATTCGCCTATTCCCGCGTCAAACTCTCGGCCGCAAACCTGAAGGCCGGCGACACTCTGACAGTCGAAGCCGATGTGACCAACACCGGGGCAAAGGCGGGCGATGAAGTCGCTGAGTTATACCTTGCACCGCCGAAGACCGCCGTCTCACCCGCTCACGCGCTCGCGGGTTTTGAACGCGTTAACTTGAACGCAGGCGAGACACGCCACATCGCCTTTCAGCTTGATCCGCGTACACTTTCGCAGGTGGATGACAAGGGCGTTCGCGCGGTCATTCCAGGAACCTACCGCATCTTTATCGGAGGCTCCCAGCCCGGCGGAGACGCGGCGCAGCAGGTGAAGTCGGAATCGTTCACCATCGTCGGCACCCAGCCTATCCCGCGTTAGGCTTCTCCGGCCACGCATGGCGCGGGTAGCGCCGCATCAGCTCGCGCCGAACCTGCGGATACAGCCGCTCCCAGAAGCCGGCGAGGTCGGTCGTCGTCTGCACGGCGCGCTGGTTGGGCGCCAGCAGGTGGATCACCAGTGGCGTCTTCTCCGGCCCGATGCGCGGCGTCTCGCGCATGCCGAAGAAGTCCTGCAGGCGCGACGAGATCCACGGCGGACGATCATGCTCGTAGTGCACCTTTGCCGTGCGCCCGTTGCCGATGCGAATCGCCACCGGCGCGATCTCGTTCAGCAGCCTGGCGTCGACGGTCTGCTCCAGCAGTGGCATAAAATTGCGCGCGGAATCCCTGAGATCGGCAAAGCTGTGCCCGCCCATGCAGAGATCGCGCAGAACTCCTTCGATATTGGGAACATCGAAGCCCGCGAAAGCCAGCCGAGCCAAAAAGGCTTCGAGATTTTCCTTATCGAAGAAGCGTTCGATGCCGAGCTCGAGAGCCTTGCGCGCCAGCAACTCCGCGGCGTCGAATCCCGATGCATTGCCACGCGACTCTTCGATGACGAGCTTGTCATAGACCAGCGAGCTTACCCTTTCGACACGCTCCAACGTGCGATTCCAGACGATACTTGTCCGCTCCTCGACAGCATCGGCGCACACGTCGAGCAGCCACTCCGGCTCGATGCGCGCGGTTATGCGGATCAGCGGCAGGGGATTCTCCTGGCGATCTTCCGCATCGAGCGCGAGCATGAACTCATAGGGCTGAACCTGGCCGGCAATCTCGGCGGAGACGCCATTCGAGAGCGTCACCTGGTTGCCACTGCGCCTGCGCGCCACGCGATCCGGAAAGCCGCTGAGCAGCGCGAGCAGTAACGCCTCGTCGTTATGAACCGCCTGCTTCGGCGGCCGCACGATCCTCAAGAGCTGCTCCGTATGCTGGCGGACAAGAGCATCAGCCGGCACATCGAGCGCCGCAAGCAGGTCGTTCTTCTCGCTGCGAGTTCCGCTGCCCAGCAGAGCGGCGGCGCGACAGCCGGCTTCGCCAACCCCGCGATCCAGAGCGTCCACGACCACGCGTGACAACCGCGGCGGCAGCGGAAGAGGCGCGAGCAGCTGCGCCATCGCACCGGTTGCGCCGATGCGATCGAGCAGCGCCTCGGCATTGGCGACGGCTTCCGCGGGCGGCGCGTCAAGCCACTCGAGTTGCTCAACCTCCATCGCCCGCAGAGTCAGCATCAGCTGCGCCAGATCGCCGCGCAGTATCTCCGGCGTGTCGTGTTCCGCGCGCAGCAGGAAGTCCTCCTCGGGATACAGCCGCAGCACCTGCCCAGGCGCGGTGCGTCCGGCCCGGCCCGCGCGCTGCGTCGCGGAGGCCTTGCTGACGCGGGCAATCTGCAGCGTGGGCAGGCCGGTCCAGGGCGAGTACGTCGCGATGCGCGCCAGCCCGCTGTCGATCACCGCGGTCACACCCTCCACCGTCACCGAACTCTCCGCGACGTTGGTCGCAAGAATCAGCTTGCGCTCGCGCGAAGGTTGCACCACGCGGTCCTGCTCCGCGGGCGTGAGGTCTCCCCCCAGCGGCATGGGAATCAGACCCGCCTGCCGCGCAATACCCTCGCACTCGCGCATCGCCTTGCGTATCTCCGCGATGCCCGGCAGGAACGCGAGGATATTGCCTGCATGTCCCTCCGCATGCAGCAACGCGACGGCCTTCTTCACCAGCGTAGGTAGCGGCTCTGGCGAGTAAGGCATGTGCCGGATCGTCAGCGGATATTGCCGGCCTTCAGAGCGCAGCACGGGACAGTTGAGGAAGTGCGCGATCGGCGCCGCATCGAGCGTGGCGGACATCACGACGATGCGAAGCTCCGGCCGCGTGCGCTGCAGGCGTTTCAACAATGCAAGCGCAAGGTCGCTATCGAGATGACGCTCATGGAACTCGTCGAGTATGACGGAATCGACACCCTTCAACATCGGGTCGCTCAGCAGGCGCCGCGCCAGAATGCCTTCCGTTACAAATCGCAGCCGTGTGCGCGGGCCGATCTTTTCTTCGAAGCGAACCTGATAACCCACCGTTTCGCCCGCTTCTTCGCCCATCTCGAACGCCACGCGGCGCGCAGCCAATCGTGCCGCAATTCGCCGCGGTTCCAGCACGATCACTTCACCGGCCACAACACTCAACACCGCCGGCGGAACGCGCGTGGTCTTGCCCGCTCCCGGCGGCGCTTCGAGGACGAGGTTGGCCGTGCGCCGCAGGGACGCGAGCATCTCCGGCAACACCGCATCGACCGGAAGTGGCTGGCGCTTCACTGAATCGATCGGAACATGCTGGCCACTTTCGCGTCAACGCGACAGTTTCTATAATGGAAGCTATGGCAAAACAGGAATTTCAAACAGAAGTCAGTCAGCTGCTGCAGCTCATCATCCACTCGCTCTACTCGCACCCGGAGATCTTCCTGCGCGAGCTGATCTCCAACTCCTCCGACGCGCTCGACAAGCTGCGCCACCTTACGCTGGTGGACGAGGCTTACAAGTCGCTGCCGTTCGATCCGCGCATCTCGCTCGAGCTCGACGAGGAGAACAATACGCTCACCATCGCCGACACGGGCATCGGCATGAACGAAGAAGATCTGATCGCGAATCTAGGCACCATCGCGCGCTCCGGCACGAAGAACTTCCTGGCGCAACTCTCCGGCGATCAGAAGAAGGACTCGAACCTGATCGGCCAGTTTGGCGTCGGATTCTACAGCGCCTTCATGGTCGCGGATTCGATTGAAGTCGTCTCGCGCAAGGCCGGCGAAGAGCTTGCCTGGCGCTGGGTCTCGGACGGCAAGAGCGGCTTCGATATCTCGCCCGCGGAGCGCGACATTGCCGGCACGACCATTACGCTCCACTTCAACGAAGAGGGCAAGGTGTACGCGAATAGCTGGCGCCTGCAGCAGGTGGTGAAGAAATATTCGAACCACATCGCCTTTCCCATCTTCCTGACCTACGAGAAGAGCGAGTGGAACGAAGAGGAGAAGAAGTCCGACAAGGTGCGCACCACCGAGCAGGTGAACGCGGCAAGCGCGCTATGGCGCAGGCCGAAGAGCGAACTCACCGACGAGGACTACAAGGAGCTCTACAAGAGCATCTCCGGCGACTCCGAAGACCCGCTCTTCTGGTTCCACACCCGCGCCGAGGGCAGCCTCGAATACACCACGCTCTTCTACATCCCCGCCAAAGCGCCGTTCGACATCTACCAGGCCGAGTACAAGGTCGGCGTCAAGCTCTACGTCAAGCGCGTCTTCATCATGGATGACGCCAAGGAGCTGCTGCCGGCCTACCTGCGCTTCGTGCGCGGCATCATCGACAGCGAAGACCTGCCGCTGAATGTAAGCCGCGAGATCCTGCAGCAGAATCGCGTGCTGACAAGCATCCGCACGGCCAGCGTGAAGAAGATTCTGACCGAGTTGAAGAACATCGCAGCCAGCCAGCCGGAGAAGTATCTTCAGTTCATCAGCGAGTTCAATCGCCCGCTGAAGGAGGGCCTCTACGGGGACTTCGCAAATCGTGAACTTCTGCTCAATCTGATTCGCTTCAAGTCGACTAAGGTTGAAGGCCTCACCAGCCTGGCCGACGCGAAGACGCGCATGCAGGAGGAGCAGAAGAGCATCTACTACATCACCGGGGGCGCGGAGTCGCTGCTGCGGACCTCGCCTCTGCTTGAGATCTACAAGAAGAAAGGCATCGAGGTTCTGATCCTCGATGAAGACTTCGACGAACTCATCTTCTCCAGCATCGAGAAGTACGGCGACATCGAGCTGAAGTCGGTCAACAAGTCCTCCACCAGCGAGGATCTGAAGGACGAGACTGAGCCGGAGAAGACCGAGGAGCTGCAGCCTCTGCTCGACAAGCTGAAAGCCATTCTTGGCGATCGCGTGAAGGACGTACGCGTGTCGGCAAGGCTTGCGGACAGCCCCTCCTGCATCGTCTCCGACGAAGAAGAACCGTCGCTACAGATGCAACAGATGCTGCGCGCCATGGGCCAGAAGGATATCCCCTCACCCAAGCCGACGCTCGAGATCAACCCCGAACACGAAATCGTCAAGAAGCTGGTCGCGCGGCTGAACGATGCCGTCGCGGACGACGCAGCATGGCTGCTCTTCGACCAGGCGCTGCTGATGGAGGGCGTTCCGCTGAAGGATCCGGCAGCCTTCGTGCAGCGCCTGAACCGCGTACTCAACCTGTCGATCTAACTCCACCCATCTCAAACGATGGAACCGTTTGAGATGGGTACTCAATTAAGAGACCTTCCAACGCGTCGCCAGCATCGCGAGCTTGTCATTCATGCTTGGCTGCGCAGGCGGCGGCACAGGCGCCTTGGCCTGCGGCCTGCCCTGCGCCGGAGCCATCAGCGCTTTCATCGAGAGGGCGATGCGCTTGGTCTTCGCATCCGCGCTCAGCACCTTCACCTTGACGATCTGCCCGGCCTTCACTGCCTCCGACGGCTCCTTGATGAAGCGGTTCGAGAGCTCGCTGATGTGCACCAGCCCATCCTGATGCACGCCGATATCGACGAACGCGCCGAACTTCGTCACGTTGGTCACGACGCCTTCGAGCACCATGCCCGGCTGCACATCCGTGAACTCGCGCACCGACTCCGAGAAGCTGGGCGCAACGAATTTATCGCGCGGATCGCGGCCCGGCTTGCGCAGTTCGTCGAGGATGTCCGACACTGTGAACGCGCCGGCCGATAGCTGCTTCGCATCCACCTTCGTCAGCAGTTGCGGGCTCTCGATGAGCGCGGCGATCGGCGTGTTCAGCGAACGCGCAATCTGCTCGACCACGGGATACGACTCCGGGTGTACCGCCGTGCGGTCCAGCGGGTTTTCGCCATCGCGAATGCGCAGGAAGCCCGCGGCCTGCTCGAAGGTCTTGGCGCCGATGCCCGGCACCTTGTTCAACTGCGTGCGCGAAAGAAATTTGCCGTTGGCGTCGCGATAGGCCACGATGTTCAGCGCCGTGCGCTCGGTCACGCCGGCCACGTAGCGCAGCAGCGTCCAGGACGATGTGTTCAGGTCGACGCCGACGCGATTCACGCAGCTTTCGATTACGCTCTCAAGCGACTGCTGCAACTGGCGCTGATCGACATCGTGCTGATACTGCCCGACGCCGATGGACTTGGGATCCACTTTCACCAACTCAGATAATGGGTCCTGCAAGCGCCGCGCAATTGAGATCGCGCCACGCACCGTGAGGTCGAGATCGGGAAACTCCTGCCGCGCCACATCGGACGCCGAATAGATGCTCGCGCCCGCCTCGGAGACCGTCACGGAGAACAGCGTATCCAGCTTGCGCTCGCGCAGAAAATCGCGGACGAAGGCGTCCGTCTCGCGCGAGGCAGTGCCGTTGCCGATGGCGATCGCCCGCACGTTGTGCCGCGCAATCAGCCTCGCTAGCTCGTCGCCCGCGCCGCCTGCGGCATGCTTCGACGTATGCAGATAGAGCACCGTGTGCGCGAGGAATTTGCCCGTCTCATCCACCACCGCGACCTTGCATCCGGTGCGCAGGCCGGGGTCGATGCCGAGCACTGAGATCGGTCCCGCGGGCGCGGCCAGCAACAGGTTATGCAGGTTGTCGCGGAAGACCTGGATGGCGTCCGTATCCGAGCGTTTCTTCAGCTCAAGCCGAATCTCGGCCTGGATGGAAGGGTTCAGCAGACGCTTCCAGGAGTCGTCGATCGCAAGCTCAAGCTGTGGCGTCCAATCGCCCTGCCGGCGCAGGATACCCGCACGCAGCAGCGACGTGGGACGCACAGGATCGAGCTCGATGAGGAAGTACAGCACCGACTCCGTCTCGCCGCGGCGAATGGCCAGCATGCGGTGCGACGGAATCGTCTTCACCGGCTCACGATAGTCGTAGTACATCTTGAATTTTTCCTGCTCGTCGACCGCATCCGAAGACCGCCTGCTGACGATGATGCCTTCGTCGAACATCACGCGCCGCAGCGCCTTGCGCAGGTCGGCGCTCTCGCTGATGGTCTCGGCCACGATGTGCCGCGCGCCTTCGAGCGCATCGTCGATCGTCGGGACCTCTTTCGCCGCATCGACGAACGTAGCCGCGAATGCGTTTAGCGGCAGCGCCGCCGGCTGCTGCGCCCACAGGTAATCCGCCAGCGGCTGCAATCCGCGGTCGCGCGCGATGGTCGCCTTGGTGCGGCGCCTGGGACGATAGGGCAGATACAAATCCTCAAGCTCCGCGCGGTCGAACGTCGCGTCGATGCGCGCCTTCAAATCGTCGGTCAGCTTCCCCTGCTGCAGGATCGACGCAAGGATGGTCTCGCGCCTGCCGACAAGCTCGCGAAAGTAGCCGAGCTTGTCTTCGATGTCGCGAATCTGCACCTCGTCGAGGTTGCCCGTAGCCTCCTTGCGATAGCGCGCGATGAAGGGCACTGTACCGCCTTCATGCAGCAGGCCGATGACGGCGGCGAGCGAGGAGAGAGGGACGTTGAGCGCCTTCGCAATGTGCAGCAGGATTTCGGGGGAGAGGGTCTTAGGGTCGGCCATAATGCTGTGTGTAATCGTAGCCTCAAAGCGTCTGGAAAACGCCCGCGGCGTTCGACACGGCCGTTTGCGACGATGCCTTATACTGACGGCGGGAGTATTCCGTTGAGAGACCAGAGCCGCTTCACAGCGTTCGCACTCGCCGCCAGCTTAACGCTGGCGATCACGGGGTGCGCCTCGTCCGTGACGAGCGAAACATCGGCTGCGAGCGCGCTGCCGGCCACGACGTCCGTAGCCGGCAAAGTGATGGGCGGACAGCAGCCGGTCGCGGGTGTCTCGCTGCAGCTTTATGTTGTGGGCTCGTCCGGATATGGCTCCGCTGCTACGCCTTTGTTTACACCGGGATCGGTGCTTACCACAGCGGCCGGTAATTTCACCTTCCCCGCCATCAAGTGTCCGTCGTCCTCAGCCTTGACCTACCTGGTGGGCACGGGCGGCACGCCCATCGGCGGCTCGCAGAACAACAACCTGGCGCTGATGGCGGGGTTGGGCGCATGCGGGAACGTCGCCACCGCATTTATCGACCTGAACGAACTGACCACCGTCGCCACCGTCTACGCGCTCTCCGGCTTCATGACTGGCCCTGCGAACATCGGCGCGCCCGCTTCGAATCTGGCCGGCATCACCAACGCCTTCGCTGCCATCAACAAGATCGTCAACGTGGCCAACGGCACCGTCTCGGGCCCACTGCTCCCGGCCAACGCAACGCTGCCGAGCACGGAGATCAACGCCCTCGGCAACATCCTGCAGAACTGCATCAACTCCGCGGGCGGCTCCGCGTCCGATACCACCGACGGCCTGACCAACGGCACGCCCTGCGGCAAGCTCTTCTACCTCACGACCACCACATCAGCCCCGACCGACACCATCACCGCGGCCATGAACATCGCGCAGCATCCCAGCGTGAATGTCGCCAAGCTGAACGATCTGCAAGCAAGCTCGCCCGCATTCAGTCCCGCGCTCAGCGTCAACTCGCCGCCAGCGGCCTGGACCCTCGCGATCACCTATACGGGCGGCGGACTGAGCACGCCGCAGGGCGTGGCCGCGGATAGCGCAGGCAATGTGTGGGTCGCCAACTCCGGCAACTCCAGCGTGAGCGAGTTCAGTTCAGCGGGGACCGCGCAGTCCGGCGGAAACGGCTTCACAGCCGGGGGCATCAACGTGCCCTACTCGGTGGCGATCGACCAGAGCAACAATGTGTGGGTGGCGAACTCGGGCAACAGTACCATCACGGAGTTGTCATCGACCGGCAGATCCGGTACGGCCTACTCTGCGAACGGCCTCAGCACGCCGAAGGGGATCGCAATCGACGGTTCGGGCGATGTCTGGGTCTCGAACAGCGGCGCAAGCACCATCAGCGGCTTCTCCGGCAGCGGCTCACCGCTGAGCGGGTCGCCCTTCTCCGGCGGAGGCATCAGCACGCCCGCGCCGATCGCCATCAATCCAAAATGACGCGCTGCTGCTGCACGTTGCTCGGCCTACTCGTATCGTTAGTCACGGGTTGCGGCGTCGGCACCATCGTTCCCTCCGCGCAACAGGGTGTGGCGCTCCAGGGCCGCGTGCATGGCGGACAGCAGCCGGTGTATCAGGCTGTGCTGACCTTGTATGCCGCCGGCTCAACCGGCAACGGCACGGGTGCGAGCAATCTGCTGGGCACCAATGTCGTCACGACAGCCGCGGACGGCAGCTTCAGCATCGCGGGCGACTATACGTGCCCATCCGCGACCACGCAGGTGTACCTGGTGGCGCGCGGCGGCAATCCCGGCCTTGCCGCCGGCACCAATAACGCGGCGCTGGTGATGATGGCCGCGCTGGGCGATTGCGGCACGCTGATGAACACGCCGTATGTCTTCATCGACGAGGTTACGACCGTCGCCGCCGCCTGGGCCCTTTCACCGTTCGTCAGCGCGGGTGCGATCATCGGCTCATCGGCGACCAACGCAACCGGTCTGCGCAACGCGTTTCTCTCCGCGCAGAATATCGTCAACAACGCAACCGGCCTCGGCCCCGGCGCCGCGCTGCCCGCGGGTGCAGTCACCGAGACGGCCAAGCTCTACACGCTCGCGAACATCCTCGCGCCGTGCATCAACTCCGACGGAGCCGCCGCCTGCGGTCCGCTCTTCTCGGCCGCTGCCGTCGGTACGACACCCCCGACGGACACTCTCGACGCGGCGCTGCATATCGTCTCCAACCCCGGAGCCAACGTCCTGCAGGTCTACAAAGCGTCTTCATCCGCGGGTCCGTTTCAACCGGCACTCGGCAGCGCGCCCAACGACTGGACCATGTCGATCACCTACGGCGGAGGAGGACTGAATCAACCCGAACTCCTCGCGATCGACGGCGCCGGCAGCGTATGGGTCGCGAACTACTTCGGCGCGGCGGTCTCGAAGTTCTCCGCGACAGGCGTGCCTGCGGCCGTGGAGGGCTTCCCCGGCGCGGGCCTGCGCCAGTCCTTTGGAGTCGCGATCGACCCCCTGGGCAACGCATGGGTCTCGAACGAAACCAGCGTCACCGCAGCCAACAACGCGCACGCGGGCAGCCTCAGCGAATTCGCTAGCAATGGCAACGAACTCTCCGGCTTCGGCTACACCGGCGGCGGCATCTACTACCCGCAAGGCATCGCGTCCGACTCCGCGGGGAACATCTGGGTCGCCGACTACGGCCACTCCTCCGCCAGCCTGTTCTCGAACAACGGCAATCCCATCTCGAGCTCCGGCGGTTACGCACCCTCGGCGCTTCCCTTCACTTCGTCCGTGGCAGTGGACGCTGCCGGCAGCGCGTGGTTCGGTGCGCAGGCAACCGCAGGCCACGTCACTCCGGGCGGCGCGTACGCCTCGTTTGCTTGCTGCGATCAGGCCGCTGGCGTAGCGATCGATCCCTCCGGCAACGTATGGCTCGCGGACTACGGCGGTGCCAGCGTAGTGGAATTGAACTCACTCGGGCAGGTCGCCGCGCACGTCGAACTCAACGGCGGACTGGACGCTCCGCAAGGCATCGCGACCGACAGCGGAGGCCACGTCTTCACCGCCAACTTCCGCGGCGACAGCATCGCCGAACTCGCGACCGCAAACGCCGCGCTACTCTCTCCGGCGGCAGGCTCCGGGCTTGATGCGCCCCTGAACGAGCCGCTCGGCATTGCCATCGACGCCAGCGGCAATCTCTGGGTGTCGAACCCCGGAGGCAACACCATCACGCAGTTTCTGGGCCTCGCAGCGCCTGTCGCAACGCCGCTGAACGGGCCGCCTATCGCACCGTGAACTTCGCCTTAGACTCATAGCCCGAGTGCCTATCCTACGATAGGCACTATGGCGCTCGGTAGCCTTTCAATCCCCCGGCTGCCAACACCGCACCACCGTAGCCCCGCTCCGGCTGCTCAAGGTCACCGAACCCTCGGGTACAATCACCGCCTGGCCCGCGTCCAACGTGACCGCATTGACAGCCGCGGACCCGCGCAGACTGACCACACACCCGATCCCATCCATCGGCATCTCGATCGTCTGGCCCGCCGCAATCGTAAACCGGTCCACGACGAAGTACTCCGACTCGATCAACCGCGTGAACGTATCCCAGTCCTTCGGCCTCACCTTGCCCGCCTTCGTCTTCAGCTTGACGACTGCCAGCCCATCGTCCAGATGCAGGTCGCGCGGACGCCCGTAGTCGAACAGCCGATACGTTACATCGCACGTCTGCTGCACCTCCAGCAACACCACGCCGGGCCCGATGGCATGCACCGTGCCCGCATCCACGAAGACCATGTCGCCGGCCGCCACCGGCAGCCACTCCAGCAGGCCTTCCAACGTGCCATCGCCGCTCGCTTTGCGCACATCCTCAAGGCCCACGCCGCTCTTCAGCCCGCACGCCACCTTCGCGTCCGGCTCGGCGTCGAGCACGTACCAGCACTCCGTCTTGCCCGCCTTCAATCCCAGCCTGGCCGCTTCCTCATCATCAGGATGTACCTGCACCGACAGCTTCTCGTTCGGAAACAGCATCTTCACCAGCAGCGGATATTCGCCGTTGCCAAGCTGACCCGGATACTGCGTCGCCATATCCTTCATGGTCGCGCCAGTCCTGTCGCCGGTTTCGACGACGCACTCCGGCCCCGTCAGCCAGGCCTCGCCCACGTTGCCGTCGATCCCCTCGGTACTTTTAGCCTCGTACCACGGCTCCAGGTTCGGCCTGCCCCATACGCGCGCCGCAAACTTCGGCGCCAGCCGAAACGGCGAGAGTCGTGCCTCGCCCGGTCCAACTCCATCGACTGCCTTCAACTCGTCAGGCTTATCAGTCATCGGCATCCTTTTTCGTCTTATGTTTTAGCAGCAGCATCGACGGAACCGGCTGCGAACCCATCGCGTCCTGCCATAGGATGACGTTCAGCTTCATCGGGTCAGCCCGGTCCTCGTGGCGGAAGTTCATCTTCGCCGACGCCTTCGCGCCCGGCGCATTCGCCTTGTTGGCAGTGTAGATCAGACCGTTGTCGCGATTCGACTCATCCGCGCTGAACGCCGGCTGGTCGCCCGCGCCGGTGAACAGGCTGCCCATCATGGAACTGAACGCGTCGTTGTTGTTCATCGGAGGAAGGCCGAGCAGCGTCTCCATCGTCCGCACCATGCTGACGGTGGAATAGAACCGGCTGTCGACGAACGGACCTTTGGGGCTGTACTTGCTCACCAGCAGCGCAATCGAGCGATGCGCATCCACATGGTCGCCGCCATTCTGCGCGTCGTCTTCGAGCACGCAGATCGCCGTATCCTCCCAGAACTCCGAGTGCGAAATCGCCTCCACAATGCGGCCGACGGCCAGATCGTTATCGGCCACGGAAGACTTTGGGGTCGGCCCGCCCGGCGCAGTACCGGCTGTGTGATCGTTGCCAAGCCGCATGGTAATGAAGTTCGGCATCGTATCCTTGCCGGCCTTGCGGTCGGCAATCCATCCGTCAAGATGCCGCTGAAACACGTTGACGCGAATCTGGTCCGGCACCTTCAGGTTGAAGTCCGGAGACTCCGGCGCAAAGTGCCCTACGAGCTCCGGTTTGGTCGGCTTGTTCGTCGCCAGCAGCGGGATCGCCCACGGCCATTTATTCGGTCCGCCGCCCCACTCGACCGGCAGCATCTCGCCCGGCCTCACCTCGTTGCGCTGTGCGCAGCTCTTGCCTTCGAGCAGCGGTCCCTGCTGCGAATCCTTCTGCGCGATACTCAGGCCCTTATCCGTGCAGAAGGTCGACGCGATGAACTCGCCGAAGTTGTAGTGCGTCCTGCCATGCTTCTCCGCGTTGCCCCACAGGTAGCCGGTGCCCGGCTCGGCCACATCGGGGATATGCTGCTCCAGCGGTATGCCCTGCGAGACCACGCCCTCGTAGTCGTACCCGCGCTGCGAGCCGCGATAGTTCAGCTGCCAGGTGCGCTCGTTGTAGTCGGAGTTGATGGCCGCGTTCGACCACACGTGCCCATCGCCCGAGACCTCGCCCGAATCGAAGAAGTTATCCAGCACGCCGAACTGCAGCGCGAGCTTGTGCTGGTTCGGCGTGGTGGGCGCCCCATACATTGTCAGGCTCGGATCGCCATTGCCCTGCGGCAGATCGCCCAGCATCTGATCGTAGGTGCGGTTCTCCTTGATGATCAGGAACACGTGCTTGATCAGCGACGGCTCGCCGATATGCAGCGGGATCGCCACCGGCTTCGCGTTCGCGTCGGCATATTGCGGGCCCACCTTCACATTGGCGGAGTCCCAGTGATTGTTGTGGATCACCTGCTTGGTGTAGGCGGCGAGCTCGGTCGGGGTCGGCGCGGCGATCAGGCTGACCGTGCCCGTCTCCTGATGCG
>CAXTMK010000007.1:33870-63497 GCA_964245315.1 uncultured Acidobacteriaceae bacterium | reverse complement strand
GCACACGAGATTACCGTCGTATGCGTGACCGACGGTGAAAAGGCCTATGAGGACGACGACCCCGCGGTGCTGGCGGCGGTTCGACAAGCCGAACAGGAAGCGGCACTGGCTCACCTGGGCGTCGCGCCTGAGCACATGCTGCGTCTACGGATGATCGACAGCGACGTCAGTGCCGCGGAACGGGATCTGGAAGCCCGGCTGACCGAACTTGCCACCCCGGAGACAACGATCCTGGCGCCCTGGGAGCATGACTTTCATCCCGACCATGAGGCGTGCGGACGCGCCGCGGCGGTAGCTGCGCAGAGGTCCGGCGCCACGCTTGTCTCCTACTTCTTCTGGACGTGGCATCGCGGCTTGCCGGAGGATTTAGCGGGACTGACGCTGGTGAAGTTTGCGCTGAACGACGATCTGCTCCAGACCAAAGAGGAGGCGCTGCGGGAACATGCGTCGCAACTCGCGCATGACAGCGGCGAGCCTATCCTGCCGGAGCGTCTGCTGGGGCCGGCCCGCCGCGGCTTTGAGGTATTTGCCCTGCGATGAGAGCCCCAAACATTACTCCTGAGCACTTCGAAGAGATGTATGCTCGCGACCCAGACCCCTGGAACTTTGCGTCGAGCGAGTATGAGCAGGGGCGGTACCGGGCGACTGTTGCGGCGCTGGGCGACAGACGCTATGCACGCGCGTTCGAACCCGGCTGCTCTGTTGGCGTGCTGACCGCCCGCCTGGCAACGATATGCGACGACGTAGAGGCCATGGACTTATCTCCCAGCGCGATCGCTGAGGCTGAGAAGCGCTGCCATCTGCTCAGAAATGTGCATCTCACGTGTGGCTCGCTCACGGAACAGGCTTTTGGGCCGCAAGGCATGTTCGACCTGATCGTGCTGAGCGAGATCGGCTATTACTTCGAGGAGAGGCAATTGCGGATCATCGCGGAGCGACTGATACAAAAGCTGTCGCCGGGCGGTACGCTGCTGGCGGTGCATTGGCTCGGCGAGTCGCCGGATCATCCTCTGAGTGGCGATCGGGTCCACGAAATTTTGGGCAGGATAGCCGGACTCAACAGCATTAAGGCGGAACGGCACGAGGGATTTCGGCTGGAAGTCTGGGAGAGAACGTGAAGCAGCAGACGTGGCACATCGGTGTGTTGATTCCGGCACGCAATGAGGAAGAGCTTCTGCCGCGCTGTTTGCGATCCGTGCTGCGGGCCTGCGCGAAGTTGCCCTCCGGAGTAACCTGCGACGTGGTGGTCGTAGTAGACAGCTCGACCGACCGCACGGAAGAACACGCGCAAAGGCTATTGACGCCGGGGCGCGGCATTGTGGTTGAGACGCAGGTTGGCGTTGTGGGCATGGCGCGAGCGCTGGCCGCGGAGATCCTGCTCAAGAGGTATGACGGGCCACTCGATCGCTGCTGGCTCGCCAATACGGACGCGGATTGTTGCGTCCCGGAGAACTGGCTGCTCGATCAGCTGGCGCTGGCTGAAGCCGGTGTCGAGGCAGTGACCGGGATTGTCGATGTGGATGACTTTTGCGAGCACGATGCAGGCGTAGCCCAGCGTTTTCGCGAGAGCTACGCGATCTATCCGGACGGCCGGCATCCGCATGTGCATGGCGCCAACCTGGGCGTACGCGCGGATGCGTATCTGCGTGCCGGCGGCTGGAGCGAACTGGCGACGGCGGAAGATCACGACCTTTGGAATCGCTTGCGCAAGGCCGGCTGCAACTGCATATCGTTCGCCCGCATGAGTGTGATTACCAGCGGGCGCCGCGTGGGCCGGGCTCCGCACGGATTCGCCGGTGCGCTGGCGGCGCACAACGTGGTTCCGGCGTGACGGACGAAGCCTTGCTGCGGCGGCTGCGCGAGGTGATTGCCGCGCCGATGCCGTTGCCCGGCGCGGGCCGAACGGCGGAGCGGCATCGGCGGCTGATGGAGATTGGCCGCGAGGATCTCTCGCTGGCGAAGCTGGCGGAGGCGCATTTCGATGCGGTAGCGATTCTGGCTGAGGCTGGCCGGGATGCGGAGTCGGGTGTGCTGTACGGCGTCTGGGCGTCGGAGAAGCCCGGCAGGGAATTGCAGATCGCAGAGGTTGAGGCTGGCTTTGCGATCAGCGGAGAGAAGCAGTTTCTGAGCGGCGCCGGTTTGCTTGATCGCGCTTTGATCACCGCGGGAACGCCGCAACCTATCTTGATGGATGTCGATCTGCAGGCCAATGCGAGCCGCACTGTGTTCGATGGATCGGGATGGAAGGCGACTGCCTTTGCGCAGACACAGACGGCGGCGGGCACATTCGACCGGGCGTTTGTTCGCGCCGAGGATGTGGTAGGCGAACCGGGCTGGTATCTCACCCGGCCAGGCTTCTGGCCCGGAGCCTGCGGGCCTGCGGCGTGCTGGGCCGGCGGCGCGGCGGGCCTGTTCGACTTTGCGCTCCGGCAGACTCGTGACGACCCCCACGCGCTGGCGCACCTGGGCGCGGTAAGCGCGGCGGTTTGGGGCATGGCCGGATGCCTGGACGCGGCGGGACGGGAGATCGACAGGGGCGAAGGTGATGGGATGGTACGCGCGGTGACGGCGCGGCATCTCGTCGAGCAGGCCTGCACAGACGTATTGCGGAGACTGCCGCGGGCCTACGGGCCGTTTCCGCTGGCGATGGATGCAGAGTTTTTGCGCAGATACGAGGAGTTGGATCTGTATCTACGGCAGTCGCATGCCGAGCGGGATCTGGAAGCGCTTGGGAGAGCGGTAGCTACAGTAGGTTCACGTGCCTAGCTTCGAGAGAAAGGGAGTCGACGCAATCGAATGCGGCTGTCTTCCACTGTAACCAGCGCGCCTTGCCGAAGGTCAAGCCTCAACTTACCTATGGCTCGAATGACGCGGGTTCCAAGGACAAGCGGGTCGAGATCATAGACACGCAATTGGATCACGCTGGGTTTGTCGACGTTGGTCATCGCAAGAGTCGAACCGAAGTCAAGATCGTTGGTGAGCACGATGTAGCCGTTTGCCTTATCTTCAAGCGGGACTAAGCTCGACTTCGCGTTCCTGGGCCAGGCGAGCGGCATAACGAAGCGCCTGGACGATGTCCTCGCGTTCGAGATAAGGATAGCTGGCAAGCAGGTCTTCCGCGGAATGTCCGGCGGCTACCTGGCCGACGATCATTCCGACGGTAACTCGCATGCCGCGTATGCAAGGCTTCCCGGCCTTTACAGCGGGATTCCGAGTGATGCGGTCTAGTCCTTCCATGGCTTGCCTCTCCACGCTGCTTGTGATGGTATCAGTTCGGTCCGATCGCGCCCTTAGACCGGTTTTCCTATAGATGAAGCCGCCACGCGAGACGCGGATTCCCTTCGGGAATGACAAATAAAAATGAACGAGCGGCTACAGTAACTGAGAAATCCGATCTAGTCCCTATGCCGCTTCTTCACTTCCACATTTAACCGTTTTATCTTTTGATTCAGGGTGCTCAGCGGCACTTTGAAGTACTCCGCCGCTTCGGTCTGGTTCCAGTGGCAGCGCTCCAGGCGGTCGGCGATGATGCGCCGCTCGATCTCCTCCATCACGTCGAAGAGCGAGGCGTCCGGGCGATGGTCGAGCAGCGCGGCGGTGTAGGTCGTTCCGGTCAGCTGCGACGGCAGAAGCTCCGGCGTGATGGTGCGCGTGGTCGCGAGCACCACGCCGCGCTCCATCGCATTTTCCAGCTCGCGGACGTTGCCGGGCCACTCGTAATCCATCAGGACGCGCAAAGCTTCAGGCGAGAGCGACGGAACTTCCGTGCCGTTTTCGGCGGCGTAGAAGCGTAAGAAATGCTGTGCCAGCAGGGGAACATCCTCGCGGCGCTGGCGCAACGGCGGCAATTCGAGCTGGATGACGTTGAGCCGGTAGAAGAGGTCTTCGCGGAAGCGGCCGTCCCTGACCGCCTGCTGCAGGTTGACGTTGGTCGCGGCGACAATGCGCACGTCGACCTGAATCTCGCTCGTTCCCCCGAGGTGCATGAAGCGGCGGTCCTGCAATACGCGCAGGATCTTGGCCTGCATGTCCATCGACATGGTGCCGATCTCATCGAGAAAGAGCGTGCCTCCGTTGGCGACTTCGAACAGGCCTTTTTTCGCGTTGATGGCCGAGGTGAACGCGCCCTTGACGTGGCCGAATAATGACGATTCGAGCAGGTCGGACGGGATGGCGCCGGTGTTGACGGCGATAAATGCCTTATCGCGGCGCGGCGAGTTGGCGTGAATGGCCTTGGCGATCAGCTCCTTGCCGGTGCCGCTCTCGCCCTGGATCAGCACGGTCGAACGCGAGGGCGCAACCTGCGCGACGGTGTCGAAGAGGCGCAGCATGGGTTCGGATTTGCCGATGATGTTCTCGAAGTTGTAGCGCTGCTTGAGCGTGCGCTTGAGCTGGATGACCTCTGCCTCGGCGCGGTGGCGGGCGATCGCCGAGCGGATGTCGGCGAGCAGCTTCTCGTTATCCCAGGGCTTCTGGATGAAGTTCTCGGCGCCGGCGCGTACCGCGTCCACCACGTTATTGACGGTGCCGAACGCGGTAATCATGATGACCGGCAGATTGGCGTGCATGCCCTTGATGCGCGGCAGCAGATCGATGCCGGATTCGCCGGGCAGCGCGAGATCGAGCAGCAGCAGGTCGAACTCGTCGTGCGAGAGGATGTCAAGGCCCTCGCCGCCGTCGCGGGCCAGCGTGACGGCGAAGCCTTCAAGGGTGAGCAGGGTTTCGAGCGACTCGCGGATCGAAGGCTCGTCGTCGATGATGAGCAGGCGCGAGATGGCGGCGGATGTGGAGGTCGGGGCCGGAGGTGCGGTGAGCGTAGCGGGCATCAGTGTACTTCCTTGATCAATCTTGCTTTTCGTTTGTCATCCCGTGGGGACCTGCTTCTGTCTTTGCCGCGGCTCATGCAGGCTGAGCGACTTGGGCAGCGGGAATTTCGAGCCGGAATGTCGTCCCGACTCCGGGGTCGGAGTCAACCGTAATTTTGCCGCCGTGCTCCTGCAAAATGCCATAACTCACCGCCAGACCAAGGCCGGTACCCTTATGCTGGCCTGGTTTCGGGTTGGTCTTGGTAGTGAAGAATGGATCGAAGATGCGGTGCAGGTTCTCAGTCGCGATGCCGATCCCGGAGTCGGTAATCTCGACGATGGCCAGGTTGTTGCGCGTACACGTGCGGACTCTGATGAGGCCGTTCGATGCCCCTTGCATGGCGTCCTTCGCGTTCAGCATCAGGTTCAGGATCACCTGCTGGAGTTTGCCCTGATTGCCCTGCACCGGCGCGAGGTCGGGCGCGAGATCGGTCTCGATGCGGATGCGCGCGGTCTTGAACTGGTGGTCGAGCAGAATGGCGGAGTCGCGCAGCAGCTGGTTCAGGTCGATGCGCACGAACTCGGCGCCCGAGGTGCGCGAAAAGTTCAGCAGGCCGTTGACGATCTCGCTGGCGCGGAAGGTCTGCTGCGTGATCTTTTCGAGCACCGGCGACAGTCGTGCGTCGTCACGCAGTTGTTTGCTCAGCATCTGCGTGTAGCTGGAGATGACGGCGAGCGGCGTGTTGACCTCGTGCGCCACGCCGGCGGCGAGCAGGCCGATGGAGGAGAGCTTTTCCGCCTGCGTAAGCTGCGCTTCAAGCTCGATGCGGTCGGTGATGTCGTCGATCTGGATGATGCGCCCGACCACGTCGTAGCTGCGCGTCAGCAGCGGGGCTATCGAGATATTGGTGACGCGCGTCTCACCCGTCGGGAGCGCCAGGCGGAACTTGTACAGCGTGTGCGTGCCGTGGGCGGAGCCATCGCCGCGCACCGCCTCGACACGGGCGATAAACTCCGGCTGCAGGATGTCGGCCAGCGACTCTCCGAGGGCGTCGGCGCGCGGGCGGGCGAAGAGCACCTCCATCTGCGCGTTCCAGCTCTCGATGCGGTCGTCGAGATCGACGGCGAAGATCCCGATGTTGATCGATTCGACGATGTTCTGGTTGAAGTCCTTCAGCTTCTCGAACTCGTTGATCTTCGATTCGAGATTGCGGTAGAGCTGTGCGTTCTGGATCGCGATGCCGATGTAGCCGGCTAGCGATTCGAGCACTTCCATATCTTCGGACGAGAGGAAGTCGCCGTCGTTGGTGCGGCCCAGGCCGATGACCGCGACCGTTCGCGTCCCCGGTCCGGTGCGATTGGCGACGCGGCAGGGGAGGTAGTAGTTCAGGTCAAGGCGCCCGGCGGTCAGGCGCTGCGAATCGGGCAGCCGCAGCGCCTGCTGCGGGTTTTCGAGGAAGAGATGCGGGTTGGCGGCGCCCGAGTCGAAGTCGAGGAAGGAGACGTCCAGCGTAGGCCGGAATGAGTCGGCATCGTTCGAGTGCAGGATGCCGAGTCCGTGAGAGGCGACGAGTTCGAAGACCGGCGCCGCGCGTTCGCTTTCCGTCTCTGCCGCCAGGAAGACGGCGACGCGGGTGACGAGGAGCGTCTGCGGCAGGCGCTCAACGATGGAGTCGACCAGCGCGCGCAGATCGGTCTGCGAGTTGAGCGAGCGGCCGAAGTCGACCAAGGTTTCGCGATAGTCGAAGCGCTTCTGGTCGAAGATGCGGTCGACCCGGGCCTGGATGGCGCGCTTAATGGGATCGAAGGTGAGGCTCGCGACGATGAGCGCGGCCAGCAGACCGCCCCGGCCCAGGTTGGCGAGCCGGGTGTGGACGATCTCCGCTATCAGCGCGACCACGCCAAAGTAAAGTGCAACGAGTGTTGCAGTTGCAAGGGTATAGGTGACGCCGCGCTTGAAGATCAGGTCGACGTCCATCAGGCGGTATCGCACGATGGCCCACGAGAAGGTCAGCGGCAGGAAGACCAGCGCCAGCCGGACGATCTTCTGGAAGATCGTCGGCACGGGAATGTCGAGCAGAAACGGGATGACGTAGAGCAGCGTGAACGGCACCACGGCCAGCAGGGTTCCGCGCGTAAGCCACTTAAGTTGCTGCCGTTGCAGCGGGAACTCGCTGCGGCGGGCGCGCAGGAAGAAGATCGCCGCTGCCCAGACGTAGCAGATCGCCATGTAGCCGAGGGCGATCTTGTCCAAGCGATGCTTCAGGGTTTCGGTCGCGGACCAGCGCAGGATCGCGACCGCCTGCAGGCCGACAAGGTAGATGCCCGGCAGGTACAGCAGCGTCGTCAGCAGGGCGCGACGGCGACGGCTGTGCGGGTTGGGCGGCGCGTCCGAGAAGCTGAACGCGAAGTGCAGAAAGAGCGCCGGCTGCAGCGAAGAGGCGACGATCGACGACCAGTAGACGATCCAGTCCAGCGCGTCGAACTGGCTGGTGTAGCGGAAGGCGTACAACACGAACGACACCAGGCAGAAGACGTAGAAGTGAGTGGATTTGGGGGCAGTCCAGCGCCGGAAGAGGACGTAAAGCCCGATGCAGAGATAAACCAGCGCGATCAGCCGCAGGCCGTAGTTGATGCTGCGATCGGTGCGGTCTAAATACACCTGGACCGGGAATCTGTTGGTCTTCGGCTGCAGGCTGCAGCGCTGGGCGGGCCTGGCGATGGAGTATTCGGCCTTGCCGTAGATGCCGACGCGGAAGATTTGGCGGGTGAAGCTGGAGACGCGCGGCGTAGCCTGGTCGTCGACGGATTGAAGGATGTCTCCGGTGCGGATGCCGGCACGCTGGCCTGGGGAATCCGGCGGGACCTGCTCGGCGCACAGTCCGCCCGCGACCTCGGTCCACCACACGCCGTCTGTGGGGACGTTATATTCGTTTTCCGCTGTAAGGTTGAGGCCCGCAAGGACGCACGCCGCCAGGGTGGCTGCGGCGAGCACCACCGCGAGAATGCGCGTTTGGAAGGCGTTCTTCATCTGCGGCAAATCCGGCTCGTCGATCTTCTCCAAGGTGACTTGAGCACGTTTGCGACCAAACTACGCTTCGCTCCCTTGTTGCAGCGAAAGGACTTCGCGGCTGAAGATACGCGCAATCATACAGGCTTGTGACAATACGGATACGACCATTATACGAAAAAGTTCCTGCGAAGACGCGCGGAGTTCGTCCTGCAGATAAGTCGATTTTTGTATGTCATAGACAAGCGCTGGATTCACACAAATGTAATATAGAAAAGAGTGCAGACCAGGCCTGTTCGACCGCCTTGCGCTGAGATCCGCGGTGAGGGGTTGGGTAACGATGAAGCAGACGCAGGAGTCGATCATAACGGTAGATGGAGTGCGCGTGCACTATGTGCATGCGGGCTCGGGGCCGGCACTGGTACTGGTGCATGGCTTGGTCGGATCGCGGCGAAACTGGAATCGCAATATCGAGTCTCTGGCGAAGTTCCGCACGGTTTACGCGATGGACCTGGCGAACATGGGCGCGTCTGAACGCGTGGAAGGCCTCGACGCTGGACTCGAAGCCTGCGCGGACCGGCTGGCCGCGTTTATGGAAGCGGTCGGAATCGAGAGCGCGGACATCGGCGGCCACTCGCATGGCGGCGCGACCGCGATGATGCTGGCCGCGCGGCATCCGCAGCGGGTGCATCGCCTGGTGTTGTTTGCGCCGGCGAATCCGTTCTGCGTTCTGGGCAATCCGCAGATTCGGTTCTACTCGACCTCGCTGGGCGGATTCTTCGCCCGCAACATCATTCCGCTGCTGCCGCGCTTCATGCATCGCCGCTCGCTGGAGCGGATGTACGGCGACAAGCGGCGCATGGTCGAGGGCGTGCTCGAAGGCTACACGGACCATCTCGACAGCGAATCGATCGAGCACATCTGTGCGGTCATGCGGCGCTGGGCTCCGGATATGGCGAAGCTGAAGGAAGCTTTGCCGCAGCTGCGCGGGGTTCCGACGCTGCTGTTCTGGGGCGATCGCGACCGCGCCGTGGCGCTCGATTCCGGCCAGTTGCTGGCGCGGGAGATCGGCGCGCCGCTGCATGTGGTGCCGGAGGCCGGGCACATCCCGTTCGAGGAGATGCCGGAGTTCTGCAACCCGGTGATCGGCAAGTGGCTGACGACGTAGGCTTCAGAACGTCTTCATGTATTCGATGAGTGCCCGCTTATCGGTGTGCGCCAAGGCAGCGCCGTAGGTGTGCCCACGATCCTGCACGAAGTCTGGAGCGTTGTCGACCATCTGGATCAGCCTGTTCGCGACGCCCGATCCCGTGATCCGGCACAGCACGTTGTCGAGCAGCTTATTCCTCCCTGAGTGTTCTTTCGGCGCGACATGAACATTCGCGATCAGATCGACCGGCGTGTTCTTTGCCACGCACACGCTGCCGCGATCCTCGAATTCGAACCGGCTCTTCTCCGTAGTCCGGCGGATCGACTTCGGTCCCGGCCGCCGCTCCGGCCAGAGCAGCATGGTCATGGCGCTCTCATAGGCGGCCAGCCGGTCCGCCACGGACGGATTGCCGTTGAACATCCCCAAGGCATTGTTATGCAGGAACGGCGCGGTCGCCCAGACGTTTACCAGCGACGGAGTGCGATAGTATCCGCCGCCGCCGGTCGCCTTGATGCCGGCTACGCGAACCGGAAGCCCAGCCTTGTAGCTCTCCGACGAGAACTGCTCCCAGATGTGGCCTCTCTCCGCGTTGGTCGCGAGGGCGCGCTCGGCGTTGGTGCCGATCTCCGAGACCGGATACTTCGCATCGTCCGAGAGAAAATTGCGCTCCAGGAAATCGCCTCGCAGCACCGCATCTCTGAACCACTCGACCCTTGAACCGGTATAGCTGAGCGGCGGCTGTTTGCTGGAGTGGCAGCCAGCGCAGTTCTCCGCGAAGACGATCTTCCCGCGCGTCAATACCGCTGTGTCCTTCGGCAGGTACTGGCTGCCTCCGTCGGCATCCGCCAGATGCAGCGGGCCCAGCGTGCGCAGAAAAGCCTCCAGGCCTTCGAGCCGAGCCACGGTTGCCGTCCAGCTTTCGTCGCAGGGCAAGCTCGTCTGGCGAGCGTGTTTTATATCGAAGGGCGTCTGCGCCTTCTTCAAGCCATAGACGGGATCGTGCAGCGACATCGATACATCCGCGCACAGGCCTATGTTCAGGTATCCGCGCAGCGCGGCGCAGGCTGTGTCGTTCACGCCGGGCTTGGCTGTCGGATCGTCAGGCACGATGACCCCACGGAGTCCGCGCCGTCCTTCAACACATGGAAGACCGGCCGCACGCTGCCGTCGGCCATCACCTCGTCGTGCCGGGGGCGGAAGTTCAGGTCCACGATGGTGTTGATCCTGCTTGCATTGTCGATGTGGTCCGTCGCCACCTGCGAGGTGTCGGACGTCCCCGGCGGCTCTGCGTTCGCCACCTGCCAGCGGAAGTCGCTCGGCTTCAGCTCGCGCGTCGCCGGATACTTCGCCATATTGAAGATTTGCTCGCGGAAATACTGGTTGCCGATGCCGTCATGAAGATTCCGCCACGCCGGGTGCTCCGGGTCGACCGGAGGATGTAGCGGGTTGAAACCCACATGGCAGAAGCCGCAGGCCACGCCGATAAGATACGGCGGCTCGACCTTCGCCGGATCGGTCTGATACTTCGCCAGATCCCACGCCTTCGCGTCGAACTTCGGGTTCGCAAACCGCCGCAGACCGATGATGCCCGCCGGCTCGCCTACGGATTCGTTCGCATCGTCGGGCACGCAGGTATCAAGCCAAAAGCCGTATTGGTCGGGTGCGCTGGCCGGGGTGCAGTCGGGATCGTTCATCACGCCGAAGCGATGGAATCGCTCCCCGCGATACCGTGAGTCGATCGCCTGCAGCAGATCGACGGTTCCGTGCGAGCGCATCGCCAGCAACCGCCACAGCTCCTGGTCGCCGACGACATTGCCGTGGGCGTCGGTGTCGCCTCCGGTCCAGCGGTACCAGGTATCGCGGCCTTGCCGCTGCTGCGGCGAGAGCCCCGCGTAGCCCGCGTCGTAGCCATCAGGAACATAAGCCGCGACACCCAGAAGACAGCATAAAAACAGAGCCAAACGCTGAGACACAGGACATCTCCCAGCATCGAGCGTCGCTCACGGCAAGCGATCTCTGGCGTTTGATTGGGACAGTTTCAGAAGTGTCCTGTTACTTCGCGGGCCGCGGATATTCGTCCATGATGATGCTGTCCGAGATGAGCCACGCGCCTCCCGTCTTTGTCAGAACCTCAAGATAATGCGAGTAGCGCGGCAGCATCGGCTTGCCGGTTGCGTCGTCGATCTGTCCTGCGCTCTTCTCCTCGCTCCACACCACGGCGGTTGTGGGCGAGAGGATGTGAAGGTCGGTGATGTGCGGCGCTTCCGTGTCTTTGGCGGACCGGTAGCCGGGGCGCTGGAAGAGGTTGGTGAGGAACTTCTCCAAAGCGGCACGGCTCTTGATGCGGACGCCGAATGGGTTCTGCCACAGCGTGTCGACGGTGTAGCACGAGGCTACCGCGGCAGGATCGAACTTGCCCCAGCCTTCGAGCTCGTGTTGAATGACTGCCCGAACGGCGGCTTCATCTGCGTTGGCCGATTGGGCAGGCGCCGCCGCAGCCATTGAGAAAGCCGCGAGGGCGATGGCGAGGACGCGAAACGGTCCCATTCCCATAATTTTCATATCGACAGCCTACCAAGAAACGGCGGCTATGCCGGTGCTCTCAGTTGGAAATTATGCATGAGCCAGGCGCGGATGAGCCCCTGCATTTCCTCAAGCTTTGCGCCGGGACTCGATGAGGTGCCCTGAAAGAAGTGGTCAACGCCGGGGATGATGAATGTGTCCCACTTTCCGGGACTCGATTCGGCGACCTGCTGCAATACCTCCGACGGGCAGAACTCATCGTGGTCGCCGGAGATGAAGAGTTTGGGCTGCGTGCATCTCTCAATGAACTCGTACATATAGTCCCGCCCCGCCGCCTGCACTGGCAATCCCAACCCGACCAGCCCGGCGACCCGCGCATCGCCGCAGGTGGCGCGCAGGCCGGTGTAGGAGCCAAAAGAAAAGCCCGCGAAGAGGATCGGCTTTTCGAACTGCGCGTACAGGTAGTCGACCGCCGCGCGCACGTCCTCGATCTCGCCTTCGCCCTTGTCGTGCGTGCCTTCGCTGCGGCCGGTGCCGCGGAAGTTGAAGCGCAGCACCGGCAAGCCGAAATGGCTGAACGCCTTCATCGCATGGTAGACCACCTTGTTGTGCATCGTCCCGCCGAAGAGCGGGTGCGGATGCGCGACCAGCGCGGTGTAGGGCGCGTCCTCAAGGCCGGTGTTGAGCAGCGCTTCCAGCCGTCCGGCGGGGCCGTAAAGATCGTCGATTGTGCGAACGTGCGATTGAAACGGCATAGAGATAGCGTACAGCGGGTATGCTGTGGGTATGGCGATCGACCCGATTGAACTCACCCGTAAGCTGGTAAATATCCACTCGACCACGTACCACGAGTACGACGCCGGGGTCTTCTTGCATGAGTTTCTCGCCGGCCAAGGGTGGGCGGTCGAACGCATGCCGGTGCCGAAGCCGGAAGCCGGAACCCCCGGCGCCCCCGATCCGGACCTGCCCGGCGGAGAGCGCTTCAACGTCTACGCCGCCATGCCCGGAGTGACGCCGGACGTGGTGTTCTCAACCCACATGGATACGGTGCCACCGTTCTTCGGCTGCAGCGAAGATGACGACTACCTGTATGGACGCGGGACGTGCGACGCGAAGGGGATTATCGCCGCGCAGGTAGCTGCCGCCGAGCGTCTGCGCGATGCCGGCATGAAGGTCGGCATGCTGTTTGTGGTGGGCGAAGAACGCGACTCCGCCGGGGCGAAGGTTGCGAACTGCGAGCCGCGCGGATCGAAGTTCCTTATCAACGGCGAGCCGACCGACAACCGGCTGGCGTTGGCGACCAAGGGTGCGCTGCGTGTCGAGTTGCGGGCGCATGGCAAGATGGCGCATTCGGCCTATCCGGAGTTAGGCGAGTCCGCGATCGACAAGCTGGTCGAGGCGTTGCACGATATCGGCAAGCTCTCGCTTCCATTCGTCGAAGGCATCGGCGAGACGACGGTGAATACCGGCATCATCTCCGGCGGCCGGGCGCCGAATGTGATCGCAGATAAGGCGGAGGCGCATCTGCTGATCCGCACGGTCGGGCCGAGCGACGAGATCAAGGCTGCGATCACGCAGGCTGTGGCGGGGCGCGCAGACATCAGCTTCTCGCTCGATCTCTCGTTCGTGCAGATGCGCCGCGTCGGCTCGCTGCCCACGATGGTCGCAAAGTTCGCCACCGATATCCCCAGCCTGACTGCCTGGGGCGAGCCGTTTCTGCTGGGGCCGGGCAGCATCCACGTCGCGCACACGCCGGACGAGCGCATCAGCAAGAAAGAGCTTATGCAGTGCGTGGAGT
The DNA here is from genome assembly GCA_964245315.1 of uncultured Acidobacteriaceae bacterium. Classification (GTDB taxonomy): domain Bacteria; phylum Acidobacteriota; class Terriglobia; order Terriglobales; family Acidobacteriaceae; genus Edaphobacter. The sequence goes on along the minus strand of CAXTMK010000007.1, from coordinate 50,211 downwards.
TGTACGTCGAACTCGCGCACAGCCTTATCGGCTAATCCCGTTGTTTGTCATCCCGTTAGGGATCCGCTTTTGCATTCGCTTTAGTACATGCTGAATCCGTTTGTCCGCAGATAGAACTGGTACACAACGACGGTCAGGAGCATCACGATCCAGACACCGGCGGTATAGATTCGGCCCTTGCGCGTGAACTTCAATTTGCCCTGCGCGTTACGCTGCCTGATCTGGCCGTCGCGCATGTCGGCGAGGATGAACGCGGCGCCCATATAGAGAAACAGCGGGCCGACCATGATCCAGTAGAGGCGGTAAGAGAGAACGCCGGTCTGGCGCGCCCTGTGGACCGGCTCGACGATGGTGAAGTACGTCAGCGGCAGGCTCGCCGCGATCAACAAGGCGGCTCCGGTCCTGAGGGTTTGCAGGGAAGCGGGCTTCATCATCCTGGCCAGATCGCGAACGGAAAAACGGCATTGTCGGCTGGCAGGGTGTGGACCTGGTCGGGATTGGCGGGGTTGTAGCGAACCTGCACCGGCGTATCTTCCGGCACCAGCTTCAGCGCGCGATGCGCCTCGGAATCCGACATCGGCACGCTGCGCAGATGGCCCCCGTAGTAGCTGCCTTCGAGCGTGAAGAAGTAAGCAGACTCCACCTGGCGATCCTGAAACTCAGTGCCTTCTTCTGCCAGCGGGTCTTTCTCCAGCACTGCGGATTTCAGCAGTTTGGCGGTCGTCGTGGGCCAGGTTCCGGCAAGTGCCAGCGACTGTTCGCGCTTGCGCCGGCGCAGCAAAAGTGGGAGCCAGTTGAGCAAAGCAGCCATAACGTGATTTTATGATGCCGTAGTGGGATTTCAAGTCTGGAGGAACACGATGGCGAATCCGTTTGTGCATCTGGAGTTGAATACGCCCGACCTGAAGAAGGCGCAGGCGTTCTACGGCGAGATGTTCGGCTGGCAGTTCAACGATATGGACATGAGTCCCAATGGCATCTACAGCACGTTCATGCCCGACAAAGGACCAGGCGGCGGGATGGTAAGCATGCCGGGCAGGCCGCCCGCCTGGCTGACCTACATCGGGGTGGACGACATCGACGAGGCGACGAAAAAAGCCAGGGCGCTGGGCGCGAACGTGACCATGGACGTCACGGAGATTCCGGGCACGGGCTGGATGAGCGTGATGTTCGATCCGACAGGCGCGCCGGTGGCGATGTTCGAGCCGATGCCGCGGGAGTAGTGCTAAAGTAGGGAACAGAATACCCGAGGAGGGTGGTCCGATGGCGGTAGAGACAGCGACCAGTTTGCAACTTGACCCCGCGATATCCCAGCGTCATAAGCAACTTGCGGACACGTGGCAACGTTCGCCTGCCGCGCTCGCGCAGGAAGCGGTGGAAGAGTATGTCTCGCGCGCGGAACGCGAGAGGAGTTCCGGCGTGCCACTCTAGGAGCGTCTGAACACTACCAGGCCACAGGTCTTCACGTTACTCAGGAAGAGATGGAGGACTGGGCGCTGAGGATCGAAGCTGGTGAAGATCTACCGATGCCTGAATGTCACGTTTGGTCTGGTCCGGCATGCCCGCCGCGACCTCCAGCGCCTGCGCGGCTTTCTGGCCGAAAGAGTCTTTTGGCTGCGCAACGTGCGGCGAAGACGATCGTATTTGCCGTGCAGGCATTGGCCCGCGATCCGAAGATCGGGCACCCAATCGAGGATATGCCACCGAACTATCGGGAATGGGTCGTAGAATTTGGCCGCGGAGCATATGTCGTGCGCTATCAACTAGTCGACAACGACGTTGTCATTATGGCGATCAGGCACGGCCGGGAGCATGGGGTACTGAGGCGGGTCGCGAACTCACAGCTTTCCAAATGGAAAGGCGTCGATGTGGCGCGATGCTAAACCCGTCAATGATTCCTTAAAGCTCAAGATAGCCGGGTCTATCGGATTATCAAAGTCCCTGTCGTCGGCAGAATCCCAACGTGATCCATCAGCGAAGTCAAGGATGATAGCTGGCCGTTTGCTGAAGGAGCCGTCACGAAGTCTCATTCCATCTACTACAGTAATGCTGCGCACTTCAATGAAGGCATGAAACTCTGTTCGTACTCTCGCGTAATGCCCAATACGCAAGCCTGTCCGGTCAATGGACGTATGAATTGGCAGCGCCAGAGCAACCAGGACGATGCATGGGAGCCCCAAACAAAGCATCATCAGTTTTATTAAACGAGTCGCGTTAAAGCCAGCTTTGTAGTTTGACCAGCTTTCGTATTTGCTTGCCGCTAAGCCATCACCGCCGCGGCGCCATACCCAGAGCGTCAGAGGCCACGCGAGACATATTCCCTCGAACAATCCTGCGATCGCCCAGATAGCTCGCGTTGGCAGCAGGAGAAAGACTGGCTTCGGACCGAGCGATGCAATTCCGAGATTCAAACGATCGAGAACGAGATAGATAACTCCGCCCGAAACAGAACCCGCGACCAGTGTCGCGGGTCCGATGAGCCACTGAAGCTTCGAAAAACGTCTATCGTCAACGTCCGAGTAGGTTACTTCTTGCGAGGCGGGGAGGTAGCGTCGCGCGATGGCGAAGACGATAGCCACCACTGCTGGAACTGCAATCCTCCCAATGCCGCTTCCAATGTGCACACACGAAGAGTACAACAATCCTTCGGCGATGGTGTGCGGTGCGCAGGGTTTACTCCCTGTTATGCACACCTGGCAAGCCGCCCCAGCAACCACTAAACTAGACCCATGGCCCCCGAGTTCACCCACCTGCATCTGCACACCGATTACTCCCTCCTCGACGGCGCCTGCGACGTCGACAAGCTGGTCGCGCGTGTCGGCAAGATTGGGCAGAAGTCCGTGGCCATGACCGACCACGGCAACATCTTTGGCGCGGTGCATTTCTTCAACGCGGCGAAGGCGAAGGGCATCAAGCCGATCCTTGGGTGCGAGCTTTACATCTGCAAGGAAGACGATCATCGCCGGGAGTTTGCCGACTCAGAGTCGAAGTACAACCATCTGCTCGTGCTGGCCGAGAACGAAGAGGGTTACAAGAACCTCGTGCGCCTGACCAGCGAGGCCGCCCTGCATGGCTTCTATCGCAAGCCGCGCGTCAGCAAGAACTTCCTCGCCAGGCACACCAAAGGCCTCATCGGTTTCTCCGGCTGCTTGGCCGGCGAGGTCTCGCAGCACCTGATGGCGGGCGACTACGACAAGGCCAGGGCGACCGCCGGCGGCTTCGAGGAGATGTTCGGCAAAGGGAACTTCTTTCTCGAGGTCCAGGACCATCACCTCGCGCCCGATAAGGCCGTCATCGATGCGATGTTCCGGATGGAGAAGGATCTCGACATCCCGCTGATCGCGACCAACGACTCGCACTACATCGAGGATCAGGACAGCCGCGCGCACGAAATTCTGCTCTGCGTGCAGACCGCCGGGTCGATGAACGATCCTAAACGCTTCAGGTTCGATACCAACGAGTTCTACATCAAGACCGCCGAGGAGATGGCGCGGCTTTTCCCGGATCATCCGCACGTCATATCCGGAACCATGCAGTTTCCCGAGCGCTGCAATCTCCAGCTCAGGAAAGTCGACAATCCGTTCCCCGAGTTTCCCGTGCCCGCCGGCATGACGCTCGACGACTACTTCGAGCAGGTCTGCCGCGAAGGCCTGCAGAAGCGGCTCGATACCAACGTCGCGCATCTGCGCAATCGCGGCCTGCTGCGCAAGTCGGTCGAGGACTACCACGCACGCCTCAGCCGCGAGATCGACTGCATCAAGGCGATGAAGTTTCCTGGCTACTTCATGATCGTGTGGGACTTTATCCGCTACGCGCGCGAGCAAGACATCCCCGTCGGCCCAGGCCGTGGTTCGGCGGCTGGATCGCTGGTGGCATACTGCATGGAGATCACCGACGTCGACCCACTGCAGAACGAGTTGCTCTTCGAGCGCTTCCTCAATCCGGAGCGCATCTCCATGCCGGATATTGATATCGACTTCTGCATGAATCGCCGCGGCGAGGTGATCGAATATGTGCGCCGCAAGTACGGCAACGAGCAGGTCGCGCAGATTATCACCTTCAACACCATGGCGGCGAAGGCGGCGATCAAGGATGTCGGCCGCGCGCTCGACATGCCCTACGGCGAGGTCGACCGCATCGCCAAGATGATTCAAGGGCGCATCGGCGTCACCATCGCGGAGGTGTTGAAGGATAACGGTCCGCTGGCGCAGGCGTATGAGAACGAGCCGAAGATTCGCGAGCTGATCGATACGGCCATGCGCCTCGAAGGCCTCGTTCGAGGCGCGGGAGTACACGCGGCCGGCGTGGTGATCGCGCCGCAGCCGCTGACCGAGCTTGTTCCCGTGACGCGCACCAAAGACGAGGCTATTGTCACCTCGTACGACATGGGCGCCATCGAGAAGATGGGCCTGCTGAAGATGGACTTCCTCGGCCTCACGACGCTCACCGTCATCGACGATGCACTGAAGCTGATCGTCAAGACCAAGGGCGAGCGCATCGACATGGCGACCATCCCGCTCGACGACCTGAAGACGTATGAGCAGGTCTTTCACAAGGCGCTGACCAGCGGCGTCTTCCAGTTCGAGTCGGGCGGCATGCGCGACGTGCTGCGGCGCTATAAACCAAACCGCGTCGAAGACCTGACGGCGTTGAACGCCCTCTACCGGCCCGGCCCTATGGGCATGATCGACGACTTCGTCGAGCGCAAGTGGGGACGCAGCCCGGTCGAGTACGACCTGCCCGAGATGGAGGCCATCCTGAGCGAGACGCTGGGCGTAATGGTCTACCAGGAACAGGTCATGCAGATCTCGAACACCATCGGCGGCTACAGCCTGGGTGAAGGCGACATGCTGCGCCGCGCCATGGGTAAGAAGGATGCCGCCGAGATGGCGAAGCAGCGGTCGAAGTTTCTCGAAGGAGCTGCCGCCCGCAAGCACCCGAAAGATATCGCCGGCAAGATCTTCGATTTGATGGAAAAGTTCGCGGGTTATGGCTTCAACAAGTCGCACTCCGCGGCCTATTCGCTGCTGGCGTATCACACGGCTTACCTGAAGACGCACTATCCGGTCGAGTTTATGGCGGCGCTGCTGACCAGCGAAACCTCGAAGCCGGAAAACGTGGTGAAGTACATCTCGGAGTGCCGCGAGATTAATATTCCCGTAGTGCCGCCGAGCGTGCAGCTCTCCTATCCGAACTTCGCGCCGGTAAAGACCGCCGAAGGCGCGGAGGCGATCGGCTTTGGCCTGGCGGCGATCAAGAACGTCGGCCACAACGCCATCGTCAGCATCATTGAGGCGAGGGAAGCGCTCGGCGGCAAAGGCTTCGCCAGCCTGTGGGAGTTCTGCGAGAAGGTCGACCTGCGGCTGCTGAACAAGCGCGTGCTCGAATCGCTGATCAAAGCCGGCGCCATGGACTGCTTCGGCAAGCGCGCCGCGATTATGGCCGCGCTCGACGGCGCCATGGAGCGCGCGCAGAAGGCGCAGAAGGATGCCGCCGCCGGGCAGCACGGGCTCTTCGGCATCTTCGATTCGGATGTGCTGCCCGCAGGTGGCGCGAAAGCGGAGGCGCTGCCCAACGTGGCCGATTGGGACGAGCACACACGCCTGCAGAATGAGAAGGAAGTCCTCGGCTTCTTCGTGAGCGGCCATCCGATGGACAAGTATCGCGAGAAGCTGCGCAACATGAAGGTGGTCGACACCATTACCGCATGCGAGATGAAGCCCGAGCCGCAGCAGTTCCGCCGCGGAGGTCCGGAACCCAACGAGATCCAGATCGCCGGCGTCATCACCGGGCTTAAGGTCGCGAAGTCGAAGAAGTCCGGCGAGTTCTACGCGCAAGCCTCGCTTGAAGATACGGTCGGCAAGATCGAGCTGATCGCCTTCCCGCAGAGCTATGAGAAGCTGGCGGAGAAGCTGAAGATCGACGTGCCGGTGCTGGTCCGCGGCTCGCTGCGCGGCGAAGAGGATTCCGCGCCGAAGCTCGCCGTCTCCGCCATCCAGGCGCTGGAGGATGTGAAGATCAAGCTGCCGGAGGCATTGCGCATCAAGGTGCCGCTGCATAGCCCCGATGCGGCGCTGCTGCAAAAGCTGCTGGGCCTGTTTGTCGAGTCGCCCGGCGGCGGCAAGCTGCTGCTGGACTTTGAAGAGCCGGGCGAGTTCTGCGCGGTGCTGGAACCGGCGAAGATGATGGTTGCGGCGGACCGGCTGTTCATCGATCGCGTAGAGGAGTTGGTGGGACGAGGCGCGGTGCGGGTGATTCAGTAGCGCGATGACAATCCGAGAGAACCCTTGCGCGTACTACCGCATTCGGAGTCTTCATCCTCAAATCCTCTCTGCAACTTTCGTTACTACGACAGATGCCGCTGAAGCAATGGGTCGTGTAACCTTTAGTCACACCTGTCGGTAACATCAACCGCAGTCCAGGAGATTTGTATGAAAATCGCTTCCACAATCGCCCGCTATCTACTCGGTCTGATGTTTACCGTCTTCGGCTTCAACGGCTTCCTGCATTTTCTCAAGATGCCGCCACCGGAGAATCCGCTTGCCCTGCAATACATGATTGTGATGAGCACGTCGCACTACTTCGTGCTCGTCTACTTCTTCCAGGCGCTGGCGGGCCTGCTGCTGCTCGCGAATCGTTTCGTGCCGCTGGCGATCGCCATCCTCGCGCCCATCATCGTCAACATCCTGCTCTACCACGTCACCATGGACCCTAAGGGCGCGCTGCCGGGCGTCTTCGCCGCGCTGCTCTGGGCGCTGGTCTACTGGAGCCATCGCGCAAACTTCCGCGGCATCTTCGAGCCGAAGCCCGCGCCCGTGGTCTAGTTCCGCTGTCGGCTTGTCGAGGTGGTCCATAGCGATCACCTCGACACTCTTATGCGGCAAGATATAATCGCTCGCATGATGAAGCTGTGGGCAGGGTCAATCCTCTCGCTGGCTGCGGCGGTTTCCGCGCAGGCGCCTGTGCCAAAGCCCGCCCGCCTCACCTTCGATGTCGCCTCCATCCGGCTCACGGATCCCAACGTGCAGAGCGGCGGCATCAAGCCGCTCGACGGCGGCCACGGCTACACCTCGAAGGGTGTGAACATAAAGCTGGTCATGGCCCTGATGTATAAGGTGCCGATGCGCCAGATCGAAGGCGGCCCAGGCTGGTTCGAGAGCGATCGCTACGACATCGAGGCGCGTGTCGACGGCAGCTACAGCGTCGACGACCTGCACACCATGATGAAGAACCTGCTCGCCGACCGCTTCGGCCTGAAGTTCCACATCGAGAGCAGGGAAGGCAACGTCTATGCGTTGACGGTCGAACCCTCGGGGTTGAAGATGAAGCCCAACGACACGCCTGAAAACGACAACATCGTCATCATGCCCGGTCCGAACTTCACCCAGGTCGGAACTCGCGTCCCGATGATTTACCTCGCCTGGTACCTTGGCCAGCAGGTACAGCGTGACGAACGCCCGGTGCTCGACCTGACCGGCCTGAAAGGGAACTACGACTTTACGCTGTCGTTCCTGCCGCCCTTGCCGCCGGATCTCAACCGCGATACGCTGCCGCCCGAGCTGCTCGAAAAGCCCTCCATCTTCGACGCGGTGCGCGATCAACTGGGGCTGAAACTGACCCCGCAGAAGGGTCCGGTCGATCACTATGTGATCGATCATCTGGAGCGGCCGTCCGGGAATTGATCAGTTTTCCGTCGGCTTCGTCATGTGGTCGACCACAAGGTTGGGCACCGATTCGTGTACGGCTTCGAGCTTCAGCCCAAGCTGTTCCTGCACCGCGGTGAAGATGGAAGGCCAGCCGTCGGGATCGTTCGCGGACCATTCGCGGCCGAACTGAAGCGTGTAGTTGTAGGTGCCGGCCAGACCGGTCTTATCGACCACCGGCGCTTCCACCATTGAACTAAGGGCACCCGTGATGGCCGGCATTGGAGAGCTAGATCCGGCGAATTCGAGACCCTGCTTGGTTGCACGCGTCTGGACGTTGGCGGGCAGCCGCGGTGGGGGTGCCTCACCGTTGCCGAGCGCAGGCGTGGGTACAGCCTGCATCTTGACGCCGCCTTTGGCCAGCACAAGGTTGTAGATGGCGCTGTTGCGAGTTTCGAGATGCGTCTTCAGTTCCAGACGGTCGGTCAGGAGCTTGCGAATTGCGTTCCGCTTCTCCAGCCGGACCTCGTTATCGGTCAGTTTGGCGAGCCGCGCGTCGGCCGCTTCATCTGAGCGCGCCTGGATGTTGTAGAACGTGTTCGTGGTCCAGTCCGGCGCGCCGACCACCGGGGCATCGAAGCCGTGCGCAATCTGCAGCAGGGCCTTCAGAGGTAGGTTCGTGGCCTCGAAGCGGCTGGAGTGCGGCGGGCTGGACACCGATACGTGGAAATTGGCGTCCGGCGGCGGCGCCTGGCGGATGGTGGCCACGTCGAAGATGATGGTTGGCGTGTAGCCGGGTTCTTCCACAATGGGGGTCTGCGCCAGCAGACACGAACCGGACAAGAGAACGAGAAGAGCCGCGAGTAGACCGATTTGCCGCTGAACGTTGCGAACCATGTACGTAGAACTCCTTTCCAGGATGATACGGGTGAGCGAACCGTCCGGTTCCCACATTCGCACTCAATTCTCCGACGGCATCTCCATGTGGTCGATCACCACCACATCCACCGCGGCCTTGCGCGGTTCGAGCGTCAGCCCCAGTTGCTCCCTGATCGCCGTAAACAGCGTCGGCATATCGGCATCCTCATCGTCGTCCGCCGCCCACTCGATCTCGATATCGTAGCTTCCAGTCAGGCCGGTCTGGTTCATTACCGGGCGGCCGGAGACCCGCGTCAGCTCCTCCGCAAACCGCGTCAGTGTGTCGCCGCCCTCGATCTCGATGCGCGTCCTGCCGCCCCAGCCCGAGGCGAACTTCTGCTCGCTCGGTTGCAGCTTAGGCTTGCCCTTGGCGACCATCAACGCGAAGACCGGCAGTTCGCGCGTCTCTACATGGAATGCGAGCCTGCACCGGTCAGCGAGCAGCGCCTGCATCATCCTCTGCTTCGCCTCGCGCTGCTGGTCCGGATTCAGCTTGTGAAAACGCGCATCGGTGTCGATGTCGCCTTTCGCCTGCAGGTCGAAGCGCGCCGTTGCCAGCGAGCCGGGCAGCGCGATCACCCGCGTCTCCGACACCCCGAACGCAAACTGCAGCAGCGCGCTCAGCGAGGCGTTCTGCGCGATGAACTCGGTGTCATCCGGATGCCGCATCAGCCGCTGCCGCCGGTCGGTATTGCCGCTCGGCCGGATGGATGCGACATCGAACTCCCACGTGCCGGGCAGCGCCACCGCACGAGTCAAGTCGGCGAGCGCAGGCGGCCGCTGCGCGAGGCAGGGTGCGCCAAAAGTGATTGCCAGCCCCAGCGCCATGCCTGAGCCTACTCGCCAAAGATGCCGCAGGCCCCTCATTCCTGAAGGATATCAGCCCCCGTTGAATCCCAATGCATAATCGACACAGCGTATGTCGGTACCGTGAAATTCGCCCGTACGCGGCGGAACTGCAAAGAATTATGCGCGTCCCGAAAACTCCCTCGTCTCCGTCGTCACCCGAACCTTCTCGCCTTCCTTGATGAACAGCGGCACCTTGATCTCCAGCCCGGTCTCGAGCGTCGCCGATTTCGTCACGCTTCCGCTCGACGAATCCCCGCGCACCGCCGGCTCCGTGTACTTCACATCCAGGTCGACGAAGATCGGCAGCTGCAGCCCGATGGGGTTGCCGTTGTACTTATGCAGCTGGATCACCATGCCTTCGAGCAGCAGGTCGAGCGCGCCGGCCATCATCTCCTCGGTCAGCGTGAGCGTCTCGAAGCTCTCCTGGTCGAGAAAGTGCGAGCCGTCGTTATCGCTATACAGATACGACGCCGGCACCAGCACCAGATCCGGCTCTTTGAACTTGTCATTCGCCTTAAATGTCTTCTCGAAGACCGCGTTGGTCAGCAGGTTGCGCATCTTCAGGCGCACCAGCGTCTGCCCGCCGCGCGCGGTAGGGGAGCTGATATCGGAGTCGAGACAGACATAAGGAGCGTTTTCGAACTCGAAGAGAAACTTGCGTTTTACATTGATTGCATCCAGCAGTGCGGCCATCGGTGTCCTCTCCACCAGTGTAAACGCGACCACCCACACCGACGAACCGGGTGCCCTATCTCAGAAACGGTTCCATCGGTTTGAGGTGGGAGTACGAACTCTGTGCCCCATTCATCGCGCACTTGTCTCTCGTGATGAGTGGGTCCGATCTCCGCATCCAACCCGCATGACCAATTCCAGCAAATCCCTCGCCTACGCGCTCCTCCGCATAGCTCTCGGCGTCAACTTTCTCGGCCACGGCGCCATCCACATCTACAACGGCATCGGCCAGTTCGCCGCGACCACCGCCGAGCACATGGCGAAATCGCCGCTCCCGCACGGCTTCGTGCTCGGCTTCGGCTACGCCATCCCCGTCATCGAGCTTCTGCTCGGCATCGCCCTGATCCTCGGCGTGGGCACCCGCATTGCGCTCGCCGCCGGCGCAGTCTTCATGATGGCGCTCACCCTCGGCGTTACCTCCAACCAGCAGTGGGATGTCGCGAGCGAGCAGCTCATCTACTCGCTCGCCTTCTTCGTGCTGCTGTTTTCGATTGAGCATAACGCCCTCGCACTCGACACACGCCTCAGGCCTTGAACACCCGCCGCCGCACCACACCCGCTACACCCAGCACACCCGTGCCGAGCAGCGCCAGGCCGGATGGCTCCGGTGTGGCCGCAACGGTCTCCGGACTCGCAATCTCTTCGACTCCCAACCGTGGTGCTGATTCGATGACGCTACCGTTCTTAACAAATGCAGCCAGCCTGGTTGCATATGGGTTCACACACGCGCCGAAGCACACCTGAGTCGCTCCGCTAAAGTTTGAGAGGTCGAAGTACTCGCCGGCCGCAGCGTTGAAGTCGAAGTAAAGACCAGAGGCCGTAGCCAGCAGATCCGTTCCATTCACGGTGGCGGAGCCCAGGATGCCGGTGATCCGAGCGCTTCCGTCCGCATCCGTCACCACAATGTCGAAGCCGAGGATGTCCGAGCCAGTCAGCACGCCTGTCGCTCCATCGGTCGTTATTGTTCCCACTTCGGTTACGCTTTGGAAGGACTCGTCGATATCGTACCTGATGGAACTGGCGGACGCGGCCAGCGGGGAGAGTAGGAGCAGGGCAAGAGAAAGCAAGCGTGGCATGTTGACTCCGAAGATGTTGGGATGTTGGAACTTGCGGTGAGTTTAACACTTTCGTTGTAGTTCGCACTACCGATCCGGAAGGTTGCCACTTGCTGAGCACTGTTGAAAGACGAGTTGCCGCGCCTTCGCCGCCACTCTCCTCAGCGTCTTCGATACAATGGACCTGATGGCAGACCACGAACTGAGCAAGGCGGCGCCCGCGGCCCTCGTACCCGAGGCATGGGTAAGGACTGAGCTGGCACGCGATCCCGCACGACCCTACCCCATGGATTACATCGAAGCCCTCTTCACTGACTTCAGCGAGATCCACGGCGACCGCGCGTTCGGCGACGACGCCGCCATGTCCTGCGGCATGGCCCGCTTCCACGGCGAAGCGGTCATGGTGATCGGCAACCTGAAGGGCCGCACGCTGAAGGAGCGCGTTAAGCGCCGCTTCGGCTCGCCTGAGCCCGAGGGCTATCGCAAAGCCTTGCGCGCGATGAAGCTGGCGGAGAAGTTCGGCCGACCGGTCTTCACCTTTCTCGATCTCGCGGGCGCATTTCCCGGCATCGGCGCGGAAGAGCGTGGCCAGGGCGAGGCCATCGCGAAGAATCTGTATGAAATGTCCTTACTGCGCGTCCCGACCATCGCCACCATCACGGGCGAAGGCGGCTCCGGCGGAGCGCTGGCGCTGGCGGTCGCGGATCGCGTGTTGATGCTCGAAAACGCCATCTACTCGGTCATCTCGCCCGAGGGCTGTGCCTCCATCATGTGGAAGGATGCCACGCGCAAGCAGCAGGCCGCCGCCGCGCTGCGCTACACCGCGAAGGACACCAAGGCGCTCGGCTGCGTCGACGACGTAATCAAAGAACCAACCGGAGGCACTCAGGCCGATCTGCCCCGAGCCTTCGAACTGGTGGACGCAAGCCTGACCAGACATTTCACCGCGCTCAAGTCCATGCCGCTGGACGAGATGCTCGCGCGGCGCTACGACAAGTTCCGCAACATGGCGCAATTTTACGAGTCGACCTGAAACATATCGCTCCTGAACTGCAACCAAATCGTCATCCTGAGCGAAGCGCAGCGAAGTCGAAGGACCCCGAAGAAGCTTGCCAGCCGCGTTCGCTCGAACCTTTTCTACCACTGAAATAATTCAAGCACCCTAAGCACGGAAGCAGGGAAAAGCGGTTGCAGGACCAAACCAACATCGCGAACCAACCCATCCCGCGCGGCATTCACTTCGCCCTGTTCGTCACCGCGATGGCCTGGACCGCGGCGGCGAACACCGTCGCGGTCAGCGCCGCGCAGGGAATCGCCGCGCGCTTCGGGATGGGCACGATCCAGCCGCTGCTCGAAAGCCTTTTCCTCGTCTTCCTGGTCGTCATCGGCTTGCGCATGCTGGATTGGATCGCCACCCGCGGACGTTATCGCTCCGAAACTCTCCCGCTGCCGCGCCGCACCGGCTGGCAGCGCGAGTGGGGAATCGGCGCCGCGATCGGCTGGGGACTGTGCATCGCCGCGGCTCTTCCGGCCTTTTTGACCTGCAACCTGCATGCCAGCATCAGCTGGCAGGGCGGTACGGCGCAGACGGTCGCCATCGCGCTGGCCACGCTGCTGGCCGCCACCCTGGCCGAGGAACTGATCTTCCGCGGCTACGCCTTCCGCCGCCTCATCGCGGCATTTGGCCCGACCATGGCTGCGGTGCTTCTCTCGGTCCTCTTCGCGCTCGTTCTAATCCGCGCCAACCCTCCGCGCAATGGCCTGATAGCACTGATCGACTGCACCCTCTTTGGCCTGCTGCTCGCGATGGCCTGGCTCCGCACCCACGCCCTCTGGCTCGGCTGGGGATTGCACTTCGCCTACCGTGCGGTCGCGGCGGTCATCTTCGGCCTGCCGGTGGCCGGGCGCACCGACTTCGGCTCCCCCACGGACATGTACGCCAGCGGCGCCCACTGGCTGAGCGGAGGATTCTTCGGCCTCGACGCCGCGCTGCTGACGGCCGTCGTCATGCTGGGCGGCATGGTCGTCCTTTACCGCGTAACCCGCGACTACGCCTGGAACTACACTCACCCGCCCATCGTACCTGGCGGATACGAAGTCGTAGTCGCTCCGCCCGCCGCGCACGTCGCCATGGAAAAAGCCGCAGCCCCACCGCCGCTGGTGCAGATCCTTCCCTCCACACCGCAAACCCGCTCCGTAATAGAAACCGGCGACCGCTAATGGGCGCCGCCACACTCCCCAAAAGTGGCTGCACCAAAAATGGTTCAGAGCTAACTCTCCTGTTTTGAATATTTTACGAAAAAACACGGGGGACGGGTCTACCCTTGATTTTCCCTCTGTGCCCCATTCATCGCGCCTTTGTTTCACGCGATGAGTGGACCCCGCACGAATCTCTTGCATATTCCGACAAATAAGTTCACTCTTCTAGCATCTGAGGTGCTGTGATGAGGGCGTTACTCCCCACTCTCGCGATCCTTACTCTGGGCTCTGTTGCGCTTCCCGCCGCAAACGCCCAGGTCTTTACCGTGGGCGAAAAATCCGCGACCGCCGACATCGACACCGCCTTCAAACCGACTCACGTCGAACTCCCCGACGCTGGCCTGACCGAGCGTGGACGCCGCGAGCTGGTCCGCGACCTCGAGGCCGAGCAGGGCTTCGCGCATCGCGTCCTGCCGCTTGGAACCAGCATCAGTCTCCAGGCCAACGGCAACCTGACGCCTAAGGGCGACGAATACCGCGAATTGATCTACAAGAAGGGCCAGTCCGCCTCGCCGGGCGACCGCGTCGCGATTACGGCGCTGGAGTTCAAGGGCGACCGCATCCTGGTCGACCTGAACGGCGGACCGTACGTCAAGAACCGCATCATGCGCCACATCCAGATCGGCGTAGGCGGCGCGATGACGCAGAATCCCAATCTGGACGAGCGCCCGACCGGCTGCCGCATCGCGCTGGTCTTCGAAGGCGGCATTCCTGAGCTCTCCGCGCCGGAGGTGAAGGCGCTGCTGCAGCCCGTCGTCGACTTCGGCGTCAAGACCGGGGAGCAGGCCTACGCCGACACGCTGCCCGAGCCGGTCAGGGCCGCCATCGCCTCGCACGAGATCATGGTGGGGATGAACCATCGCATGGTTCTGGCCGCGCTCGGCCAGCCGGAGACCAAGATCCGCGAGGGCTCCGGCAACGACCGCTACGAGGAGTGGATCTACGGACACCAGCCGCAGACGATGCACTTCGTCCGCTTCGCCGGTGACCGCGTGAGCCTGGTGAAGACCGCCTCGCTGGGCAAGCCGATCGAGATCCGCGATCAGGACGAGATGGCCGGATACCTGCCTCCCGCACCGACTGTCGCCGTCGGCGATGTGACGCAGGACGACGGCAAGGTAGCTCCGCCAACCCTGAAGCTGCCCAGCGAAGACAAGACGCCGACCGACAACCCGGACCTGACCGGAACCTCCATGCGCAAGGTGCAGATGCCGATCCCGAAGGCTCCCACCCCGAGCGAGCCGCCGACGGAGATCACGCCTACGCCTCCACAATAAGACCGACCACGGATTCACGCGGAGACCACGGATCAGATCCGTGTGATCCGTTTTGATCCGTGGTCGCTCTTTCGCTGGTGTAGACTGATGCTAGAGCCCAACTTGCAGAAACTGTATCTCGATGCCTAATCGAATTACAGGGGGAGGCGGTGCTTTCACGCCTCCAGACACGCATGCGGTCCAAATCGAATTGCATCAGGGAGAGCGAACAATGGCGAAGATTGCCAAAACAGGCGACCGCGCAAAGGTCATGGATACGAACAAGAGCACGGATTGTCCGAAGTGCTCCAAGCCGACGCGGATTGTGAAGCGCGTCAAGGACCGCGAGCGCGGAGTGCCCGGCGGAGTCTACATCTCCTGCTCGGCGTGCGACTTTTTTGAAAAGCTGTAAGCGGGATCGAGAGTTTTGGAAGACAGAAGAGAGAGCCTGCGGGCTCTCTTTTCCGCTTAACACGAAAATTCTGCAAAAGGCACATTCGAGGGATTGACACCTGTAGCTGGAAAGGGCCAGTATCCTCTGCGGAAGTGAGGGTTCAGTGCAGAAGATTCAGGTGAAGAATGCTGTGACCACGGAGGCTGCGCCGTCGACGCACTACAGCCGTCCGACGTTTCTGATGTGCTCGCCGGAGTGGTACGACGTCGACTACGTGATTAACCCGTGGATGGCGGGAAACCTGCATCGCGCGTCGCGAGACGAGTCGTTTACCCAATGGCGCGGCCTCTACTCGGCGCTGCGGCAGGTGGCGGATGTGAAGCTGCTGCACCCGCGCCAGGGCTCGCCCGACATGACGTTTGTGGCGCATGGCGCGCTGGTGAATCATGGCGTTGCGGCGCTTTCGAGCTTTGCGCACAGCGAGCGCCAGCAGGAAGAGCAGTCGCTCCGGCAGTGGCTCGAAGAGGCTGGCTTCATCATCTGGGAGACCCCACGCGAGACCCCGTTCGAGGGCGAAGGAGACGCGCTGTTCGATCCCACGGGCAAGCCGCTCTGGCTGGCGTACGGCGCGCGAACGTGCCGCTACAGCCATCGCCATATCGCCGACGCGTGGCATGCGGAGACGACTCCGCTGCACTTGGTCGACCCGCGTTTCTACCACCTGGATACCTGCTTCGCGCCCTTGACCGGAGGGCATCTGCTCTACTTTCCCGAGGCCTTCGATGCCGCCTCGCTGAAGCGGATCGAGGACGCCTATCCGCCGCGCAAGCGCATCCCCGTCACCGAGAGCGAGGCGGCGCACTTCGCCTGCAATGTGCTGAACGTCGGGCCGCATGTGTTTCTGCACGAGTGTGAAGGGACGGTCGCGAGGCGGTTGCGCGGCGCGGGGTATTCCGTGACGGAGTTGCCGCTGAGCGAGTTTCTGAAGGGCGGCGGATCGGCCAAGAGCCTGGCGCTGCGCCTGAGCGATCTCTCAGTGACGCACGCATAACTCCGATTCTTCATTATCTGTACCCCATTCATCGCGTTTTTGTCTGTCGCGATGAGTGGGTCCGGTCGCGGCCGTCAGCTACTCATCTCAGCGAGAATCGCATCCACCACTGCGGCCGGGTCAGCCGCCTGCGTGATGGGCCTGCCGACGACCAGCATAGACGCTCCATCCGCAATCGCCGCCG
>CAXTMK010000007.1:20630-33860 GCA_964245315.1 uncultured Acidobacteriaceae bacterium | reverse complement strand
GTCTTGCGACGCGCCTCTGATCGCCAGCGGCTGAGCCTGCCGGGCGGATTCCGGGCACCACCAGCAGGGGATTGGCGCCGAGTTCCATCCTCAACGTCGCAACCTCTTCGGGCGAACAGACCAGGCCATTGATGCCGGTTCCCATCGCGAGCTTGCTCAGGCGGAGAACCTGTTCGGCGGGCGTTCCGGAGACTCCAACTCCAGCCAGCTGCGCCGCATCCATGCTGGTAAGAACAGTCACCGCGAGGAGTCTCGGAGCCGCGATGGTCGTCGCCGCAGCCTCAACTGCCGCCGCCAGCATTGCACAGCCGCCGCTGGCGTGGACGGTCAGCAGCGACGCTCCAAGCGAGGAAACCGAGCGCACCGCGCCGGCGACCGTGTTGGGAATGTCATGCAGCTTCAGGTCGAGAAAGACCTCGAAGCCCATCTCGCGCAGGATTGCGACCATGGCGCCGCCGCTCGCCAGATACAGTTCCAGCCCGACTTTGAACCAGCGGCAGCGGCCTTCCAGTCGCTCCACATGAGCGAGGGCAGAAGCAACAGAAGGGAAGTCGAGGGCCACGATAAGGCGATCGCGAACATCGGTTGGCGTTGGCATAGGTAAGTCCATGATATTCGTTGAAAGTATGAAGGAGTTGCGGATATCAAGACCATTCTGACCATAGCTGGATTCGACCCTTCCTCCGGCGCGGGCATCACGGCCGATCTGCAGGTGATCGCGGCGCACGGCCACTTCGGGACCTCGGCCATTACTGCGCTGACGGTGCAGTCGACTCGGGGCGTGCGCGCGGTGCATCCGCTCGCGGCCGAGGTGCTGGCGGAGCCGCTCGCCACGCTGGTCGAGGACCGCACGCCCGATGGAATCAAGTTCGGGATGCTGGCGACTGAGGGGAATGTCCGGGCGGTGGGGAAATTTCTGGAGCCGTTCCAAAGCAACTGGGGACCGATGAAGATTCCGGTCGTGCTCGACCCAGTGATTCGATCAAGCTCCGGCGCGGAGCTGCTGAGCGCGACGGGCGTTGACGCCATGCGCAGAGAGCTGCTGCATCTCGTCACATGGGTAACGCCGAACGTGCAGGAGCTGGCTGTACTCGCCGAGCGTGAAGTCGCGAACGAACAGCGCATGGAAGATATCGCGATCTGGATGGCGGACGAGTGGTGCGACCTGGGCGTCGTAGCTACGGGCGGCCATTTCGACAAGCCCAACGACTTCTGGGTGGAGCCGCGCGGCAAGGCCGGCGGATGGCTGATGGCCGAGAAGATCGTCAGCCGGTCCACGCATGGGACGGGTTGCGCGTTTTCCACGGCCCTGACCTGCGCGCTCGTAGCCGACGAATTCGGCGAGCACGCGGTCGGGCAGGCGAAGGAGTTTGTCCGGCAGGGAATTCTGCGGGCGGAGCCGATTGGCGGCGGGAATGGGCCTCTGGATCTGCTTTGGCCTCTCCGGAAGTGAGTATCCCCATGCTCGACGCGGATTGCGCGGCGAACCTGGGGCACCCAATTGCGTGGTGGATTAGCGGCGTTGGAATTCGGGTGAGCCGAAGATCAGGCCGGCGGCAAGAGCGGTCTGCGGGTCGCTGATCGGCGCGGGTTTGCCCCCGAGCGGTGTTCGCAGCGAGGCAAGCGCGTCCTTGCCCTGGGCGCGCGCGCTGATCTGGCGCAGGCTGGCCATCTGCTGGTCGGGCGGCGCTGTAATCTGTGCCATGATCGCCCCGCGAGTGCGATCGCTGACGTTCATATGCAGAATGTCGGCTTCGAGCATCTGGTCCTTCACGTCCGGCGGGAGCTTGTCGACGGGGTCGCTTTCGGGTGGTGCATTGGCGGCCAGCAGGCCGGGCAGATCCGTGTGGACGCCGGCGACGCGGTCGCTCGACAGTGCCATCGCGAAGTTCATCCGCGAGATCAACGCCGCAGTGGAATTCCATGGGTCGGCGCGCATCGAGTAGCCGTTCGGCGTCTGCATCCCGTAGAGCGGCATGCCCAGATCGGCAATGGACGCGGCCAGCGCGCCCGCCGACTGCACCTCGGCGCCGGATGCGCGGACGGCTGAGATGACGTAGTCCTGCGGCGTCTTCACCTTGGCCCGGTAGGTGGCGCGGGTGAAGAACTCAGGGGACTGGATCATGGTCAGGAGCATCTGGCGGATGTCGCCGTCGGTCCTGAGGAACGTGGCGGCCATGCGCTCGACCATCGCCGGCGGAGGGTCGTCCGAGACGAAGCGGATGGCGAGCTTGGTCGAGATGAAGTGCGCGGTTTTAGGGCTGGTGGCGAGCATGTGCAGCACGCGCATGCCCTCGTATACGCTGTCTTCCTTGATCCTGACGCCCATCACCGTTTTGTCGCCAGGCTCGTGTTTGGAGGCGTCGAACTCCGGCCTGATGGACTGGCCGCCGCCAGCGCCCTGCCCAAGCGTCCAGCCGGTGAAGACCTTCGCAACCTCGGTCACGTCTTTTTGGGTGTAGCCGCCGTTTACGCCGACGGTGTGCAGCTCCATCAACTCACGAGCGTAGTTCTCATTCAGACCGCTGGCATTCTTCTGTTGCGGTCTCGGTCTCGGACCGTAGCGGTCATATACGACGCCCACGACCGAAGAGGAATGCGGCCCGACGCTGGAGGCGTTATCGAGATAGTTCAGCATTGCGGGGCTTTGGGCCGTCGCCACCAGCAGGTTCTCGAAATGCCCCATGGCTCGCGGACGAATCGTATCCCGCTCGTACGCAGTAATAAAGTAGGGAGCTTCCTGCGACTTCTTCATGTAAACATTGAAGTGATTGAGCCAGAAGTCCACCATCACTTCATTGAGCTGACGTTCGCTGAAGACATCGCGCAGAAGCTTGGTCTGGACCAGTTCCGCGGCGACTACGCCGGACGGACTGTTGAAGGCGGCCAGCATCTCGGTCTGGTGCGGGGTGAAGCCGTCGGTCAGCTTTGCCCGGTCATCCTCGGCTAGGCGCCGGCGCAGCATGGTCAGCTGCGCCGGACTCAGTTTGGTGAGGGCGTTGAAGCGGTCCGGCGGATTCATCGCCAGCACGGTCTGCGGATCCCAGGGCAGCGGGTCCGGGTCGGAATCCTTTGCGTCCTGATTCTTATTGACTTTCTTGTCTTTGTAGCGCTCCATCTGGTTGGCGTAGAGCGCCTTTTCGCCTTCGCCTCCCGGAACGTAACCGCGTCCGTTCAGCGTGGCGCGGATCATCTGGTTGTCAGGGTACATCTCCATGAGCTTGCCGATGGGCAGCTTCATGGCAGGATAGTCGGCGAGTCTGCGCTCGAGCGCGCTGTCGTCGATGTTCTGCGGATTGAACTGCAGAGAGAACCACTTCGAAAGTCCCTCGGCGCGGATGCGTTCCACATCGCCGGGACGCGGGCCGTAGGTGAAGCGGTTGAGCACTTCCAGGATCTGCTCGTCGCGGGTGAGCGGCGGGGCGCCCTGAGCCGTCATCTGCGGCAACGCGGTCTGCATCGTGGACATGGATTCGGCAGGGGCATCGGCGATGGGTTTGCTGGTCGGCTCGTTGGCCTGGCCGGACTGCTGCATCTGCATAGCGGAATTCTGCGGCGCCCGCTGCTGCGGCTGCTGAGGCATCTGGCCCACCAGCAAGGCCGGAGACGAGAGCTGCAGGATCAGCAGGCAGGCCGTGGCCGAGCGCGAGCAGGCGCGCCAGGAGAAACGAGGCTGGGTGCGGTTCGGCATGGAGGAACTCCTGGGCGTGCTTGTGCGACCCACTAGTAGCTGACCCTGAATTTACTCCGAAGTCGCGAGGAAGGCATTAGATTTCGATGCGAATTGATGTGAGTTATTGGGCCGCCGATATGGTCTGGGAGAGGCTTTACCCATGTCGATTGTTCAATTTCCCGGTCCGATGAAGATTGACCCGCGCACCACACCCGAACGCCGCGCGACCCCGCGAGGTGCGGATCGGCGCCTGAAGCTGGTTCGGCGCCGCGGGACGAGGGCTCAGGGGCGCGCACTGGAGACGCTGGGGCACGCAGTCGAGTATCTGGTGGACACCCGAATGTTTCACATCGAGGCCTTCAACCCGGTCGACGAGCGCGAGGCGGTACAGATCCTGATGCGGATGAGCCGGGAGGTCTTTTCCGAGTGCCAGGAGGTGGTTTCGCTGCGCAAGCGGCTGAAGCGCTGGGTGGCGAAGCGCATGGGCCGCGAGAATACTGTCGCTGATTCGGGCGAGGTAAATTACGGCGACGGCCTGATACTCTGGACGAACGATGGCGCTGAGCTTGAGAATTAATGGAGCCGAACGGACGCTCGAAGGATTGGACGACGGGGCCAGTCTGGCTGCGGTGATCGCCGCGATGGGCTTGAAAGCCGATCGCGTAGCAGTAGAGTGGAATGGCGAGATCGAGCCCCGGACTGCGTGGGGAAGCGTTAGCGTGACCACAGCCGACCGTTTGGAAGTGGTTCATTTCGTAGGCGGCGGTTTATCATGAGCAGCCCAGGCGTTCACTGTACATAATATGTGTTATCGGACGTTGAAGGCATTGAGCCTTCAGCGCCGATGCCACGTCTTACTCTCCGTCAGCTATCCTTATAGGAAGGGGTGGATGTCTGGTGAGCAGAGCCGCGTGTCTGTGGGCTGGTCTGGTGGGGATGATCCTGTGCGTCCTGCCGGCATTGGCTCAAGGCTCGCTGGGATCGACAATCGCAGGTTCCTCTTCCGCTTCTTCGGTCGCTACGTTGGTGTCGCGCACGTTGCGCGGACATGTGGTGAATGCGGTTACCGGCGCCGCGATCCCGCGGGTGCTGGTACAGGTCGGGGCGCGCAGCGTCCTCACCGACTCGCAGGGTCGGTTCGAGCTGCCGGAGTTTACCGACACCCAGGCGTATGTGACCATGACCAATCCGCAGTACAGCCAGACGTATGACCTTTTCCAGCAGCAGAGCCGGCAGCGCCTGGCCGATCTGGACGCGGTGGCTGAACTGAAGATGTATCCGGACGCGGTGATCGCAGGCACCGTCACCGGGCGGGATGGCTTACCGCTGTCGGGCGTCGCGGTGCAACTGCTGCGACAGGTCTTCACAGGTCAGAGCGGGCTGATGATGCAGCCGGTAAAGTTTGCCCAGACCAACCTGAGCGGCGAGTTCCGCTTTCGCGTGCCGGCAGGACGCTTTGAACTTACGCTCGCCTACCTTTCCCGCTCCAGGGATACGGGTGAAGCCGTTTTACCTCTTACGTATCCTGAAAATACCGCAGGAACTCGACTGGCGTATTTCGAGGCGGCTCCCGGCGAAGAAAAACATATCGATCTGAGGCCTAAGACCGGTCCCCTCTATCTGTTTACGGTGCGCGTCGAAGGCATGGACGGGGCTCGCGGAGTTCAGTTCACCGCTATGACGCCAACCAACGAAGTGATTCCCGGCGGCGGCTCTTCGGTTTCGTCGTCTGCGGAGGGCGTCTTTCAGGTATCGCTGCCGAAAGGCACATACACGCTGCAGGCGTCGCGAATGGAAAATCGGGAATCCGGGGAGATGACGGGCACGACGCGGATCACGGTAAGCGGGGACCACAGCGAGCCGGGCGTGATTCACCTGGAACCCGCGACTTCCCTGCCCGTCGAGCTGAGCGTAGACCCGGTAAGTTCAACTCAGTCAATACCCAGCCTGATGCAATTCAACCTCCTGTTGCAGAGTGATCCGCCAGTCGTTAATCTGATGCGCCAGAACAACCTTCGCCAGCGTCCGGATAAAAGCTATGAGTTTCGCGTCGAGCCCGGACGTTATCGCCTGAGCGGCAACGGCGGCGGATCCTGGTATGTCGAGTCGGCGACGTACGGCGTAACGGATGCGCTGACGAACGACATCGTGGTGTCCTCCGGCGGCTCTGGCGCGCCTATCCGTCTGGTGGTGAATAACGCGTATGGGATGGTCACGGGCACTGTTGTCTTTCCGAACGCGACCGATCCGGTGTGGGTCTATCTCATTCCGACGACGCCGACCCTGACGCCGGTCAATCCGATCAGCATCAACAATACGGGCGCAGGGACGGCGACGTTCTCCTCGCGGGCACCTACCGGGAGTTATCTGGCGGTGGAACTGGACCATCGCATAGCGGATGACTTGCACAACCCGGAGGTTATCTCCAGACTCTCTTCGGGTGCGCAGCCGGTCACGTTGTCCTCGGCTGCGTCGGCTACGGTAAACCTGACGATCTCGACCGAAAAGGAGCCGGGCAAGTGAGGGCCGCGTGGTGGGCTCTTACGCTGACAGGGCTGATTCCGAGCTCAGTTTACGCCGCACCGGCCCGCGACTTTCAGATCAGCGGCACTGTGGTGAGTGCTCGGGACGGCTCGCCCGTGCCGCACTGCCGCATCACGGCTTCAGCAGTGCCGGCAAAGGACCGGGGCAGCCGGCCTCCGGACTCGCGACGAGGATCCAGCGATGGCTTCGGTCGGGGCGGTAACGGAGGTCCGCCGATGGGTGGCGGAAACAGACGGGGGGGCGGCGGCGGTTCGCCCAACCCGGAGGCGACCTGCGACGATTCCGGGCGGTTTACCCTGACGGTCTCGCGCGCGGGAGGATGGATGTTGAATGCGACTGCGCGGGGATTTCGCGGCCACCTCTATGAGGAGCATGAGGGCTTCTATTCCGCGGTGATGCTGACGGAGGCCGTGCCAACCTTCAACCTGAACTTTAGGTTGCAGCCGGATTCTGCCCTCACAGGTCTGATCTACGACGATGCAGGCGAGCCGGTGGCGCAGGCGCAGGTGAGCGCGGAGTTGGTGCCGGAGCGCGATCCCGGAGCGCCGGCCGGGGCGGCGAGGCCCCGGATGGCAGGAGCAGCCCAGACCGACGATCTGGGCCGGTATGAGATTGGGGGCCTGGCGCCAGGAAGTTATCGTCTGCGGGTGCAGGCGAGGCCCTGGTATTCAAACAGCGGCAATACGATGGTCATCATCAATGGCGGCTTCCAGCAGCCGATGGCGTCCGCGCCTCCTCCTCCAGATCCTTCGCTCGACCTGGTCTTTCCGGTGACGTGGTTTCCCGGCGTAGACGACGAAATCGCGGCGCAGACGATTCCTCTCGGCGCCGGCGAGTTGCGCCAGGCGGACTTCCACATGACGGCGATTCCGTCTTTTCATCTGAAGGTGCCTCGGCCGGACCTTCCGGCGCAGAACTCGAACCAGAATGCCCGAAGAGGCAATCTCGGCGGCGGTACCCCGGCTGTCATGATCCAGCAGCCGTTCACGATCACGCGGGTGTCGACGAACGGGATGGGCGGCAACCAGCAGGTGCGGGCTTCGCTCAGCGGAAGCGACTGGGACTTTGGCGGACTGACGCCGGGAACATACGAGGTGCGGATGAACGGGACGAACGGGCGTCCAACCGGCGAAGTGCGGCAGATCGAGGTACGAGCCGGGTCGCAGACGGTGTTGTCGCTCGATAGCGCCAGGGTCACGGTGCCCGTGACGATCAAAATAGACGGCGTGCCGGACAGCGAGGTGACGACGGTTGAACTGGTCGACACGGAGACCGGGCGGCGGCTGACTTCGATGCCGGAGCGTGGGCGGCGCGGCGGACCCGATCGGCCGGGTCGGAATGATCAGGACGATGACAGATCCCCGGAGGAAATGCTTGAGGAGATGGCAGGCAATTCCGGACGGACGCTGAACGTCGCTCCGCATACCTACGAGGTGTACGTCAATGGAATGGCGGGCGACTATCTGACCGGGATGACGGTAACAGGTGCGAAGGCGGTGGGGCGGACGGTGACGATCGACGGCGCGGCGACACTGACGCTGAAGGTAGCGAAGACGCATGCGGCGCTCGACGGCGTGGCGCACACCGGGATACAGGATGCGGGCAAGCCGGCGAGCGGCGCCATGGTGCTGCTGGTGCCGGCGACGCTGGGTGCGCCGGGCGATCTGAGCGCGATCGTACGCGAGGAGACCAATACGGATGGAACGTTTTTCATCGACAGCATCGTGCCGGGACGGTACATCCTTGTCGCGATCGACCATGGCTGGGACGTGAAGTGGCGCGACCCGGTGACGCTGGCCCAGTACCTGTTGCACGGAGTTCCGGTGGACCTTCGGACGCTTGCGAAGGCGCACGCGGAGATCGTGGCGGTCGAGCGATAGAAATCCCATCCGTCCGCCGAGCGTTGCTTCGAAAATTATCTAAGAAATTCAGCTTGACGTCTTGACAAGTCGTTCGGCGGCGAATAATTTCAGTTGCACCCCCAGGTTGGCTGTTATCGATCACCGTACCAACAGGTCCCGCGCCAGCGGATGTTCCTTCGAATCGATCTTCACCGGGCCATGCAGGTCATAGGCTTTGCGTTCCGAACGTCACCCCATTGGAGGATCTCCACATGGCAACGACCCCTGCTTATCCGGGTGTGTATATCCAGGAGCTGACCAGCGATGTGCACCCGATTACGGGTGTCGCGACCAGCATCTGCGCGTTCGTCGGCTATACGGCGACGGGCATCGACAACCGGCCGGAGCAGATTTTCAGCTTCTCCGATTACACCCGCATCTTCGGCGGACTGGCTGCGAACAGCGAGGTCAGCTATGCCGTGCAGCAGTTCTTCGCGAACGGCGGCACGCTGGCGTGGGTGGTGCGGACACCGATGACGGGCGCGGTCGCCGCGGCGATCAAGTTCAACAGCATGACGTTTACCGCGCTGAGCAGCGGCACCTGGGCGAATGGCGTGCTGCTGGTGGATGTCGACTTCAATGCGGTCGCGGACTCCAATTCGTTCAACCTGACGTTTACGAACACGCTGGATGGGACCGTGGAGAGCTTTCCCAACGTCAGCATGGATAATACCGTCAGCAACTACTACGTCAACATCGTCAACGACCCGGACAACGGCTCGCAGTTGGTGAGCGTGGTGGACAATGCGCCGGGCTCGAACGTGCTGCCGATCGCAACCGGCCTGGTGAGCACGAATATCTCGATCGGCACTGTGAACCAGACGCTCGCCGGCACGATCGGCGGTACAGTTGCGATCACTGCCGGCTCGAACCAGGTAACGGGAACAGGAACGAACTTTGCCAACGATGTGGCGGCGGGAAACTGGATTGTCTTTACCAGCGACGCCACACAGACGCTCTACCGGGTAAGCTCTGTCGATTCCGCGGCAGCCCCGCAGACGTTGACGCTGGGCTCGCCTTATCTCGGAGCCGCTTATCCGGCGACCGACGCTACGGTGTCGAAGTCCACCAGCGCGACGATTCTGATTCCGTCCGCCTCGCCGGGCTACGGTGTGAGTTTGACGTGCACGTCTCCCGCGGCCTCCGCTCTGCCCCCGCTTCCGATCGATATTCCGGTCTTCGCCACGGGGTCGGTTGTTCCGCAGACCGTCACCGGCCTGGCGGCGCAGCTGCAGAAGGCAATCAACAGCGCTCTGTCGGTGCAGCTCCCGGGCGCGTCGGTGAAATGCTCCGTGGTTTCGACGACGGCGGCGAGCGTGACGACGCAGACCATCACCGTGAGCGCCATGTTGCCGAACTATCCCAATGCCGTAATCGCATTTGGCCCACCGTCCGGGGCGAGCGGGCTGGACGATGCGTCTGTCCCGGCGATTCTGGGCCTGAAGCCGCCCAGCAACAATGGCGGCGCGGGCAACGTAGCGCACTATGCGCTCGGAACTCCCAACAGCTACGACAGCACGACGTCAATCGCGGGAACCGCCGGCAGCGGCCTGCCCACGACGGCCGGTCTGATCGGCGCGCAGACGGTGCCGCCGACAGGCATCTATGCGCTGGAGTCGGTGGACATCTTCAACCTGCTCTGCATTCCGGAGGCGACGCGGGCGATGGCCGGCAATCCTTCGGTGCTGGACCCGACGGTCGATCCGAACGCAATCTACAGCGTGGCGCTGGGGCTGTGCGACCTGAAGCGCGCAATGCTGCTGATCGATTGCCCGCCGAACGTCAATACCGTTTCCGCGGCGGTGGACTGGAAGACGAGCGGGCTGACGGTGAGCGATCCCAACGGCGCGGCGTTCTTCCCGCGGCTGCGGCTGCCGGATCCGCTGAACAACTATGCGCTGCGGACCTTTGCGCCGTGCGGCGTGGTGGCGGGACTGTACGCCCGAACGGATACCTCGCGCGGAGTGTGGAAGGCTCCGGCCGGCATCGACGCGACGCTGACCGGAGTTCAGCAGCTGGTCTACAAGATGACGGACGCGGAGCAGGGCGTGCTGAACCCGCTGGGTTTGAACTGCTTCCGCAACTTCCCTGTCTACGGCTCGGTGCTGTGGGGCGCGCGGACGCTGGTGGGCGCGGATGCCGATGCCAGCCAGTGGAAGTATGTGCCGGTGCGCCGCGTCGCGCTGTTTCTGGAGTCCAGCCTGTGGCAGGGCACGCAGTGGGTCGTTTTCGAGCCCAACGACGAGCCGCTGTGGTCGGCGATCCGGCTGAATATCGGGGCGTTCATGCAGAACCTCTTCCTCCAGGGATACTTCCAGGGGACGACGCCGGCGCAGGCTTACTTCGTGAAGTGCGACAGCGAGACCACGACGCAGACGGATATCGACAACGGTGTGGTGAATATCGTGGTTGGGTTTGCGCCGCTCGAACCGGCGGAGTTTGTGGTGATTCAGATTCAGCAGATGTCGGGACAGACGGCGAGTTGATTGATCTCCCGCGAGCACACGGCAAAAGCAGATCCCTGCGGGACGACAACAAAGTGGGTTGACAGGAGAAGGAGAGAGTTGCCATGGCTGAATTTACGAAGAATCCGCAGCGCCACGATCCCTACAAGAACTTCAAGTTCCAGGTTAAGTTTGGGAACCAGTATGTGGCGGGCGTCAGCAAGGTTTCGGGGCTGAAGCGGACGACCGAGGTGGTAAAGCACCGCGAGGGCGGCGATCCTTCTACAAGCCGCAAGTCGCCCGGCCGCAACGAGTTCGACGCCATCACACTGGAGCGCGGCGTGACCCATGATACGGCCTTCGAGCTCTGGGCGAACAAGTGCTGGCAGCTGAACGCGGCACTGGGCTCGGAGGTGTCGCTTGCCGACTTCCGTAAGAACATCACGATCGAGATGTATAACGAGGCCGGGCAGAAGGTGATGGCGTACAACGTCTTCCGCTGCTGGGTGTCGGAGTGGCAGGCGTGGCCGGACCTCGACGCCAATGCCAACGCCGTCGCAATTCAGCATATCAAGCTGGAAAACGAGGGCTGGGAGCGGGATCTGGCGGTGACGGAGCCGGTTGAGCCGTCGTTCACACCGCCGACCAGCTAAAGCGAGAAGCAGATCCCTCCGGGATAACAACAAAGGCGGGATGACAGATAAAGGATTGGCCTGGCATGTTGACGCCTGCGGAATTGCTGGAGGTTTGGGAGTCTGGCGGACGGCTTGGTCCGGCGGAGCGGGCGCTGGCGTTGCTGGCGGCGGCGTGGCCGGATTGGGCATGGGACGAGTTGGCCGCGTTGAGCCTCGGCCGGCGCGATGAGCGGCTTTTGCTGCTGCGGCAGGCGCTTTGGGGACACGCGATGGCGGCACTGGCAGGATGTCCGGAGTGCCGCGAACGACTGGAAGTTCCGCTGGATACACGGGAGTTCCTGGCGGCTGTCGGCGATAACGCGGAGGCGGAGATTGCGTTGCACATCGAGGGATATAGCATGACGTTTCGGCTGCCGACGAAGATGGATGCGATGGCCGCGGTGGAAGGCGTCGACGTGGCGGCGGCACGGGACATTCTGTTCGATCGCTGCCTGCTGGCGGCGGAACGCGACGGCAAGCTGCTGGGTTCGGACGATCTGCCGGAGGAAGTGGTTGCGGCGGTGGCGGAGCGCATGAGCGAGGCCGATCCGCTGGCAGACATTCAGCTTGGGCTGTCGTGTCCGGCCTGCGGCCATGGCTGGCGCGCGGCGTTCGATATCGCAGGCTATCTTTGGACGGAGATCGAGGCCTGGGCGGCGCGCATGTTGAGCGAGGTGCATACGCTGGCGAGCGCGTATGGCTGGCACGAGCGCGACATTCTGGCGATGGGCGCGGCGCGGCGGCACTTTTATCTGGAGAGCGTTGGCGGATGAGCGACTTCCTGACCAATCTGGCGGCGCGAAGCCTGGGCACGGCGGAGGTGGTGAGGCCCAGGGTACCGTCGCTCTTCGAGCCGACAAGGCGCGAGGGCGGGCTGCGGCCCGCGCAGCCGAGTTGGCCGGCGGGGCGGGCGGTCGACGCGGCATGAGGTGGGGAGCGCGGTGCTGAGCCGCGAGTGAGACGCCTGGAACCCGACCCGCGGAAAACTCAGGTTCGTAGCGAGGAACGGGTCGATTCGCAGGAGAAGACGCCAAATCCACCCACCTCGACTTCTTTTGAACCTCGCCGGATCAGGGTTCCGGCGGCCAGTCGTACGAGGATAGGGGAGATTGAGGAGAGAGCTTTTGCCGAGGTGACTCATATTGAGGAAGAGAGTCCCGTGGGGCGCGCGTCCCATGTCTCAAATTCGAGACGTGGGGCACCCAATGTCGTGCCGGCGACAAACACGGTTGCTCTTCCGGAAGTCCCGGGATTTTCGCCGCCGGAGAGGCTGGCTATCGTGCGGCCCGGAGCGATTCCCAAGCGGTTAAACGTCCTGCGGCCGGAGGTTTCCGAAGGGGTTAATTCTGAGGATGTGCCTCGGGATACACCTGCCGTTCGGCGCCTGGAGCGGGCAGTGCCGCCCAGTGTGCGGGCTTTCGAGAGGCCGGCGGCGTTCGTGGGGCACCGGCCAGCCAAGGGTGACATCAGCGCCGCAGTCAAGAGAGCGCCGATTTCCTTCTCCTCGGAATCTACGGAGCCAGACCGCGGGGCTCCCGAAATTCAGATTCAGCCGCCTCCGATCGCAGTGCGTGACACGATAAAGCCGGTTGCGTCGCCGGCGATCCAGCCTCCTGCCGTCGCAACGCGCGAGACGATGGCGCGGCCGCTTGCGCCGAAGATTCCCGTCGCGGCTGCGGCGCATCCGCAGCCGGAGTCTTCCGTGCAGGTGACGATCGGCCGGGTTGAGGTGCGGGCGATCTTCCCCGAGGCTCCCGCGGCCCGTATGCCTGCGCCGCGAGCGCGTCCGACCGTGTCGCTCGACGAGTATCTGAAGAGGGCGCGATGAGTAACTACCGTGCCATCGCCGCAGTGAGTGCCGCCATGCAGCAGGTGTTGACGCCGCCTGTGAATGACGCGGTGGGAGGGTCGAGCGTCGTCTTCACCCGGCCCAGCGCAAGCGACCAGACTGCGCCGATGGTGAGCGTCTATCTCTAACAGGTGACGCCGAACGC
>CAXTMK010000007.1:0-20620 GCA_964245315.1 uncultured Acidobacteriaceae bacterium | reverse complement strand
GGATGCCGCGCGGGAACCGCAACTCATGATGGGCGCGGTAGTGAGCATGCTGAAGGCGCAGCCGCTGCTTTCGGCGCAGAGCATCGGGAGCGGCGAAAGCTCCGTCGGGATCGGCGTGTCGAACCTGGCCGAGCAGGTGGAGCGCGTGCGCTTTACGCCGACCACGCTCTCGCTGGATGAGTTTTCGAAGCTGTGGTCCGCGTTCTTCCAGGTGGAGTACAGCCTGTCGATCGCGTACCAGGCGTCGGTGGTGCTGATCGAGCCGAATACACCCGCGCCGCAGGCGGCGTTGCCGGTGCAGAAGCGGAATCTCTATCTGACGACGTTTCAGGAGCCGGCGATCACCTCCGTCTCTTCCCTTGCCGGCACAAATCAGCCGATTTTGCCGGCGAGCACGCTGGTGATTACCGGCACGAATCTGCTCGCCGGGCTAACCCAGGTGCGCATCGGCAACACCGTGGTTACGCCGCCGGCCGTAACCGCGACGGCGATCACGTTGCCGGTCCCGGCGGTCGTTCCGGCGGGCGTGCTGGGGGTGCAGGTCATTCAGCAGCGGGCGATGGGCACACCGGCCCAGCCGCATCCGGGCGTGGAGTCGAATGTGGTGGCGATGGTGTTGCAGCCGGTCGTGAGCAACGTCGCGTACGTCGGCGGCGATGTAACGTTCGATGCCGCGCCGGACGGCCAGATCGGCCAGAGGGTGACGCTGCTGTTGCATGCAACGACGGCGCCGCCTCCTCCCGCGACTCCGGCTGCCTACACGTTCACGCTGCCGCCGCTGGCGACTGCGAGCAGCAGCTACAGCTTCGACATGAGCGGCGTGCAGACTGGCACGACCTACTTTGTGCGACTGGCGGTGGACGGGGCGGAGAGCGTGCTCGATCTCAACCCCACCAGCCCGGCGTTCGGGCCGACGGTGACGATCCCATGAGCGAACAGGATTGGGAACAGGCAAATCAGGCGTATCTCGCGAGTGCGCTCGGCGAGGTGTACGCCGCAGTGTCGCGGTCGGTTGGGATTGAGGAAGAACCCGGTCCTGTCCCGGTATTGCCGGAGATGGAAAACACTGCGGCTCTGGATCGGCTGTGCGAGACGTTCGGTTTGTCCGGCTTCGAGCGCAGGCTGCTGCTGATGTGCGCCGGGGCGGAGATGGATTCGCGCTTTGCGCATCTATATAGAGAGGCCTCGAAGCGAGCGCCTTCGCCGCTGCCGACCTTCAGCCTGGCGCTGGCGACGTTCGCGGATGCGCATTGGAGCGCGCTGCTGCCGGGGCGGCCGCTGCGTTTCTGGAACCTGATCGAGATCGTATCCGGCGATGTGCTGACGGCCAGCCCGCTGAAGATCGATGAGCGCATCCTGCATTATCTGGCGGGAACGTACCTGGTCGACGAGCGCATCCGCAGTGTGACCCTGGCGGGGAATCCGCCGGGCGAACTGCCGCCCACACATCGTGCGCGCGCCGAGGAGGTTGCGGCGGCGTGGACGCGCGAAGGTACGCTGCCTGCGGTTCAATTGTGCGGTGCCGAGGCGGCGGCGAAGCGTGGGATCGCAGCGCTCGCATGTGCGTCGACCGGGCTGAATCTGCGATCGATCTCGGCGGGCGCGGTGCCCCGGGTTGCGGCTGACTTCGAGCTCTTTCTGCGGCTGTGGGAGCGCGAGGTTGCGCTGCATCCGGCATGCCTGCTGGTGGAGTTCGACGACGCCGAGACACCGGACGGGGCGGGCGAGGCGGCGGTGAATCGTGTGCTGGAGCGGCTGCATAGCCCGATCATTATCTCGGTGCGCGAGCGGAGAAAGCCGGTGGAGCGGTTGGTGGTGTCGTTCGATGTGCAACGGCCGACGGCGCAGGAACAGCGGGCAATCTGGATGCGGGCGCTTGATTCCCCACCTCAGACGATAAAGCCGTCTGTGATGGGGCACCCCGAAGTGGACCAACTCGTGGAGCAGTTCAATCTGGATGCGGGCAGCATTGAGGCGGCGGTTGCGGAAGCAGGCGAGGGTTCGTTGTGGGATGCTTGCCGACGTCAGGCTCGGCCGCGTATGGAAGGGCTGGCGCAGCGGCTGGAGACGGTTGCGGGCTGGGACGACCTGGTGCTGCCGGCGAAGCAGAAGCAGTTGCTGGCGCAGATCGCGGTGCAAGTGCGGCAGCGCAACACAGTCTATAAAGATTGGGGATTCGAAGGCAAAGGCGCCAGCGGGCTGGGTATTTCGGCCATGTTCGCCGGGCCGAGCGGCACCGGCAAGACCATGGCGGCCGAGGCGCTCGCGAACGAGCTGCAACTCGATCTCTGCCGCATCGATCTGAGCCAGGTCATCAGCAAATATATCGGCGAGACGGAGAAGAATCTGCGGCGGGTCTTCGACGCGGCCGAGGACGGGGCGTCGGTTCTGCTGTTCGATGAGGCCGACGCGCTCTTCGGCAAACGCAGCGAGGTGAAGGACAGCCACGATCGCTACGCCAACATCGAGGTCAGCTATCTGCTGCAGCGCATGGAGCAGTATCGCGGGCTGGCGATCCTGACGACCAACCGCAAAGACGCGCTGGATACGGCGTTTCTGCGGCGCATTCGCTTCGTCGTGGAGTTTCCGTTTCCGGAGGTCGCGCAGCGCACCGAGATGTGGCAGCGGGTGTTTCCGCGCGAGACGCCGACCGACGGTCTGCGCGTGGAAAAACTCGCACGGCTGCATGCGGCGGGTGGTAATATCCGCAACATCGCAATGGGCGCAGCATTTCTCGCGGCGGATGCGGGCGAGCCGGTCAGGATGACGCATCTGCTGTCGGCGGCGAAGGCGGAGTTCGCCAAGCTGGAACGCCCGTTGAGCGATCTCGAAACTGCTGGTTGGGCCTGCGGAGAACTCCTGTGAAGACGCCCATCCAACCCGCGATTCAGCTGCATATCGAAGAGCTTGTGCTGCATGGCTTCCCTGCCGGCGAGCGCCATCGTATTGCGGCGGCGATGGAGCAGGAACTGAGCCGACTGATGGCCGCACAGGAGCTGGCGGGAGTTCGCCAGAGCTTAGACCTGGAGCGGGTGCAGGGCGGCGCGATGCGAGTGGCCGCGGGGCAGAAGCCGCATACGACGGGAGTGCAGATCGGGCGCAGCGTCTTTCGCAATTTGAAGCAGCAGACACGCGCGGCCCGAGCGCCGGTGGGAGGAGCAAAGGTATGAGTACGCGAGAGCAGATAGCAATGCCGACGGTAGGTGCGGTCAGCAGCGGACTGTTGCAGCGGAAGTGCAGCTGCGGCGGCAATGCGGCTTCGGGCGGGGAGTGCGAGTCCTGCAAGAAGAAGAAGCTGCAGCGCAGTGCGGCCGCGGAGGCGGAGACGGATGTGGCGCCGCCGATCGTGCATGACGTGTTGCGCTCGCCGGGCCAGCCTATGGATGCGGCAAGCCGGGCTTTCTTCGAGCCGAAGTTCGGGCACGACTTCAGCAAGGTGCGGATTCATGCCGACTCGCGTGCTTCCGAGTCCGCGCAGGCGGTGCAGGCAAATGCCTATACGGTGGGCAACGACATCGTCTTTGCAAACCGCTCGGCTGCGAGCGGCGATACGCGGCTGATGGCGCACGAACTGACGCATGTGGTGCAGCAGGCGGGCGCGGCGGCGGCGGGCGGCCTACGTGTCGGGCCGGCGAACTCTCCTCAGGAGCATGAGGCAGAGCGCGTGGCCGGATCAGTGGCCAGCTCGGTGGCCAGCCAGCGAGGTAACGGGAGCGTGGCGCATTCGGCGGCATCGTCGGTGCAGCGGGACGGAGCGCCAGCGCCGCCGACGCTCGATTGCGGCAAAGATGGGCGGGGCTTGTCCGCGGGCGAGCGCGCGGCGGCTACAAAGGTCTTTGGCCCCAGCCTGAACATCGACGGCATCTGCATTAAGGAATCGGATGTCATGACGGTCGGGACAGGCGCCCGAACCCCGAAGAACGATATCTACGTGCATAAGGGCAGGCTGAATAATACGTCAACGGCTCTCATCATCCATGAGCTGACGCATAGCTGGCAGTTTCAGCACGGCATCACAGCCACGCAGAAGCTGAAAGGCTACGTCGACACTCCGATGAAGGATGGGACCTACGACTATGGCGGTGAGGCCGGGTTGAACGACGCTATCGCCAACAAGAAATGCATGACGCAGTTCACGACCGAACAGCAGGCCGAGATCGTCGAGGATTACTACAAGCATTCGGTGGCGGGTACCACGCTCTATCCATGGAGCGTCTTTGTCGCTCAGATTCGCGCGAATGGCGCCTGCATCTGGCCTGCGCCGGTGGAGCAGCCCAGGCAGCCAGGAGGCGGGAGCGCCCCGGCCTAAGGCCGGCCCGTCCCGAAGGACAAACGGAACGATTCCCATGCCAACTACATCGACCGTACTACCTAAATCGAGGTTCAGATGCTGACCGCCATGTCAGGCAAATCGCCGGCCCGGCAGTCTTCGGTTGCCAGATTTGCCGCCGCGCCTCGGCACTCCGGAGACGCTGGGCGCCTGGCACGCTGCGCGTCTTCCAACCGCGGAGCGGAGAATGCTGCTTCTTCCCGGACGTCCGCCGCGGCCGGCATTGAAGATTCCTATGCGAACGGCCGGGGCCATGCGTTCGGAACGATGAGCTTGCATCACGCCGCAGAACAATCTGCTTCGCCACCGTTCTTTGCCAGGCCACAGATCTCCACGAGCGAACCGCTGCTGGCGCGGCAAGCCGCCGACACAAACTCCGGCAACGCGCAACCGTCCGCGACCCAGGACTCCAACGCACAGACCGCCCAGAGCGGAGGCCAGACTGGCGGCCAGGATACGGGCCAGACCGGCAGCCAGTGCGGCGGAACCTTTCTCAACTCCGGCACCAGCCTGCTCAATCGTCAGCTCGGCCCCATCGAGACGATGATTTACATGCAGAATGGCGTGGAGATCCAGTTCCAACTCGACCCCGGCGTGCTCACGAAGTTTCGCAATATCCGGCCGCGGCAATGGGCCGGTCCGGATGGGATATGGATTAAGCAGGGTAACCCGCTCTCAGCCCCGTGGCAGCCATCTCCCGATCTGCGCAGCGGCTCAGGACCCGACGATCCGCTGCCCGAATCCCAGGAGATCCGCGGCGCTCAGGTGATATACGATGACGCTCCGGGTCCCGACCTGACCAAGCACAGCGAAAACTCTATGCTCCACGTCGTGCAGAACTTTACCGGCTGGGTAGAGGGGGTGCCGGTTGCAGGCGGCGCGGCACAGCAGCTCTGCGAGCCGCTGGCATGGTTCGCGCGCGTCACTGGCGCCAACTTCAACTGGAGCACTCCCGGCGCTGTGCCGTCCTGGCAGCGTCCCGGCCCAAACGACTCCGGCAGGGGCTGGTCCCCGGTCGGCAAACCGGACTTTTTGTAGCAATTTTCTCTCAGGATTCCTCTATGCCCAACATCTCGCCCAAATTGCTGAAAGGCGCAATCGTCTCGCTCGATCCCGATCTTGGGATTCCGACGGGGCTGATCGCATTTCAGTACAACCCGGATGAGGTGACACGCTCGCTGAAGCCGCAGCGCGTGTCCGACGAGCCGGACCGGACCGAGATTCTGCGGCTGAAGGGGCCGCCGACCGAAACGATCAAGTGCGCCGTCGAACTCGACGCGACCGACCTGCTGGCGGCGAACGACCCGATTACCTTGCAGTTTGGGATTCAGCCGCAGCTATCGCAGCTGGAGTTACTGCTCTATCCTTCGAGCGAGACGTTAATTACCAACGAAGTTCTTTCTTATCTGGGCACCATCGAGATACTTCCGATGGAGTCTGCACTTACTTTATTCGTCTGGAGTAAGACGCGAGTTACTCCCGTGCTTATCACCGACCTGGATATTACCGAAGAAGCCTTTGACCCACGGTTGAACCCGATCCGGGCTAAGGTCGCGATCGGGATGCGGGTCTTGAATGTGAACGACGTTGGATTCATTACGCCGGCAGGGTTGTTGTATATGGTCTATCAGATCGAGAAAGAGGCGCTGGCGTTGGTGTCGACGGTATCGACGCTGGCGTCGCTCTAAAGGAGCCGTATGGATAGTGTGATTCAACAGATGGTGCAGGCGGCAGCCGGCTCCGGAGCTACAACCAACCCGAATAGCCGTTACTATGGCTTCCCTGTCGAGTTTCTTACTCAGCAGGACGGGACGCAGGTGGCGTATCTGCAGCGGCGGATTATTCCGCAGC
Source organism: uncultured Acidobacteriaceae bacterium (assembly GCA_964245315.1). GTDB lineage: Bacteria > Acidobacteriota > Terriglobia > Terriglobales > Acidobacteriaceae > Edaphobacter. The sequence continues at coordinate 14,439 of CAXTMK010000007.1, read as the reverse complement.
CGACTATCTATAAGCAGACGCAGAGTTACATTGTCGTTCAAGGCGACCGGCTGGATAACCTGGCTTCGAGCAAGCTGGGCGACCCGATTCTCTACTGGGCGATCTGCGATGCCAATGCCGCGACCGATCCCGATGAACTGACCGCGGACGCGCAGATCGGCACGACCATCGTCATGCCGTTAATGACCGGGATTCCGGTGGGAGCGCGCAATGGCTAGTCCGCTCTACCTGACGCTGCTGACCGGCGCCGTCGAAGCCTTTCCGGCTTCGAAGGAGCTGATGGATGCCTTCACCTCGGCCGAGGTGACGCTGTCGGCGACAGGCAAGAGCGGCTTTCAACTCAGCTTCACGCTGGCGAACAACTCGCCGCTGCAACTGTACTTCCTGCTGGCGAGCGGCGCGCCTGTGCCGCTGCTTCGCGTGGTAATCATGGCGACGATCAGCGGGCTTCCGCAGGTGCTGATGGACGGCATGGTGAAGCATACGGAGGTAGTGCCGGATGCGATGCAGGGCTCGTCGAAGCTGGTGATTACGGGCGAAGACCTGACCGCCGCGATGGACCTGACGGACAACTCCGGCACGCCGTTTCCGCTGCTGACTCCCGACCTGCGGGTGCTGACGATCCTGAGCAAGTATGCGATGTACGGCATCATCCCCAACGTGATGCCGGTGGTTACACCCGATGTGGAAGTGCCGATCGAGAAGACGCCCAGCCAGAAGGGCACGGACCTGGCTTACATCCAGCAACTCGCCAAAGAAGCTGGGTATGTGTTCTACATTCAGCCGGGCCCGCTGCCCGGTTTGAGCACCGCGTACTGGGGGCCGCAGATCAAGATCGGCATCCCGCAGCCGTCGCTGAACACAAACCTGGATAGCTGGACGAATGTCGAAAGCCTGAACTTCAAGTACGAGCCGCAGAATGCGGTGATGCCAATCATCTACATTCAGGACCCGATCTCGGGAGCCACGCTTCCCATCGGGATTCCGGGCGCGAACCCGCTGAATCCTCCGCTGGGTCTGGTGGTGCCGATCCCGCAGAAGACCGACAAGCTCACCGATACCGCCAAGCTGCCGCCGGCGCAGGCGCTGATGTCGGGCTTCGCGAAGGCGGCGGAGACAGCGGATATCGTGACCGGCGACGGGACGCTGAGCGTGCTGCGCTATGGCGGAATTTTGCAGGCAAGGCAGTTGGTCGGGGTTCGCGGCGCGGGGCTGGCGTTCGATGGGTTGTATTACGTCCATAGCACCAAGCACACCATCAAGTCGGGCGAGTACAAGCAGAGCTTCACGTTGAAGAGGAATGCGCTGGTGGCGAATGTGCCGGTGGTGCCTACGGCTCCGTTTTGAGGGTTGCGCGTAAACGAAACAAAAGCAGATCCCTGCGGGATGACAACAAAGGAAAGACAAGGGCGAGGAATCAGTGAGTCAGTTTGTGGGCAAATATCGGGGCACTGTGGTGAACAACATCGATCCGACGCAGACCGGGCGCCTGCAAGTGCAGGTTCCGGATGTCTACGGCGTGCAGCCGTCGACATGGGCCATGCCGGCTGCGGCGCTTGCCGGGGGAGGCTCGGCGCTGTTCGCGGTTCCTCCCATGGGCGCGAGTGTGTGGGTGGAGTTCGAACAGGGCAACAGCGATTATCCGGTGTGGTCGGGATGCTTCTTCGGGTCGGCGGCGGAGGTTCCGCCGATGGCGATTGCGGTGCCGCCGGGCGTGCAGGCCATCGTGCTGCAATCGGTGGGAGGCAACATGCTGATGCTGAGCGATCTGCCGGGGCCGACTGGCGGGATTCTGCTGAAGTCGACGTCCGGCGCGAGCATTGCGATCAACGATACGGGGATCACGATTACGAATGGCACGGCGACGATCTCGATTGTGGGGCCGAGTGTGACGGTAAATCAAGGGGCTTTGGTGGTGACGTAGAGCGAAAGACAGAAGCGGATCCCTGCGGATGACAACAAGTTGAGGAGAGAAAATTATGGGGTTTTTGCTGGATGCTAGTTCGACGGTGTTATGCAGCCACGGCGGCCAGGCGCAGCCGACGGCACCGAATCCGCGTGTCACCGTGGCGGGAAATCCGACCGTGCTGGCTTCGGTGCCTTGGGTGATCGCGGGATGTCCGTTCGTCACGCCGGCGGCGGCGCCGATGCCCTGTGTTACAGCGACCTTCGTCATGGGCACGACGCGGGTTATGTCGCTGGGACAGCCGCTGGCCGTATCGACGGCGTCGGCGGTCTGCGTGCCCAATGGAACGCCGCTGCTGCCTGTGGTGGTGCAGCCGCGCGTGGTGGGGATGTAAGCCGATGACGATCAAGTATCCGTACCAATTCTACTCGAGCGGGCACACGGCGGAGACCGATCAGCCGGGCCACATCCTCGACATGATCGAGGAGATCCTGCTGACGGCGCCGGGCGAGCGCGTCATCGGCCGACGTTTGGCTGCGGCGTGAATCAACTGGTCTTCGCGCCCAACAGCGATGCCCTCGCGGGCGCACAGCAGAAGATGATTCAGGCCTCGCTGCAGCAGTGGCTGTCCGATTTGATTCGCGTGAATTCGGTGAGCGTGGACGCGGAGGATTCGACGCTCCTGATCACGGTTGTCTACACCATCATCCAGTCGCAGCAGCAGATGACGCAGCAGTTCGTGTATGGAGGCGCGGCGGCATGATCTATTTCTGCTCGCAGAAAAATCGCCGCGCGCTGGTGCTGGCGCAGGTGGGCACGCTCAACGGCATCGACTTCCTGGAGGTCGCGAAGACCAAGAAGGACTGCGGCCGGCAGTTGCTGGTGACGATGCTGAAGAGCGTCAGCGGGCTCGATATCGGCACGGACCAGGTGGTCGTTTCGGGCGGAACGGCGAGCGGGCAGGTGATGGTGCTGTCGGTGAATACGTCGAACGACGCGCCGAAGCTGATAACGGTAACGCTCGATGAGCCGGGAGATTTTTCGACGTACACGTTGTCGCTGGTCGCCGACGCGACAACAAGCGATCCGCCTGACAATATAGATCCGCAGTTGGCGACGGTGACATTTTCGTTCAAGGCTGGGTGCGCTGCGCCCGCCGATTGCCTGCCCTGCGACTGCTGTCCGCCAAATATTTCTCCCACGCCGGATATCAACTATCTGGCGAAGGATTTCGGCGGATTTCGCCAGGCGATGCTGGATCGCATGTCGGTGCTGGTGCCGGACTGGGACCAGAGTCACGTCTCCGATATCGGCATGACGATGGTCGAGGTGCTGGCCTACGCGGCCGACCACCTGAGCTATCAGCAGGACGCGGTAGGCACCGAGGCGTACCTGAACACGGCGCGTAGCCGCATCTCGCTGCGACGGCTGGCGCGGCTGGTGGACTACAGCATCGATCCCGGCAGCAACGCGCGAACGTGGGTCCACATGGAGGTCGCGCAGGGCCAGACGGAGGCGGAGATCGATGCGGGAACGCTGCTGTTTCCGCGGGTTCCGGGCTTCCCTGCCGTGGTCGCGGCGAACTCCGATAAAGCCACGACGCTGCTGGCCGGCCCGCTCGGCTTTGCGACGATGCACAAGGCGCACATCCACATCGAGCAGAACGCGATGAGCTTCTACACCTGGAGCGATAACAATTGCTGCCTGCCCAATAGCGCGACGAGCGCTACGCTGCTGGGGACGCTGGCGACGTTGAAGGCCGGCCATGTGCTGATCTTCGAAGAGGTATTGGGTCCGAAGACGGGCGATATCGAGGACGCGAATCCCGCGCATCGCTGGGCGGTGCGCCTGACGCTGGCGCGCACGACCGACTACAAGGGACGTACGCTGGTCGATCCGCTAAATGGGCAGGCGATTACGCAGATCGCCTGGGCGGATGCGGATGCGCTGCCGTTTCCATTGTGCATTTCGTCGACGACCGACTCACCCAACGGCTCGCGTGCGCTGACAGATGTGAGCCTGGCACGCGGGAATATCGTGCCGGCGGACCACGGCGTCTGGCAGGACTGGCAGGACCTGGGCAGGGTGCACAAAGCGCCGCCCGCGCCGGTGACGGGTTCAAGCTGCGCGTGTACCTGCGAGGACGCTGCCGGCGCGCCGCTGCCCCGCTATTACCCGAAGCTGCAGCAGGCTTCGGTGACGTTTGCGTGGCCGCTGGACTTCGTCTCCAACAACGGCATGGAGTCGCTTCCAGCGTCGACGACTCCGTGGAAGTCGCTGCCGGCCTCCACGTTTCTTGCGCCTGTGTCGTCGAGCGCGCAGCGGCCGGCTCCGCAGATTCATGTGAGGGACAACGTGCAGACCGTGGAATGGAGCGTGGTCGACGACCTGCTTTCGAGCACCGAGAGCGACCGCGCCTGTGTGCTCGAAATCGAGAACAACGGCGCGGCGTTTGTGCGCTTCGGCGATGGGCAGTACGGCATGGCGCCGGTCGAAGGGATGGAGTTCAGCGCGAAGTATCGCGTGGGCAATGGAAGCATCGGCAACATCGGTTTGGATACGCTGGCGCATATCGTGGGGACGTTTCCGAATGTGGCGAGCGTGCGCAATCCGCTGGCGGCCGCTGGCGGTGTCGACCAGGAGACGATGGAGCATATCTCGCGCTCGGCTCCGTTCGCGTTTCGCACGCAGCTGCGGGCTGTCACGCAGGGCGACTACGGCACGATGGCCGCGCAGGATCCGGCGATTCAAGAGGCCAGGGGGACGTTTCGCTGGACGGGCAGCTGGTATACGACATTCGTCTCGGTCGACTCCGTTGCCGCGAACGGGCCGGATACGACGCTGGTGCAGGACACGACGACGCGGCTGAATAGGCTGCGCAGGATGGGCACGGATCTCGAGGTGGAAGGCGCGGTGCTGGTGGGCTTGCGCATCACGATGCAGATCTGCGTGGACGACGATTTCATCCAGGCCGATGTGCGCGGCGCGGTGATGGAATTGTTTACGACCGGCAATCTGTGCACCGGGCAGCGCGGTCTGCTCGACCCGGCCAACTTTACCTTTGGCCAGACGATCTATGCGAGCCCGTTTATCGCGGCGGCGCAGGCGGTCGAAGGCGTCGACTCGGTTCGGCTGACAGTCTTCGAGCGCATGGACACGCCATCCACGGCCGGGATGCAAAACGGATATCTGATGATGGGACGGCTCGAAATCGCGCGATGCGATAACGATCCCGACCGGCTCGATCTGGGCGTGATTACGCTCCAGGCGGATGGTGGCAAATGAGCGGAGAGTGCACTGCAAATGCACCGGAGCTGTGCGGATGCTGCGACGGCGTGAGCGTCGAAACGCCGGAGCCGATCTACAACCGGCCGTCCTTGGCGGCGATCGCGTATCGCGTCGGACACTACCAGACGTTTCTCGCAAGCCTGCAGGCGCGGCTTTCGAGTTCGGACGTTCCTGCGTTGGCGCTGCTGCGGACGCGCGACAGCAGCGACTTTACCATGGGCCTGCTGGATGCCTGGTCGGTTACGCTCGACATCCTGACCTTCTACCAGGAGCGGCTCGCGAACGAAGCCTACCTGCGCACCGCGATCGAGACGCGTTCGGTGATGGAGTTGGCGGCGCTGGTTGGGTATCAGCCTTCACCCGGCGTAGGCGCCTCGACGACGCTGGCGTTTACGCTGAACAGCGCAGCGGGTTCGCCGGATCACGTGCTGATCCCGCAGGGCACGCGGGTGCAGAGCGTGCCGCCGCCGGGACAGCAGCCGCAGGTGTTCGAGACTTCCGCGGATATTACGGCGACCATCGACGGCAATGCGATTCCGGCGCAGATCACAACTCCGTGGACCATCGCCAGCGGCGCGACGAGCACATGGATCGCGGGCGTGGCGAACAACATGAATGTGGGCGACGCGCTGTTGTTTGTAGCTGCGCCGAGCGGTCAGCCGGCGGCCGGTGGCCCCGCGGATTCTGTGTACCTGACCGCGGTGCAGATCGATTCGACGGCGGGCAATACCCAGATCTTCTGGAACGCTCCGCTGGCCAACAACTACGGCAGCGCGGCCTGCGTTTACATCTTCCGCAAGAAAGCGGCTCTATTTGGCGTAAATGCCGTCAACCCTCTGCAGTTATCGCCGGCGCCCAGCGGGCTGAACGCGGCCGGCACGGACTGGGCCTTTTCCTGCGCCGGCAGCGGGCAAGTGAACCTCGATGCTTCCTATCCGGGGCTTACTCCGTCGTCCGCTGCGACCGTCGCTGCGAGCGCCTTGGAATGGGTGGTGCTTACCAACGCGTCGGAGACTGCCTTCTACCAGATTACGGCGGCGACTGAGACTAACCCAGTGGCCTACGCGCTCTCCTCCAAGGTAACGCAGCTTACCCTTTCGAGCGGAACCTCGATCGCCGGCACCGCTGCCCTCGGCACCTTTGTGACGGCGACGCGCAGCACTACAGTCTATGTGCAAAGCGAACTGCTGACGCCCGCTTCCCTGCCCAGGACTTCGGCGAGCAAACTTCTCCAGGCGGGCATGGTTGTGCCGGTGCAAGGCAGTATTGTGGAGCTCGCTGGCGGTCTGGGCATCGCGGTGAATCAGCCGATCGGCGTCTCGGGCAAAGCGGCGCGGCTGCAGGTGATGGTTGCGCCTGCGACCGATGCGTTCACACCAGCGGGATCGTCGACAGCCGTTGCGGTGGCGCTGAGTCAGCAGTTCGTCGTCACCGCCTATCCGCCGACGGCCGATCCGAAGGTCAGCGGCAACTTTGTGTGGAGCGTGCTGACGAACAACAATGTCGCGGGCGCGCTGTCGCTTCCGCTGGCCTCCGTACAGCTGGTTCCGGCGGCCAAAGGTGACCCCGTTGTGGGTGAATCAGCGACGGTAAGCAAGGTCGCGACCAAGGGCGATGTGGCGACGCTGGGGCTGCATCCGGCGCTCAGCGGCATCTACGATGCGACAACGGTGACGGTGAATGCGAACGCTGTCGCCGCGACCCAGGGCGAGACACAGTACGAGATTCTGGGCAGCGGAGACGCGACCAACCCGGCGCTCTCCTTCAAGCTGAAGCAATCGCCGCTGACCTATGTTAGTTCGTCGAACTCGAACGGCGCCGCCTCGACCCTGCAGGTGTGGGTGAACAACCTGCTGTGGAAGCAGGACAGCAACCTGCTCGAAGCCGGCCCGCGCGACCGCGTGTACGTGACTTCGACCGACCAGAACCAGAACGTGACGGTGGAGTTCGGCGACGGGCAGGAGGGTGTGCGTCCGCCAACCGGCCAGGCGAATATTCGCGCGGTCTATCGCAAAGGCATCGGGTCTGCGGGCAATGTGGCCAGCGGCTCTCTGTCGCAGGCGCTCGATCGTCCGCAGGGTTTGAAGGCCGTGACCAACCCCGATGCAGCCACCGGCGGAGCCGATCCGGATACGGCGGCGGACGCACGCGCGAGCGCGCCGCTGGAGGTGCTGACGCTGGGCCGCGTGGTCTCGCTCGAGGACTATCAGAACTATACGCTGGCGTTTGCGGGCATCGCGAAGGCGCTGGCGACGTGGACGTGGTCGGGCACGATGCGCGCGATCTACCTGAGTGTCGCGGGCGCCGGAGGCTGCGTGTACAAGGCGGACGACGCGACGCTGACCAATCTGCGCGCGTCGCTCTGGAGCCATGGCAATCCGTATGTGCCGATCACGATTGCGTCGTGTACGCAGGTGCTGTTCGAAGTCGGGGCGAATGTGTTGATCGGCGGAACTTACGACCCCGCGGTCGTGATGGCCGCGGTGTGGACGACGCTTGCGAACGCGTTCAGCTTCGCGCAGATGCAGATTGGGCAGGGAGTAGCGCAGAGCCAGGTGATCGCGCTGATCCAGCAGACGGCGGGCGTACAGGCGGTCGAGTTGACGGCGTTCAACCGCCAGGGAAAGTCTGGCGTGGCGCAGGTCTTGCGCGCGGCTTCACCGGCTGCCGGGCAACAGGCGACGCCGATGCCGGCTGAGTTATTGCTGCTCGACCCGGGCTGCCAGGGCAAGCTGAAGGTGTGGTCATGAGCCTGAATCGCGAACAACTCTACGCGCTGCTGCCGGCGATCTATCGCACCCGCGACGCCGAGAACGGCCAGCCGCTGTACGCCTTGTTTACGCTGCTGGCGGAGCAGGCCGCGCTGGTCGAGGACAACATCAGGCAGCTCTACGACGACCAGTTCATCGAGACCTGCGCGCCGTGGGCGATTCCGTATATCGGCGATCTGGTAGGGTCGGCTACGATCGCCGAGATCAACGACGGCGCGCCGGGACGACGGGCTGAAGTCGCAAACACGATCGGCTACCGCAGGCGCAAAGGTACCTTGCTGGCCCTTGAACAGGTGGCGATGGATGTCTCCGGGCGGGCGGCGATGGCGGTCGAGTTCTTCAAGCGGCTGATCGTGACCGAGAGCATGCGGCATGTGCGGCTACACCACGCGTCGACGCTGAAAGTGCGGCGATTCGTCGTGCCGGAGCTGCTGGATTCGCCCTTCGGGACAGCGAATCGCACCATCGATGTGCGCCGGATCGCTCCGCGGCTGAGGACTGTAGCCGATCCCGATCCCATGCCGCTGGACGTGAACCTCCACGGCGGAGGACGCTTCAACATTCCCGACATCGGCGTGTATGTGTGGCGCTGGAAGAGCTTCGCGGTCACGCAGCAGGCGGCGTTTGCGGTCGATACATTGCGTTTTATGTTCAGCCCGCTGGGTCAGAAGATGCCGCTGTTCAATGCGTCGCCGGTGCGCGAATCCTTCAGCAGCCTGACCACGCGGATCGACGTGCCGCAGCCGATTCTGCGGCATGAGTTTGCGGAGAATCTGGCGGAGTTTGACGGCGTGGTCAACAGCGTCGCGCTGTATGGCGATGGCACGCTGATCCCCCAGAAAGACATCTGCTGCCACGACCTGAGCGACCGCGCCGATGGCAGTTGGGGATGCACCGCGGCGGGTATGGTGTCGATCGATCCGGTGCTGGGGCGCATTCAGTTCTCATCGAAGTACGCGCTGCCAAAGCTGCTGCAGGTGGATTATTGCTTTGGCTTTCCCGCGAATCTCGGCGGCGGATCGTACGACCGCACACAGAGCCTCGCGGGGCTGGCGACGGCGAGTTTGCAGATGGATGTAATCGTCGGGCAGGGCGCGACGCCGACGCTTGAATCGGCGATTGCCGCCTGGAATGCGCTGGCGCCGGGCAGCGGAGGGCGCATCACGATTCCGGGGCCGCAGACGCTGGTGATCGACCTGACGGGCGCGGCGGCGATTGCGATTCCGGCGAACAGCCAGCTATGGATCGTCGCCGCGACAGCGACCGAGACCAACACCTATATCTACGACGATAGCTGCGTGGTGCTGACCGGCAACATCGCGATCAACGCGAATCGCGGAGGCGCGGACGACGTCACCATACCAACCGAAGGGCAGTTGATCCTGAGCGGCATCTGGCTCTCGGGCGCGCTTGCGATCTCGGGCGATGCGGCCAACATTCAACTGATGGATTGCACGCTGGTTCCAGGAATTGCGCTCGACCGCGGCGGCGAGCCGACATCGCCGGGGACCGCGAGTGTCGTCTCGGCGGCCAGCGAGGTGGACTTTGCCATGACGCGTTCCATCACAGGGCCGCTGGCGATGGGTGTCGGCGGAACGACTCGCGTCTGTTCGAGCATTATCGACGTCGGCTCGCAGTGCAGCGTTGCTTACGCGGGTGCCGACCTCGACGCTGAGGGCGCGGACCTGCATGTGGAGGACTGCACAATCGTCGGCAAGGTGCGCGCGCATACGCTGGAGTTGGCTTCGAACACCATCTTCTACGGCCAGCTGGCGGCGCGCGATCGTTGGAAGTCCGCGTTGTGGTGTACGCGCCAGCAGACGGGTTGCGTGCGCTTCAGCGTGCTGCCCGCGAGTGCGACTGTGCCGCGAACGTTCGAATGTCTGGCCGGCGGGCCAGCGCAGGCATTCTATCCGTCGTTCGTATCGCTGCGGTATGGCGATCCGTCCTACTGCCTGCTGAGCGGCTGCGTTCCGACGGGCGTGTGGACGGGCGCGGATAACAGCTCGCAGATCGGCGTCTACAACTTCATCCAGGAGACGGAGGCGATCCGCAACGTGCAAGCGCGGGCGCAGGAGTATATGCCGTTCGAGCTGGAGGCTGGTGTCTTTCTGGAGCCTTCCGCGCCGGAGATTGCGCGGCGGCGGCGCTGGAATCAGTGTGCGGATGAGGTGCAGCGGGATCCTTTGCCCGTCGAGCCGCAGCCTTTACAGCCGCAACCGGTTGAGGAACAGCCTGCCGGGGATCTGCAGCCGGTGGTTGTTGCGGAGCAAACACCGGAAGCGGCTCCGCCAAAGCAAAGTAAAGGCCGAAAACAAAAGCAGATCCCTGCGGGATGACAAACAAGAAGAGGAGTACGTGCGATGAAGGGCGATTTCAGCCGGCTTAGATTCAACCCGAAGAAGAATTACACCTCCGTGCTCGAGCAGCAGGGCCGCGTCTCGCTCGACTCCGACGCGAACGAGCAGAGCCTGATCGACGACTACCTGCGCTCGACCGAGCTGAGCGATGTGGTCGGCCCATACGGCGGGCCGCACGGCAACTGCGGATTCGCCATCGCGTTTACGGGCGGCACGCTGACCATCGGTAAGGGGCGCTACTACGTCGACGGGCTGCTGTGCGAGAACGATACGGATGCGCTGCACTATGAGGACCAGCCCTTCCTGATCGCTCCCACGGTCCCGACCGCCGACCTGTACAGCGGCCTGAGGAGCGGCAAGTATGTTGCCGTACATGTGTTTTTGCAGGTGTGGCAGCGACTGGTCACCGTGCTCGACGATGGCTGCCTGCGCGAGCCGGCGCTGGGCCAGGCAGACACGACGGCGCGGCTGCAGACGGTGTGGCGCGTCATCGCGGAGCCGGTTCAGGACTATGAGTTTCAGGCGACCGACCTGACCGCGAAGCTGGCGCCGGAGATAGAAGCGGATGTCGTGAAGGATCTGAAGATTGAAGACACGGCCACGCTGGATACGGCGCTGGCGACGGACCTCCACACAAATCTCGCCGCCGATCTGCCGACGCTGAAGCCTGACACGGTGGGCTGCTGCGATGCGATGTATGACGCCGCAACGGCGACTGCAACGCCCGGAACCATGTTCGCGCAGACCACCGCCGAGACCGACGACTGCACCTGCGAGCCGACGCCGGCGGCGGGATATCGCGGCCTCGAAAACCAGCTCTATCGCGTGGAGATTCACACCGGCGGAACTGCGGCGGAGGCTACCTTCAAGTGGTCGCGCGAGAATGGCTCGGTGGTGGTCGCGGTGGTGAGCGCGTCCGCCACGGTGGTGACGGTGGCGTCGCTGGGGCTGGACTCGAATCTTGGCTTCAACAAGGGGGACTGGGTTGAGATATCGGACGATGCCGACCTGTTCGGCTCGACTCCGAACCAGTCCGGCCAGCTCTATCAGATCGACAGCATCGATCGCGGCGCGCTGACGGTGACGTTGACGGCAAGCGTGGCCACGGTGGGAAAAAATGCGCGCATGCGGCGCTGGGATCAGGGCGGCACATCGGCGATGGGACTTCCGCTGAATGCCGGCTCGTTCACCACGCTCGAGAACGGCATCGAGGTGCAGTTCAAGGATGGCGCCTTCGTCTCCGGCGACTACTGGCTGATCCCGGCGCGCACCGCGACCGGCAACATCGAGTGGCCTCCGTGCGGCAGCACAGGCGACTATCAGCCGCCGATCTCGCTGAATGTGATGCTTGCACCGCTGGCCTGCATCGCGCCGCCGGTCCTGAAGGCGGATCGGGGCGGCGTCGACGAGCGCACCATCGGCGACATCGAAGTGTATCCGGTAACGGACTGCCGCAGGTGCTTCTATCCGCTGACGGACCTGACGCCGCCAGCGGTGCCGAAGGCAATCCATGTGGTCGAGTGCAACTGGTCGAATGACGACATCATTACGGCCGATGTGCTGGTGACAAACGGCATCAGAGTCAGGCTCGACCAGAAGCCGGTGAGCCCGATTACAGGCGCCAACATGATCGTCACCTTCGAGATTGCAGCGCCGGGAGCCTTCGAGGCGGCTTCAAGCGATTCCTACACTCACATCGACCCGACGATCGATATCACCTATACGGTTCTTCGCAGCGTCGTGGTGGTCGACATGCCGGGCGCAGTCGATACGCTTACCGTGGCCGCCACAGCTAAGGCAGCCGGTTACACCGAACTCGCGTGGCGTCTTCCGTTCTTCAGCGCGAGTTCCGAGTACAGCGCGGTCGTACAAGAGTACGTGCAGGGCCAGGACGTGCTGCTGCTATATATTGCCGTCCTGTTCAATCTGGGCGCTCCGCTGTCGCGCTTCTGCCGCGTGCGCGTCAAGTTGCTGGGACGAACGATCTTCGCCGCCGGAAGCGCGGGCGCCGCTCCCATCTACCTGGACGGGCAGTGCTTCGGCGAGCCGGCTACCCGGAGCGACGGAAGCGCGGGTGTCGGGTTGACGCTGCCGTCGGGCAACGATGAGAAAGCCAGCGACTTTGAGAGCTGGTTCTATGTGGCGCCCGCGCTGTTTGTCACCCAGGTTACGACCAGCCGGTCGGAAGTCACGGTGACAGTAGATACGCTGGGACGCGTGAATGGGCTGCTGTTAAATAAACTCACCGATATCACCAGTACAGTGACCGTCAGTTACCCGGCGACGAAAGCCACCACTATCTACCTGACCCTCAGTCCGGCCGGCATCGACGATGCTATCCAGATACCGAAGACCGTGTCGCTTGGCCAGGGTAAGACGACCGTGAATTTTCCCATCCTGGTTCGGGTCAATCCCGGTTATAAGGGCGAGAACGCGATCGGCTTAACGTATACCATCTATGCGGAGGTTCACTACGCGGGCGACATTCCGTCCGTTCCGGCTTCCTGCCAGTTCACCGTGTATGGAGGACGTTAGTTTAGGCTTTGCTTCCACCGCGACGGTTCAGGAGGGTTCTGCCGCCGGTTGGGCGGATTGGACCAGGATTTCGGGATCGAATTCAGGCGTGTGCCGGCTATCCCGTTCGGGGTCCGCAGTGGGATGCTGGCCGCGCGTGGCGACGTTGTAGAAGGCGTGGCCGGCGCGAGTGAGTTCGCGGTCCATGCGCGAGATCAGGCCCAGGTTGCGCGGGATGGTGACGCCCTCGGTGAGCACGGTGTGCATGACGCCCGCGCGCAGCTCGGTCAGAACGTTGATGCGCGGCAAGAATCCGATGCCCATGCCGGCGATGATGAGGCGCTTCAGCAGTTCGTAGGAGTCGAGCTCCATGCCGATGCGCGGACGCAGCTTCGATTGCGCGAAGAGGCGGTCGAGATGCTCGCGGCGGCGACCGGTCTTGGGCAGCAGCAGGCTATGCTGTGCAATCTGCTTCAAGGTGACGCTGGGGAAGGCGGCGAGCGCGTGATCGGGCGGAACGCAGAGCGTCCACTCGTCCTCGTGGATCAACTCGACGTGTAGCCGAGGGTCGGTTACGGGCAGCGATACGACGCCGAAGTCGGCCTCGCGATTGAGCACGGATTCGATGGTCCTGGCGCGCTCGGCGCGGACGATGTTGAGCGAGACGCGCGGGTATCGCTTCTTAAAGCTCGCGAAGAAGATAGGCAAAACGTACAGCGCTGTGGAGTCGTTGGCGCTGATAAGGAGGCTGCCGCGGGGCGAGCGTTCGAGGTCGGCGAGCGTATGGGAGATGTGGGCGAGGCGCGAGATGCAGTCCTCGGCGAAGGGCTCGAAGACGCGGCCGGCGGCGGTGAGCGTGACTTTACCTCCTCCGCGTTCGAACAGGCGCACCCCGATGGTCTTTTCGAGCGACGAGATCTGCGCGGAGATGGAGGGTTGAGTTACGAGCAGCTTTACGGCAGCGCGAGAGAAGCTCTTTTGGCGGGAAACCTCAAGAAAAGTCCTTAGTTGATCGAAATCCAAGGGGCACCTTCTTTCAAGGGTCGGTGGTTCGGTTTCAAAGCGTGGGACCGTTTATTCAGGAATGGGGCAATGATGGAAGGATATAACAGCTATAGGCAAATGACATGGCATAAATGTCGCCTATGCGCCGCATAGACATTTCTCGCGATCCTCGGAAGCGGCTGCGGCTTTGCGATAGACTCTGGGAGATACCTTCCTTTGCATGCTTCCGCCGGGCGTCTGTTCGAAACTTAGCCGTGTCCGCTCCGTCAGTAAGGTATTCGCCCAAATTCTGGAGTCAATGATGCGTAATGCTACGAAGCTCTCCTTCTACACGCTGGCACTGGCAGGCTGCGTCACACTCGCCGGTCTCAACTACGCCTCCGCGCAGGCCCTGGACAAGCCGGCTGATAAACCAGACGTCTCCGGGGCGGATAAGCCAGCAATTGCCGGGGCGGATAAAGCAGCCCCCGCGAGCGCGGATAAACCAGCAGGCACCGGAGCGGATAAGCCGATGGGCGGAGGTACGGGCGGTGGCGGTGGTCGCGGAGCACGCGGGGGCGGCGGTGGCGATAGGGCCGATGCGCCGGCCAAGGAT
>CAXTMK010000006.1:31729-63914 GCA_964245315.1 uncultured Acidobacteriaceae bacterium | reverse complement strand
CCAAACACTCGCAGCTCTCTTTCAGCCGCACGCTACATGCTCTCTGTCGCGCTTCGAAGTCGGCATTCGGAACGATAGTTTAGAGCAACGTGTCAAAGCTGAACCACTCCGTCCGCGCCATCTCGTTTGCCGACTCAAGCGATGAAAGCCTCAATAGCTGCTCGATCAACTGCGTCAGGCACGCCGCTTCGCGTTCTATGCGCGCCAGGTGATTGGTCATCGACGCCGGCGCATCCTCTCGCGCTAACTCCAGCGTCACGTATAGCCTGGTCAATGGTGTCCGCAATTCATGCGAGACATCCCGCAGCAGCAGCTTCTGCGAGCCCATCAGTGACTCCAGCCGTGCCGCCATGTGGTTGAAGTCTTGGATCAGACCCTGTATCTCGTCCCCTCCAAGCAGCGGGTTATCCGCCTGCGATACCCGCACATGCAATTTTCCCTTCGCCAGATCGCCCGCCGCGGCCCGGAGTCTTCCGATCGGGCGCGTGAGCATCAGTGCCAGCACAAACGTCGACGCGCCAAAAATCACGATCCCCACTGGCAGTTGCGGAAAGGAGAAATGCCAGAGATCATGCACCCAACTCTCGTGGTTCGGACGGTTTGCACGGACTAACAGGAACACATACTTATTCCCCTCCCTTGAAGGAACATTCCTGCTCCAGAGGTAAGTTTGACCGTTATCTTTCGACTGCACGTCGCGGGAAGGCTCCGGGTTGCTCAGAAAGGCCTTGTACTCCGGCGCTTTTTCCGGCGAGCACCTGACCTGCAGCGACGAGTCGGCAAGATACAAAGTCTGATGAACCTGGTCCGCGTAGGCCTGCAGCCCGCTGCACCCGGACCGCTCGAAAACGGCCGCGGCAGTCGTCGCTTCCGCGGCGAAGGTTGCATTGAATGCATCGAAGCCGAGGTCCGGCCGAAACTGATGCCGCACGATCAAGATCGTTGAAATCACAAATGTCAGGCTCTGCGAAATCCAAAAGCAAAGAAAGATCTTCGTGAACAGTCCTCGCATCTCGCTACTCCTCGCCCGGCGCGCGTTCGTTCCGGATCGCAAGCTGATACCCCGTCCCGCGAATGGTCATCACCAGATCGCCCAGGTTCCCCGCCTCGTCCAGTTTCCGGCGCAACCGGCTGACGTGCATATCCAAACTCCTGTCGAATGCATTCAGCTTTCTTCCCAGGCTGTGTTCCGTAAGCTTCTCTCGATCCACCACGGACCCCGCGCACTGCATCAGCATCTGCAATAAGTTGAACTCCACCGCCGTCAGGTCCAGCGCCGCTCCGTGGTACAGAACAGTCCGTGCCGAGACGTTCAGTTCGAGACCCATCAGGCTCACCGCCGCATTTTGCTGCGGGCCCGAAGGTAGCGTTTCCGCTCCAGTGCGCCGCCGCATGACCGCCCGGATGCGCGCCAACAGCTCGCGCGGATTGAATGGTTTCGGAAGATAATCGTCCGCCCCGATCTCGAGCCCCACGATTCGGTCTACATCCTCGCCTCGCGCAGTCAGCAACAGCACGCTGACCGACGACGACGAACGCAGCCTTCGCAGCACCTCGAAGCCGTCCAGCCCCGGCAACATCACATCGAGCAGCACCATTGCGAACCGTCCCGTCAGCGCCTCGCGCAGACCCACCTCCCCGTTATGCGTCGCGATCACGCTGAAGCCATGGCGCCCGAGATAGTCCTTCAGCATTGCGCACAGGTCGATGTCGTCTTCGATAAGCAGGATGGTGTTCATAACTCGCTTCCTAAAGGCTACTCTTCCAGTTCCGCGAAAAACCTAACTGAAGGTAACGAAATGTCACCTGCGCCGTGACATTTCGTTACGCGTCTTTACGCTTTATTACCGCATCGTTGCTATAAATGAATTCTGCTAACGAGAGTAAACGTCATTCGAGGTGAACATGTCGGTAAAAGCGCGTTTCGTAACCATCCTTTTTAGTCTCGCCGGCGCCCTCAGCCCGCACGCGTTAGCCCAGCAACCCGCGCCGACGCCGACGAGCGCCGCAGTCCATGGCTCAGTCACCGACCCCGACGCCGCCCTCGTCCCCAATGCCACCATCACACTGACTTCCGCCAAAGGCCCCGCCCAGGTCACCACCTCCAAAACCGATGGTAGCTATGCCTTTCGCGCGGTCGCTCCTGGAAGCTACTCCATGACCGTGACCGCCAACGGCTTCGCGACGTTCGTCCGGCGGAGCATGGCCATCGCCTCCAGTGCTAACCTCACCCTTGACGTCAAGCTCGCCATCCAGACCGAGACCGACGCCACCACCGTCACCGCCACGGGAACCACCGTCAGCGTCGACCCTGAAAACAACGCCAGTGCTACGGTCATTAGTGGAAAGGCCCTCGACGCGCTATCCGACGACCCCGACGAACTCCAGTCCGAGCTGACCGCCCTCGCCGGTCCCGCCGCAGGACCAAACGGGGGCCAGATTTACATCGACGGATTCACCGGCGGCACCCTTCCGCCTAAATCCTCCATTCGCGAGATACGCATAAACCAGAATCCCTTCTCAGCCCAGTACGACCAGCTCGGCTACGGCCGTATCGAGGTCTTCACGAAGCCCGGCACCGACAAACTGCATGGAACAGTCAGCACTCAGTACAACGACAAAATTTTCAACACATCAACTCCTTTCCTTGGCGGAGCCAACAGCCAGCCCGACTACCACACCCTGTTCCTCCTGGGCAGCCTCACCGGAGCCATCCGCTCCGGCATGTCTTTCTCCGCGTCCGGCTCCTATCGCGACATCCAGAACAACAACATCATCAATCCAACCGCGATCTTTTCCAGCTCCCCTGCCTCCACAACCGTCTGCTCTCCCGGCACGCTAACCTGCTCCAGCAATCCGTTCCCGACCGTCGCACGCGCCGCCCCCAACCCACAAAAGCGCTGGGACATCAGCCCGCGACTCGACATCGCCCTGAGCGAGCGCAACACCCTTACCGCACGCTACCAGTACTTCCACAACAGCTCCACCTCGAACGGCTCCGGCATCGCCCTGCCCACCACCGGCGCCAGCTCCTCGAACGACGAGCACGACATCCAGCTAAGCGACACTCAGATCGTCAGCTCCAGGGTCATCGACGAGACCCGATTCGAGTACCAGCATACCGGCGCCAGCTCCATGCCTATCAGCACCGCGCCTTCCCTGAACGTTCAGGGCATCTTCACCGCTGGCGGCGCTGGCGGCGGCAACATCAACTCCACCTCCGGCGATCACATTGAGGTACAGAACTACCTCTCCATCGCACTCAGCAAAAACTTTATCCGCCTCGGCGGCCGCCTGCGCACCTCCGGCGAATCCATCAGTTCAAATTCCGGCGCCAACGGAAGCTTCACCTACTCGTACCTGCTGGACCCCTGCTCCGATCCGGCGATTGCCGTTGCCAATAAGCCCGCAGCCTGCGGTGGAGTCGCAGCCACCACGCCCTGCGCCGCAGCAGGCGTCTCCTCCTACCAGTGCGGCGTCGCCAGCCAGTTCAATGTCCCCAGGATTACCGCCCTCACCGTCACCGGCCGCGAAACCGACGTAGGCGACTACCTCGAAGACGACTGGAAGGCCAAAAGCAACCTCACCATCAGCTACGGTCTCCGTCTCGAAGCGCAAAACGCCATCAGCAGTTCGCACGATCTCGCGCCGCGAATCTCCATCGCCTACGGCATCCCCCGCGCCGGGGGAAAGGCTCCCACCACGGTCGTACGCGGCGGCTTCGGCATCTTCTTCAATCGCTTCCAACTGGGCAATATCGTCAACGACGCCCAGAACAACGGAAGCAACCAGGTAAACGGCGTATTCCTGAATCCATCCACCGCTTGCCAGCCTACGGCAACCGGTCCCAGCGCCGCCTGTCCCACCGCCAGTTCGCCCTCCGGACTCGTCAGCATATACAGCCAGGCTCCCAGCCTGCGCAGCGCGTATACCATCCAGTCCGCTTTCACCATCGAGCAGCAGCTTGGTCGATTCGCCAGCATCTCTTCCACTTATCTGAACGCTCAGGGCGTTCATCAGCTTCTGCTTCGCGACTTTCCTTCGCCCGCAACCCAGCAACTTGACTTCAACTACTCGTCCGGCGGCGTCTTCCGCCAAAACCAGATCAACACCAACTTCAACGTGCGCTCGACCAAAGGGATCACGCTCTTCGGCTTTTACGCCGCCAGCTGGGCCAACTCCAACATCAGCAACGTCACCAACCCCTACAACACGCACGTTGACTACGGCCGCGCCGCCTTCGCCGTGCGCAACCGCCTCATTGTCGGCGGCAGCATTCCGCTTCCCGGGAAGCTCTCCGCCAGCCCTTTCATCTCGGCCAACTCAGGCTCACCCTACAACATAACCACCGGTATCGACGAGAACAACGACTCGCAGTTCAACGACCGTCCCGCTTTCCTGCCCGGCGCCAACTCCGCCAACTGCAGCGTTGCCTCCACGTTCTACAGTCCCGCCGTGGGTGCCGCCTACAAGCCTATTCCGGTGAACTACTGCACCGGCCCCGCCAGCGCAAGCTTCAATCTTCGTCTCGCCCGCACCTTTGGCTTCGGCCCCAAAACCGAAGCTGCTCTTGCTGCTGAAGCCCGCGCTCGCCAGAATCAAGGTGGTCCCGGCGGATTCCCCGGAGGTCCTGGTGGCCCGGGAGGTCCGGGTGGTGGTGGTGGTGGTGGACGGCCGGGCGGCGGCGGCCCCGGCGGCCCTGGCGGTGGCGGCCCTGGCGGTGGCGGCGGAAACTCCGGCCGGAAATACAGCCTGACCGTCGGCGCTCAGGCGTCGAACCTCTTCAACGAGGTTCCCTACGCTCCTCCTGTCGGCAGCCTCAACAGCTCGCGCTTCGGCCAGTTCACCTCCCTCCAGAGTGGTTTTCAGGCTTCGGCGAACGCTGTCCGACGGATCACACTCCAGGTCAACCTCAGCTTTTGAGGCCAAAAGCCTTGCCTTGGATCCTGGATACGAGAAACGGTTTCATTCGCGAAGGTGAGGCTCTTTGGGACCTGAGCCCGGCACCAGGTCAGAATCCTCCGCTTCAAGAAGCTTCTGCTGCTCCGGCATCACTGCGGCCTTCAAAACCACGTTTGATGTATTCACCTGTGTGGCCCCGGCAACTCGTTTGAACGCCTTACTAAACGCCGCGTCAGACTCATAACCGACCAACCGAGCGACATCGATGAGCTTTTTATCACGCGCTTCGAGTAACTGCATCGCCTTCTGCATACGCCACCCAGTCACATATTCCAGCGGCGTCTGTCCTGGCAGCTCTTTGAAACGTGCCGCGAATGCGGAGCCAGACATGCCCGCGGCCTCGGCCAGAGACTCGACCGTCCAGGGTGTAGCAGCGAGTGGAGTGCTCTGCGCGAATGAACTCGCGGCTGATCCAAACAGGGATCAGAGCACGAGGGAAGTGATCCATGAGGACAAACTGCGTATGCGCATATGGAACTCTCCGGAACCAAGCGGGATCGTTTCCAGATTCTACGGAGCGCTTCGCGGCCATGTCCCAGCCGAGCACGACTCTTAGCCTTGGCTCGCGGATTCAAGCGGATGTGGGCGTTGCACCGCGATGGCGTAGATTGCGATGGGAACGTAGCAAAGGGCCGGAAGAACGAAGGAGTGATGCAGCCCTACGCGATCGGCGATCGCACCCTGGGCCAGGGGGATGGCCGCTCCGCCAATGAGCGCTGCGACTAACATGCCCGCGCCCTTTCCTGTGTTCGGGCCCAGATCGGCGATGGAGAGGTTGTAGAGGATAGGCACCATCACCGAGTTCGCGAGACCGACGGCCAGCAGGCAAGCGGCAGCCGGCGCGCCCGAGAACAGAACGGCGCCCAACACCAGCAGCGCAGCGGCGGTGGCGACCAGAGCGAGCAGTTTCGACGATGAGACTCGTTTGAGCAAGGCCCAGCCCAGCAGGCGGCCCGTCATGCTTCCGCCCCAGTAGATTGATGTCAACCACGCAGCCGAGTGGGCGGGCATCTGCAGAATTTCTTTTTGGCCGAGGAAGTTGATCAGGAGGCTGCCGATGGCAATCTCCGCCCCCGCGTAGAGCAGCATCGCGCCTACTCCGAAGACGAATCGCGGCTGCCGCAGCAGGGAGGCATAGCTGCTGCCTGAAGACGATGAAACAGTATTTGCGAGCGGGGGCAGGCGGGATCGAGATACTACGATGCAGAGGCCGAACAGTCCGACCGCGATGGCTGCAAACGGCAGGCCCAGCGAATGCGGGCTGAGCGGACCCGCACGACGCAGCAGGAAGAGGGCTCCGAATGCCGGGGCCAGCATTGCTCCCATGGAATTGACCGCGAGCGCGAGGCTGAATTGGGAGGCCCCGGATGCTTCAGGCCGCATCAGCGAGACGTAGGGCCCGGCGGCGGTCTGCAGGGCGGTGCTTCCGAATGCCATGACGACGATGGCCAGAAGGAAGGTGATAAAGTGCGCTGTTGTCGAAGCCGCAACGAAGCATACTGCGCCGAGACACATTCCGGCCAATCCGGCGAGCATGGTGGCTTTGTGTCCGAGCCGCCCTACCAGACTGCCACAGGGAAAGGATGCTACGAAGCAGCTAAGGAAGAACGTGAACTGCACAAGTGTCGCGGAACGATAGGAGAGCGAGAAGAGCGCACGAAAGTCGGTTACAAGGACGTCGTTGAGCGCGGTCAGAAATCCCCAGGAGAAGAAGAGAAGCAGTACCAGCGAAAACGCCGCCCGCAGGCTCATTGGTTCGTTCGTTCTGGAGGAAGGTGGATGCATCGCATGCCTGCCGAGGCGTCTACCGCGGCTTCACTTCAGAGACTTTGGTGAGTGGACTTCGCATCCGCAGGACCCTCGAAGGACAAGCTGTGAGTCAAGTTTGA
Source organism: uncultured Acidobacteriaceae bacterium (assembly GCA_964245315.1). GTDB lineage: Bacteria > Acidobacteriota > Terriglobia > Terriglobales > Acidobacteriaceae > Edaphobacter. Next base: position 57,063 of record CAXTMK010000006.1, on the reverse strand, counting down.
TGTTGCTCTGCGGAAGGTCGTTGTGGGCCGCGATACGTTCGAGAAGGCGGGTTGCGACGCATTCCCCGATCTCTGCTGCCGGCTGGATCACTGCGGAAAGCGGTGGATTCAGAAAAGGGCCCAGCTGAATATCGTCAAAGCCTATGAAAGCCACCTGATCGGGCATCTTGAGGCCGCGTTCCAGCAGAGCCTCGACCGTTTGCAGCGATGTGAGCTCGTTGAGGCTGAAGATGGCGGTTGGCGGCGACTTCAGCTTGAACCATGCGTCCAACTGGGCCGCGATCTCGTGGTTTTCCGGGCTGACAACGCCGAGCAGCGGCTTCAAACCAGCTTGCTTCATCGTTGCTTCGTAACCCTCGATGCGGCGCTGGATGGAGGTAAGGTGGCGGTTGATGCCGAGGCAGGCGATGCGGGTGTGGCCATGTCCGATGAGGTGGCGCACGGCCTCGCTGGCCATCTGCCGGTTCTTGATGAGCACGGCGTCGAAGCCCTCATGGATCTCCTGATCGAAGGCGACTACAGGGATCTGCTTCAGCCGCGAAGACTGCAGGTGCGCGGCTTCGCCGTTGGCCGGAACGAGAATGAGCCCGTCGATGCGGCGGCGCAGGAGATAGTCGATCTCCTTGGCTTCGATGGATTCATCGCCGTCGGTGAATGCGATGAGGGTCATGTAATTGCTGCCGCGCAGCACCTTCTGGATGGCTCGAACGCAATCGGCCATGAACGGTCCACCAATGTCGGGTATCACGAGGCCGATGGCATTGGTCTTCTTCGTCTTGAGGCCGCGGGCTACTTCATTTGGCTGGTATCCGAGCTGCTCGATTGCCTTGCGGACACGATCCGAGGTGTCCTTCTTGACGTAGCCTTCGCCGCTGAGCGCACGCGATGCGGTCCCGAGGCCGACCCCTGCCAACTTCGCGACCTCCACGAGAGTCGGTATGGAGTTTGCGCTTTTGGGGTTCGCTGCCACGTTCGTCGGTCACCTCGTTTAAGCGATAGTACATTGCTCGCAGCATAAGTCAGAGGATCAGATGGAAACGGTCCCTTTGCCATAACGGGTCGCAGGAACGATAATCGCTGTCGATGGTCCTTCCACAACTTTAAACGCAATGATGGAGACGAAATGTTCGACGCAACGTTGAAAGCAACAGAGAAATACCTTAGCCGCTTTGCCATCCTGCTGCTGGCGGCGGGGTTGATCCTGGCCGCGGACGGCCAATCTTCCGCTGGCGCGAATGGAAACGATCCCATTATGGTCGACCGCCACACGACAATACTTTGCCTGCCGCAGTCGCCGGGACCGGTGCGGGAGTCGGCCAACGACCTGGCGAACGATCTCGAGAAGGTACTGGGCGCAAGACCTGCCATCGTGTCACGCGAAGAAGATGCGGGGACTTCGACGATCGTCATAGGACTGCGGTCCGATATGCCTGCGGCGGTGCGGCAGCCGCAGGCCGGTGCTCCGGAGTCGTTTTCGATCTCCGCGCTGCGAGCAAAGAGCGGCTTGAGCGAGATCGTATTGAGCGGGCCGGACATGCGCGGGACCATGTATGCCGTGTATCAGTTTTCCGAGGACTACCTGGGCGTCGATCCGATGTACTACTGGACCGATCAGGAGCCGAGCCGGCGGGATCGCATCGAGATCGCAGCGTCGTTGAACAAGGTGTTTCCCGCGCCGGCTTTCCACTATCGCGGATTCTTCCTGAATGACGAAGACCTGCTGACCGGCTGGGCGCCCGGAGACAAGGACAAGAGCGGCATCGCGCTGGATGTGATGAACAAGGTTTACGAAACGATCCTGCGCCTGAAGGGCAACGTTGTGGTGCCGGGAAGCTGGATCTTTCCTGACGATCCGCAGGTCAGGCTGGCAGGGAAGCGCGGCCTCATCCTGAATCAACATCATGCCACGCCGCTGGGTGTGAACGTGGCGCGCTGGCCGAAGGATGTCGTATACAACTACACCACGCATCCGGAGATTCTGGAGCGGGCCTGGAAGAACTCCGTCGCGGCATATGGGGATCAGGAGGTGCTCTGGACGGTTGGATTGCGCGGTCTGTCGGATGTGACGTACGCCGCCATGGACCCAGGCGTGAATGGCAATGATAAGGCGCTTGGCGAGCTGATCAGCAAGGCTATCGCCGACCAGATGCGTATCGTGCGGGCGGCGCATCCGGATGCCAGGTTCATCACGGATCTATGGTCGGAGGGCGCGAAATTGGCGCAGGACGGCTATCTGAAGCTGCCTGCGGACGCGATCCCGGTCTGGGCCGACAACGGCTATGGATTCCCGCAGGATAAAGGCAAGGTGGCCGCCGGACAGGGTGTTTACTATCATGTCGCGATGATGAACAGCCGCTCCAATCAATTAACGGAGATGGTTCCGGTGGGCCGCATTGTGACGGAGCTTGGCCGCTACAGCAAGGCGGGCGCAACCCAGTTTGTGCTGGTGAATACGAGCGACATCCGGCCGGTACTGATGACGGCAAAGGCGGCGATGGAGATCGCCTGGCATGGCTCGCTGGCGGGCGGAGCCGATGGATATTACAGGCAGTGGGCGACGGACGAATTTGGGGAAAGAGCGGCTCCGGCGCTGACGGAGGTGTACAAGGAGTACTTTGCGGCGCCGGTGCACTTTGGTCCGGAGCCACTTGAATATGGAGATCAGCTCTATCACCAGGAAGCGGTTCAGATGATGCAGATCTACATGACGGATGCTCCGCTGTACTTTGTTCCGGGACAGGCTCCGAAGTGGGATCCGCCGCGGATTCAGGGCGTTCCGGGCAAGGGGTCGCAGAAGGACTGGGTGCGCGCAACCGCAGCCAGGGAAGCGAAGTTGTGCGCCGACGCGCAGCCGCGCTGGGATGCGGTGTGGGATAAGGCGATCAAGGCGGAGACCTTAGTCGATCCGCAGCGCAGGCCGTTCTTCCATGCGCAGGTGCTGGCGATGATTGCGATCAACCGTGAGAGCAACCGAATCCTCACGCTGGTTTCGCAGGCCATCCTGGACAACGACAAGGGACAGAAGCAGGCGGCGCACGAGGCGCTGACGCGAGCGCTGGAATCCTTCGACGCGATTCATAAGGCGGAGACGGACGCGGAGTACGGCAAGTGGAAGGACTGGTATCGCGGGGACTGGCTGACGAATATTAACAGCACGCAGGAGTTCGTGAAGCTGTTTGCCAGGTTTCTTGACGATCCGTTGATAGACATGCCGCTGCCGATCTTTCCGCGCGACTGGCAGGCTTATTACCACATCATGCACTACCAGGGAGAACGGACGGTAGACCTGCGGTAGGGCGGCCTGAGATTTTCTCAGGAACGCTTGCCAAACCGGGAGATGCCGCTTAGTAGTCCTGCCAGCAGATCGGGAAGCGTTCCGGGTAGTCGCCCGGCGGGCAGACAGCTCAGAGCGAACGCTCCGGCGCAGATCCAGGTCGTCGATCCGTAGCACTATTGCAATCCGGGTGCCCCGTGCTCGCGACTGTGCGACGAGTTTGGGGTACTTCTGTTTGCGGTCTTGAAATCAGGTGTGGAAAGTTGCCGGCGGGTCATGCTACTATCCGTTGCGGAATCGTTTCCATATCTGGGCGGGCAGTGTACGTCTTCTTCCCGTAACTCGCTTCGCAGGACCTTGCTAAGGAGGATGCTCCCTTGTCGCCTCAAACTCACATCAGTCTAAGGTTCATCCGACACAGCGTGTGGAGCGCACTCGCCGCCGGTGTTGGATCCGTCTCGCTTATGCTCTCGGGATGCTCCATGCAGAGCTCACCAATCTCATCCGCGTCGAGTTCGGCGGCTGCGAGCGGTGGCGCGGTGCATGGAGGCGAGACGCCGATTGCCGGCGCGATCGTCAGCCTGTACGCGACCACCAGCGCAGGCTACGGCCAGCCGGCAACACTGCTGGCGGCAGCCGACGCGCCCACCGACGCGTCCGGCGGCTTCAGCTTCGCCGGCAAGACCTATACCTGTCCGGCCGGCGCACAGGCTTATCTCACTTCCGTGGGCGGCAATTCAGGTGCGTTCACGGCGAATCCGAACATCGTGCTGTTTGCGGCGATCGGACGGTGCGAGAGCCTTACTTCGTCGACCTTTACCATCATCAACGAACTCACCACCGTGGCGGGCGCGTTCGCGCTGGCTCCGTTTGCCACAATGAACGGCACGACGATCAACATCAGCACCAGCGCTACGAACAACTCCGGGCCGCTTCTGGATGGCAGGGGCACGTCAACCAGCGCCGCCGGCCTGAGCCACGCCTTCAGGAATGCGCTCAATCTCGCCAACGGCGGGGTTTCGAATCTGAACACGGTGACTGGAACCGGACTGGTTCCGACGCGGCTGATCAACAGCCTGGGAAACATCCTGCAGACGTGCGTGAACTCGACCGGCGGAGTCGCGGGTGATAAATCGACCTGCGGAAATCTCTTCAGCTATCTTACGATCACGCCCGGCGCAACGCCGACGGCGATCGCATACGGCTATGCGTCCAACGTCCCGACGAATACCTTTCAGGCGATGCTGAATCTGGCGAACTTTCCGCGCACTTCGACCACCAACCTTTACAACACGTCTACGGCAAGCGCCGCATTCCAGCCTGCGCTGACGGCTGCGCCGCCGGACTTCGCGGTGTCGATCGCTTACCCGCAGCAGCAGTTAGGAGCGGTTCCCGCATCGCAAACCAGCTACCCGCACGGGTATCCTTTGGATGTGGCGCTGGATGCAAATGACGACATCTTCGCGCTGGTGGGTGATTCGGGAAGTCCAACCGTGATGTATGTGGTGGGATACAAAAGCGATGGCACCAACCTCTTTACGCAGGCGCCGCAGACGACTTATCTGAAGCTTAACTATCTGGCAACGGACAACGTTGGACACCTTTGGACCGCAAACGGCGGTACGACACCCACGGCGACACCGCCCTCCGCGCTGATAGAGTACTCGGCCATCGATGGCAGCCTTACCAACGTATATCCGGCTGCGGTTGGCGGTGCGTTCGGCGTGGCCGTGGATAAGCAGAACAACATCTGGTACAGCAGCACCTCGGGCGGGATTACGAACATCAACGAGCTGGTTGCCGCGAACAGTTACGCGTCGGCGACATTCACATCGCCGCCGCAATCGGCGCTGGGCATTCGTGGCATCGCGGTCGATCAGGCGCAGAACATCTGGGCTGCGGGATACTCAACAAGCACAACCTCCACTGCCCTGGTCTTTCCAAACACCGGTACCGCGCTCGTACCGGCTTACGGGACAAGCCTGGTCTCGAACGCGTTGAATTCAGGTACGACAAGCTACGGCCTTGCGATCGACTCTTCAGGGGTGGGGTGGATAACGGCGGCGACGGCGGCGGCCGGGCTCAATCCGGTGACCGCGACCGGGAGCGGCACGAGCCTGGGGCTGATCGATGGTGCGTCGATCACGACCTCGGGGACAGCCTCGTACCGGCCGGCTTTCGACGGAGCCAGCGTGGCATGGGTACCGGATGTGGGTAATGAGCGTATTCAGGGCTATAACACGCAGTACGGAGGCCTGAAGACGTACCTGAACGCGTGCTACATCCCACCGGGATTTACCTATTGCAGCGCGACGACGAACTCGCAGACGCCGCCGATCACAGCCAACCTTGAGGAGTTCAACTATCCGCGGCATGCCATCGTGGATAGCTCGGGCGCAATATGGGTCGCGAGCTCGGTCCCCGGTCTGGTCGTGCAGATCTTCGGCCCGGGAACGCCGGTCTGGCCCCAGATCTCAGCCGGAGTTCTGGCCACGGAACCGTAGAGCGCTGGCATTATCTGATGCGGAGACTTGCAGCCAACTTCCCGATGGTTACGCTGCTATGCGCGATGCCGCTCTCGGGTGGTGTCGCGCAGACCGTTGCCGGATACCACGCTCCAGGATGCCCGTGACGCAGCTTGCCCACGGCATGGTCACCGGCCCACAGGTTTCGAGCACGATGACGATGTCCGCCGCCGCCGCCGCGGCCTTGCCGCCCCCTCAGGATTACTGCTATCAACGTGTCTGAGCGGATGCATGCAACGTGTAGCACAGGCGCAAGGGGATAGCGATCTTGATCATGGCATGGTGAGGTCCGCGGTACCGATGTGTCCGCTTCCGGCATCGCGCACGACGAAGCGAAGACGCACGGTGCCGGGCGGCATCTTCGCGGTTGCCTTCACCTTGGCCGCGTCCGACGCAGCGGGCTGACCTTGCACCGTCGCGTCGCGAATCGTGACTCCGTCGAGCGTGCGCGCAAGGAACTTGTTCTTCGCGCCGAAGCTGACGGTTTCGATCACAAGTTCGGCACTGCGCCTGCCGTCGGGCGAGTCCTTGTAGGTGAGGCCGCGCTGGCCGATGCTGAGCATGAAGCTGGCAGGGTCGCCGGCGATGCGGGTGGCCTCAATCGCCAGCCCGTCGTAGGTCAGGGTAGTGGAGGCCGCACTGGTGATGTCGAACGCCTTCTGATTATGCGCCATGGCCGCGTTGGTCTCGGCCGGCTGCGAGTAGTAGCCGCTGCGTGTGGTTGCCAGCAGGCCGCGCTGGTTCAGCTTAATTTTGATTTTCCGGAATGCCGCCGCGGCGTTGCTGTCGCCGGAAGGGCTATACGACATGGTGTAGAAGTTGCTGCCGTCGCGCACGCTGGTGCCGATCTCGCGGTCGACATCGTTGCGCGACTTGTAGGCTTTGCCTCCGGTGGCCGCAGCCAGCCCGCCGAACGAGACACCCGACGCGAAGGGATCCTGGCCGGTATCGTCTTCGGCTTCGTTATCGGTCTCGGCAGTGATGTCGCTGGTGGCCACGCTCATCATGGTGGGATCGATGGTGTAGAGCGTGATGCGGGCGTCGCGCAGCATGTCGAGCGCTCTCTGAATGGCGCCGGTTATGCTGGAGGTCTGTTCGGGAGTGAGATCGACGGTGTTGATGCCGGGAAAGCCATGCCCGACCCAGAGCAGGTTCTTGTGCCCGGGGTGGCCGCTGGTAGCCTGTGCCACTTGTTCGAGCGCGCCCAGCGATACGGCCAGCCGGTCGAGGGTGCCGCGGCCGGTACGGTTGTTGACCAGGTCCCAGGGGTAGATGGAAAGGTGCTTGTTCATGGCGGCGATGAGGGCGTCGCCATCCTGCGTGTAGTCGTGCAGTACCTCGAACTTCTGGTTGCTCACCGCGACCAGTTCTGTCGGTTGGGTCAGTTTCTTTGGCTGGGCCGCGATGTACTTCCTGATGGAGTAGCGCGCGTAGTCCATGTCGGTAAAGCGCGTGTTGAACTCGTCGAGGACGATTACGTCGATGGGTGCGTCGGGGTCTTTCCTGTCCAGGTCGGCTGTCGAGTCGATGTTCAGATCGGGCGGAAGCATATGCTTCTCAGGCGATTCGAACGATCGTATGGTCTGCTGAGTACCGTTCTCCAGAATCGTGAAGTCGTCTTTGGTCAGGTTGTTGACCACATGACCGGACTTGTCGGTCACCACAACATCCAGCACAACGATGCGCGCCTGTAGCTTCAGCGTCTGCACGTCCGTCTGGGCGTGCGCGGCGGCCAGGCAACAGCTGAGTACGGAAAGCATGCAGAGTGAAAGGCGGAAGAAGAGGTTCAAGGGATCAGCCTCGGGGCCAACATGACTAGCACTCCTGGGGAAACGATACCATGCGGGCGGCGCTGCGCAACAAACGTGTTGCCCGTACAGCTCAGCCATACCTTCCCCCTTCGATCTCGATGGGCATCTTCGTTTGACAGTGGTCGACGGTCTGACGTAGTTTTGAGAGCAGGAAGGTGGCTTTTGTGGAATCCTTTCCACTTGGCAGGATCCTTGTCTCGTCTGGAGCCGCATTACCCATGGACGGTCGCGCGAAGTCGAACATTCGAGATGCTGCGACCGGCACGGCCCGCCGCTTTTCAACCAATCTTGCCTCCGCACCTGCGCTCAAGGCTGCCTGCGGGCTCGCTGGTCTCAAAATCGACTCTGCAGGTCCGCTTACCGGCGATGTGATCGTGTGGGAGTGTAGCGGCGGTCAGGGTGAACTGAGCGATCAGCAGGCGGCCGCTCTGGGTGAACGCATTCGATTGGGGGCCAGTCTGCTGCTGACGCTGGACCGCAACCCCGGTACAAGCCCGATGAAGCTCTCGTTCCTCTCGCCTATCAGCGGATTCGAGACACAGACGCACTTCGACGACGATGCTCTGCCGGGCCGCATTGATGCAGTGTCGTTCGATAAGGCAATGTTCGCCGCGGATGAGGCGAAGGGACTCGTGCTGCCTTTCCACTATGCCATTCGGCCTTTGGCTGCGACGGAGCGCGGTCAGGCGAAGTACGAACGCTTCAGGCGTCCTATCCAGCACCTAAAGGACACGGTCGTCGGACCGAACGATGACTTCTGGTCGAAGTCGCTGCTCAATCGCGAACGGATTGTACGTGTGCGTGGCGACGATATCTTCGCGTCTCCTCTGCTGCTGACGGGTCTTTATGGCGCAGGACGGGTTGCTGTATTTGCCTCGACTGGCCATGCGCTCGATGGGTGGGCGGGCGGCCCGAAGTTCTGGGCGGCAGTGCTCTCCTGGCTGGGAGGAAGCACGTTGCAGACCGCGGGCGCCGACTCCGCGCCGAAACCTGAGTTGTCTCTGGAGACCGTCGGTCATGCCGTCCGTCTCAACCTGAAGAATCCTTCCGATGCGACTGCAGGGGTGCAGTTGATCGCACGTGCCTCGACCTGGGAGGGTTCGCTGCTGGGAGAAGAGACGGGCGAGCTGCACCAGGCGGTCAAGATACCCGCGAAGGGCATCCTGACGGTCGAGATGCCTTTGCCGCGGCCTTCCACGACGAACTACCAGTCGCTCGATGCAGCAGACGCCTTCCAGCTTCGGGTGGGCCTGCTATCAGGCGATGGCTCGAACCTGCTGGTGCAGCGGCGGATGGCGCTGGATTTTCGGTCGCCGGTGCGGGTCGCGGTCAGCACGAACAATCTGTCGGGATGGCAGTATCCGTTCCATGCTCCGGGGCTTGATTCGTTGCCGCTCTTCGACCAGAGGATGGGCGCGCAGGTCTCGGCCTACTCGTATCCGCCTGGCGGCAGCGTGGAGGCCGAGGTTGTAGTGACGAATGGGCTGACGAACCTTGCGCCGCTTGCCCGCATCGTCGATGAGAACAATCCGGCCAATGCATCGGTCGAGGCGCTGAACGACCACGCGACCATCGCGTTCAAAGGCACCTCTGACGGCGTTGAGGGGCATGGCGCGTGGATGGGCGCCGCCGGAGACAACGTCCTGAGCTTTACGTTTGCACATCCGGTTACGCTGACGGGCGTGGTGCTGCTGGGCTCGGATGGCGAGAAGCAGGAGATGAATCCCGGTGCGGGTTCGGTCGAACTCGACGGCAGGAAAGTTGCTTCGTCGGGCGTGCTGGATGCAGACTTCATCAGCGGCTTTGGGCAGGCGCGGCTTAGCTTTGCGCCCGCGCAGGCGACGAAGGTGACGCTGCGGCTCTCGCAGAAGCCCGCGAAAAAGAAGATCAACGGCATGACGCTGGGTGAGGTGCGCCTGGAGGGCTGGAGCGGCGATCCTGCACCGCCGGCGAGCGGAACGATAAATGTGGTGCTCGTCGATGGGCAGTCCGGTAAGGAGACACCGCTCGGAACCAGGGAACTCTCACTGAAAGCCGGCGCGCGTGAGTCGATGAAGATTGCCTTTGTGCTTTCTCCAGAGCAGTCAGGCCCGCGCTTCTATCGCGTGGAGGCGCGTTTCGCCGCGGTAACAGGCTCGGCCTCTGTGCTGGCGATGAAGCCGCCGAAGCCTCTGCTGCCTCGCACTGATCTGCGGCCCAGGGACGTGCCCTCGCTTGGGCTGATCGTGTCGCGCGGGTTCCGCGACGCGATCCCCCTGGGTACCGGCACGCAGGAGCTGAAAGGCGGCTGGGGACAGCCGGATGATGTCATCTGGTGCCATGCGCACCAGTTCAACGAGATCGGCGCGAATGCGCGCAGCCAGGCGAATCGGTTGTATCTGACCGAGGTCACCATGGGCCACTACATCACGCCCTGGAGACACTTCAACAGTGGCGTCGGCCTGTACAGCGAGGCCATTCCGAACTTCATCGCGAAGATGAAGGCGCAGGCGAACTGGAAGAAATCCGACACAGCGTTTCTAGGACAGTCCGATCGCTGGAACGCCGGGCCGGACCTTTCGACGCTGCATAGCTGGGGCGACTTCGTGGCGTTCGACGATCACCTGCGCGCCGGCGGCAAGCCTGGACTGACCGGTCGTACCCGCACAGAGATCGCGAAGGAGATCCACACGCAGCATGAGGATGAGTGGCAGGCTTATCAGCTGCAACAGTATGTCGATAATGTGCGGCTGCTGCGCGAATCGTTCAAGGCCGCAGGTAAGGACGTTGTGCTGTCGTCGCAGGGCGTGCCGATGGTTGCCGGAGCGGCCGGCGAAGAGCTCTCGCACACCATTCGCGGGATGAGCGACGACTCCACCTGGGGGATGGAGCACAACAACATTCCGGCGACCACCGGGCGGCAGTTGAGCGAGCTTGCGCACAACCCGGTGTGGAAGATGAACACGCTGCTGCAGTGGGGTTATGATTCCTCGAACCTGAGCAACCCGATGTGGCACGCGCCAGTGGGGACTACGGAATCTTCGCGCCGCCACTGCTATGACCGGGCGTGGCGCGCGACCATCTGGCCGGACGGAAGCTACGCCTCCATGCATACCTACGGCTACAACTCGAACGCGTCGGTTTCGTTCCTGATGACGGAGAACGACTGGCAACAGTGGTGGCTGTTGCAGGAACGCCACAGTCTGCTGACGCCGGAAGAGCCGATCGGCGCGGGACTTGTGATCAGTTCGAGCCGCTATGCGGGCGAACATGTGCGCTTTACTGCCGCTGGAAATACATTCGCCGAAAGCCCGGAAGCGATGACGCTTTCGCGTGCGTTTCAGCGGCTGCATGAGGCCGGGTTCAGCATGCCCTTCGCCGCGAATGCGGGGGTACTCGCGCGATGGCAGGGAACTGCGCCACTGGTGATCCTGAACCTCGAAGACTTCAGCGCAGACGAGGTTGCAACGCTGGCGAAGCTGCAGGCGCGCGGTGTTCGTATGGTCGCACTCACCCAGGAGACGGCGCTGCCCACCGGGGCTGCGGAGCTCTTCAGGCTCCCGAACGCGACGATCATCAACGTGCCGGGGCGGCTGAGCGATAAGCAGGCCCGAACAGTGGTGCCGCAACTACAGAAGCTGCTGGATATGCCGCTGACTCTGCCTGCGGGCGCGGCCGGTTATGGGTTTCGCATGAGCGGGACGAGCTTTGTGGTTGTCGAAGATTGGCTTGAGCAGGGACGCACCGCAGATGTTCGTATACGCGCTTCCGCTCATGCTAAAAAGGCCACCGCCTCCAACGTAAACGACCATGTCTCGATGCCGGTGCATCGCGACGGGGGCGACTGGGTAATCGGGGCTACACTACGTCCGGGTGATGCCACGTTGATCGCGCTCAAGGAGGAGGCCTGATGCGTCGTCGCAGCTTTCTACGCGGACTTGCCGGCGGTGTAGCCGGAACCGTGACTCCGTTGAGCGTTCCCAGGGCGCTATACGCTCTCGGTGCGCCTCCGCAACGTGGACTTCTGATCTGCTCAGCGCAGGATGCAGATCCCACTGTCGCAGCAGCCGCGAAGTCGATCGCTGCTGCCACGGGACATCCTCTGCTGACTGCAATGAGCGATGGAGGTGCCGCGAAGACGATCGCCACTCGCGCTCTCTCCGGTGGTGACGTACACGAACTCGCCCTCAACCACCTGGTGCTTGTCGGCATGCCGCAAGACTCGTTGATTTCGGCCGTCTGGCAACGAGAGGCCATGCCTTCACCCGGCGGCCTGTACGTCTTCGGCTTCGGACACCTGCAGGGAGACATCGGCTACATCGAGAGTGATCGGAATTCCTTTCTGCATAGTCAGAGCATCGTGTCCACGCCCTATGAGACGCAGATAGTCACGATTACCGGCACAAATCCGGCGGGTGTTCAACTTGCCGCGCAGGCCTTCCTTCAGCAGTCGCTGGTGAATGGGGTAGTGGCTGCAAGAGGCTGGACGCGGCCCAGAACATCGTTGCTGGATCGCGACCCGCTCGCGCCCGGCTTCGTGCTGCCTGCTGTGGTGCCGGATCGTCTGGGCGACGCTCACAGGATTGCATGCACGCAGGCGACGGAAGACGAGTATCGCGGCGTGCTGGAAGATACGGGTGTCCTGCCGCGCACGATCTGGCGCGTCAAATACTTCAGCAGGGGCAACTGGGATAGCCCCGGTGCCGCCGGATCGTTCGACAACTACGCCGCCGGCCTGCATCGCCGCTCGTATGGAAATACGCTCTGGCTGGCGCAGTTCGCCGGTGCGAGCGAGGCGTCCGCGGCCGCGCCCAGGATTGCCGCCGCAGCCCATCTGAAGCGTGAAGGAAGCGAATGGAGCGGCAGGCAGCCTTCCTATGCGAACAACAAGTATGCCGGTGAGACGGAGTCCGCGGGTACCTTGAGCCTGCGCCAATCGGACGATTGGCTGCTGATGGCCGCCATGCAGCAGCGTGCCGGATAGGTTATGCAGAGACGCGATCTGTTCGGCCTACCCTCGCTCGCACTTGGATTCGCCGTGCCTGCCGGACTGCCGGTCGGGGATTCAGCGCGCACCTTCAACGTACTCGACTTCGGGGCTGTGGCCGACGGCAAGACGATGAACACGCGAGCGCTTCAGGCCGCGATCGAAGCGGCCTTTCGAGGCGGCGGCGGCATGGTGTACGTGCCTCCCGGCGTGTATCTTACGGCGGGGATCGTGCTCAGGAGCCGCATCACGCTCCATCTCGAAGCAGGCGCAACGCTGCTGGGCAGCACCGAGTTCAACGACTACGACCCGCAGCCCGGACCATCGCTCGAGGGCGATGCGAATGCTCGCCACCTGGTCTTCGCGCGGGATGCGGAGGACGTAAGAATCTGTGGCGGCGGCGTCCTCGACGGGCAGGGCCAAAGCTTCTGGAAGCCGGCCGGACGAGCGCCGACGCCGCCCGAAGACATGTGGAAGGATGTCGTGCAGTTCGACTGGAAGGCCACGCCGCGCAGGCCGTCACCCATGCTTGAGTTCGTCTCCTGCCGCAATCTCAGGATCGAGAACATCACGATTCAGAATGCGCCCAGCTGGACGCTGCGGCCGGTCGATTGCGATACAGTCGTCTTCGACGGCCTGCGCATTCGCAATCCCATCTTCGGTCCGAACACTGACGGACTCGACATAACGGCGTCGCGCAATGTCTGCGTTTCCAACTGCGATATCTCCTGCGGTGACGACGCCATCTGCATCAAGAGTGAGAATCCCTATGGACCTACACGGGCGACCGCGAACATCACCATCACCAACTGCGTGCTGACGACCTGCTGCAATGGCTTCAAGATCGGCACCTCGACGCATGGAGCCATGCACGACATCGTCTTCACGAACTCCGTGATTCACTCGAACGGCGAGCCAGTGAATGAGCGCGTGATCGCTGGCCTTGCCATCGAGATGGTGGATGGAGGAACGCTCGACCGCGTGCTGATCTCGAACATCAGCATGCGCAACGTGCGCACGCCCATCTTCGTGCGTCTGGGTGCGCGCAGGGAGAGCGCCGAGACGCATCTGCGCGATGTCTCGATCTCCGGCGTTCGCGCAACTGGCGCGCTTGTCACAAGCTCGATCACAGGCATTCCTGAACATCCGGTTGAAGATGTTTCGATCTCCGATGTGCGGATCTCGTCCGCCGAGCGGGGCGTGGAGGCGTGGTCCGACAATATAGTGCCGGAACTGGAGAAGCAGTACCCGGAGTCGCGGATGTTTGGCCGCCTTCCAGCCTTCGGCATCTATGTGCGCCATGCTCGGGGGGTTCGTCTGCGCGACGTGGAGTTGGTCGCCGAGCAGAGCGATGCGAGGCCGGCGGTCGTATGCGATGACGTTGAGAATCTGGTGATCGCAGGACTCGGGGCCAATGCGCCATTCAGTTCGCAAGCCATGATCGTACTGCGGGATGTGCGGCATGCCTTTGTACAAGGCTGCCAGGCGCCGCGCGGCAGCAAGTACTTCCTGGCGGCGGAAGGCGCTCGATGCGACGCGATTACACTGGCGGCGAACGATCTCAGCGGAGCGGCGCAGGCGGTAAAAGCGAGTGCCGATCTTGCCGGTCATGCGATCACCATCAGGTAACGCGGAACAGGAATGGTTGGAACATGAAGAAGAGGGTACTTGCGATTCTTATGTTGGCCGGATGCGGAGTGTCGGCGGGACAGACCCCGTTCCAGTCAGTCAATCTGCTCTCTGGCACGGCCAACGATGGACAGACAGTTCCAATGGTCGGCATGCCCTTTGCCATGACCAACTGGGTTCCGGAGACGCGGCCGACGGAAGACAAGTGCATCGCACCCTACTACTTCAAGGACCGGACGCTGTCAGGATTCCGCGCAAGTCACTGGATGAGCGGAAGCTGTACGCAGGACTATGGCAGCGTGACGTTCATGCCCATCACAGGTGCTCTGCAGGTCCATCCCTCGGCACGAGCCTCGGAGTTTCGGCGCCAGAGCGAGATCATGAACCCGGCATACTACTCCGTGCTTCTCGATCGATACGCGGAGCGGGTCGAGATGACAGGTTCCACCCGCTCCGGCGCGCTTCGCGTCACGGCGATGCCGGATGCAGAGGTGACGCTGCTCGTCGAACCGAACACCAGGCCGGGGGAAGGTTTCGTCGAGGTGCATGCAGACAGGCGGGAGATCGTTGGATTTAATCCAGCTCACCGCATCTATCAGGGATCGGGCCAGACGGCGGGGTTCAGTGGATACTTCGTCGCGCGCTTTTCGCGGCCGGTATTGCGCAGCGGAACGTGGTGCGGTCTGGCGGTGCATCCGCACAGAAGCGTGCAGAAGAGTGGATGCAATCGGCTGGGTGCGTACGCGACGTTTGCGGCTTCGAAGCAGCCATTGCTGGTGAAGATCGGAACTTCATTTACCAGTCTCGATGAAGCGCAGCGGAATCTCGATGCAGAGCAGAGCGGATGGGACTTTGAAGGAATCGAAGCGAAGACCGAAGCAGCCTGGAAGGAACGTCTGGGACGGATCGAAGTGGAAGGAGGAACTACCGATCAGCGAAAAACCTTCTACACGGCCTTTTATCATGCCTCGCTACTGCCGCGCATTGCCAGCGATGTGGATGGAACCTACAACGGATTCGCGCAGGAAGGAAAGCTGCACAGCCTCGCAAGTGGAAGCTACTACGACGACTTCTCGTTGTGGGATACGTTCCGCGCGCTGCATCCTCTGTTGACGATCATCGATCCGGAGCGCGAACAGGAGATGGTGCAGTCGCTGGTGTTGAAGGGCGAACAAGGAGGGTTTCTGCCAATCTTTCCAGCCTGGAACAACTACACGTCGGAAATGATCGGGGATCATGCCGACGCAGTGATCGCCGACGCCTACGCCAAGGGACTGACGCACTTCGACGTGGCGAGCGCGTACCGACTGATGCTGAAGAATGCGAGCGTAACGCCGCCACTCGATGAGTACAGATTGGGCCGCGGACGCAGGGCGCTCGCCTCCTACGAACGGTACGGATTTATCCCGCTTGAAGATTCGGTCCCCGATGCCTTTCATCACGACGAACAGGTTTCGCGGACCCTGGAGTATGCCTACGACGACTCGCTGGTAGCGACAATGGCGCGCCGGTTGAACTTTACGGACGATGCCGCGAAGATGGAGAAACGAGCGGAGAACTGGCGCAACGTTATCGATCCTGCCACCGGATATGCGCGTGGCCGTCACAGTGACGGAAGCTGGGTCGAGCCGTTTGAGCCCGCTAAGACTGCCAGCTTCATCACCGAGGGATTGCCCTGGCAGTACACGTTTTTCGTTCCGCAAAACATTCCAGGCTTGATTGCGGCGCTGGGGGGCAGAGAGAAGTTCCTTGCCAGGCTGGACGGATTGTTCGACGGCAAGCTGTACGATCAGGGCAACGAACCTGGCCACCATATCGCTTATCTTTACGACTACGCGGACGCTCCATCGAAGACACAGCACCAGGTACGGGCCGCGCTTAGCTTATATCGCGACGGGCCCGGCGGTCTGCCTGGCAATGACGACGCGGGACAGATGTCTGCGTGGATGATGATGAGTGCGATGGGATTCTATCCAGTAGATCCCGGATCTCCTGAATACGCAATCGGTGCGCCGTTGTTTTCGAAGGTCACAATTCACCAGCGAGGCGGCCACGACTTCATCATCGAAGCCGATCATCAGTCGACTGCAAATGAGTATGTGCAAAGCCAATGGCTCAACGGCGCATCGTTTCAAGGTCACATCCTGCCGCATGCGGAGATCATTCGGGGCGGCATCCTGAAGTTCGATATGGGCTCCAAGCCTCGGCCGTAGACTACTTGCCTGCGCTGAATTCCAGTTCATTCGCCCAGTGCGTTTGCCATGAATCGTGGAAAGCAGGCCCGTTGTCTTTGGAGACACTGCGGCGCGTGGCGAGCTCGCGCGCCGGCCCTCCATTGTCGTTCACGCGGCAGGAGAATTTGACAGTCTGGCCGGCTTTGATGCGCTTCAGAACCTCTGGCATCTCAGCCCAGGGGATGGCTGCTTCGACGATGCGGGTGTTGCCGTCATGCCTGACCACCAGCTTGCCGCCGGCAATGGCTCCCTGGTCGAAGGCGGCAACCGGTTCGCGCGGGAAGTTGGTCTTGCGTGGAACGCCCGGCGCCATCAGGCGCCAGATCTCGGTGCCTCCTCCGAACTGCGCGGCGACCGGGTTCAGCGCGTACTCGTAGTCCGTGTCCCAGTAGTCGATGAAGTGCGGCATGGTTCCCGGCGGGTTGGGCAGCCAGGGCTTCTGGTCCAGTACGTTGAAGGCAATCTGCACGTTGTCGTGCAGGCTGGTGCCCGCGGGAGTGTCGTACTTCCTGCGGTACGTGTAGTGGCGCACGCCGGCCGGCCAGACGAGCGTTTCGTTCTTCTGGTCGCGGACGCCTTCGGGGTAGAAGTAGGAGTCGTCGTCGCGGTTGGCGAAGCGCACCATGCCGGGGTCTGGTGTGGAGTCGGCGATCTTGGCGGCGAAGTAGAAGTTGGTATCGTCGTAGGCGAGGAAGACGGTCGAGCTGCCGGCGGCGGCGCCTTTACTGAAGTTCTCGAAAGGCAGATAGGCCTCTTCGGTCATGCTGGCGCCGATCGCGTCGCCGGGCAGGATCTGCGGCAGTACACCCTTCCAGTCGGCCAGGTCGCCATCGATGTCGATTGTGCGTTTCGCGATGATGTTCACGTGCATGTCTTCCTGGTGCGAACTCTGGCCATTGATCCCGGCGTCGAACTTCGCCTGCAGCGCGTAGACGTTGGTGGGCGCGGCGCTGCCGGAGACGGGGAGCAGGATGTCGCGCGATTCGTTGGCAGCGAGCGCTATCGTGTCCTCCGGCTGGGTCACGTTCAGGGTGCCGAGCGTCGCGGAGAGCTTGCCCGTGACGGGACGATTAAGCACGTTGGTCAACGTAATCCTGAGCGCGGGATGATTGTCGACGGACGCGGTAAGGTCGTGGGCGACGATCTGAACGGGCGACAGACCTTTCGTCTTCGCGGCCGTGATTGCGTCGATGAGCTGGTTGAACGAGCCCGGGGTGCCGTCAGAGCGAAGGAAGTAACCAAGGCCGTTCAGAGGCACGGTGATGGTGTTCGCCTGCGTAGGCACGAGGTTGCCATAGAAGTCGTACAGGCGGAACTTGCCCGCAGGGTCGGCGATCGTCATCTGAGCGTTTGGATCGATGATGATGGAGCGGAAGAGCGGACGATCGGGAGAACTCGAATAGACTTTGGTGAGATCGCCTACGATGACGACGGTGCCATCGTCGGGCCTGGCTGGTCCCTGATCTTTGACCGGCGCGCCGTCAAAGACGAAGACCCAGGGCAGGCCGTTCCTGAACAGGATGCGGTTGAAGTCGCGCTGGCCGATGAACTTCTGCGAGGCGGCGATGGCGGCCGAGGTAGACCAGGCCTGCACGATCGGAAAGACGTGGTCGCCCACCTTCACGATCTTCGCATCGTAGGCATTGCCGCGGTAGACGCCGGCGGTGTGCGACTGGCCCTGCGCGCGCATGGATGCGATAACGCCGGCTACGCGATCTTCGGAGTTGGCGATCCAGCTCTCCGTATCCCAGGTGCGCACGGGGCCGTAGGGGCTCACGCGATCGCGGTATTCGGGTTCGACGGAAGGGTCGGCGGAGAGCGCCTGGTAGTGGATGCTGACGTAGTCGGTCCACTTCAGGAAGGTGTCCTTGCCGTCGGGGAAGAGCTTGTCGCGCGCGTTGGTGGAGGAACAGGTGCCGCCGATCAGCGTCCTGATCCCGTCGGACTCGCGAGCCGCGACGATGCCCTGCGCCATGTGGGTGTAGATCTCCCGGTAACGGGGAATGTCGGCGCCCCAGCCGGAGATGGACGATCCATCCCATGGCTCATTCCAGAGTTCCATCGCGTTCAGGTTGCCCTTCGGCCAGCCGTAGAGCGAATTCACCTTCGTTACCCATTTCTGGAAGTCGTCGTCGTAGGACGGCAGCCAGGCGCGATCGTCCTTGGTCTTCAACATCTCACCGTCGGGGCTTAGCCAGGGGCGCGGACGGCCAAGCGGCTGCATAGTTGTCGTGTTGCCGGCGGCGAGCGTCATCATGATGGTGAGGTCGTGCTTCTTCGCCCACTCCATGTACCTGGCCGTGCGGCTCATGTTCTCGTTATACTTCGGGTCGTGGGAGGGGAAGTACTGTTCGCCGAGGCGAACGCCCTTGATGCCGAGCTTCTGGAAGAGCACATAGACACCCTCGCTCATGGTCCCGGCGTCGACGAAGTCCAGCGCGAAGGTGGGGAACTGGACGCGGCCGGGATCGGCGGCCAGTGTGCGAACAAGCGTGGCGACGAAGGAGCGGCCGTGGCCGGGCACGTCCGAGATAAGGGCGTAGCCGCCGAAGGTTTCGGGGATGGCGGGATGGATGGTGATGTCCTGCGTGCCGCCGGAGTGCAGGTCGAGATCGATATCGACGGTCGCGACATCGGCAATCCTGAAGACATTCGGGTGCCAGATGTCGCCCGGCGGGACGCTGGTGCCGTACTGCTCGACGATGATGGAGGCCTTGCCCTTGATGTCGCGATGGGATTTGTTGGTGAAGTGCAGCAGGAAGTCGGCCTTTTCGCCGGGCCACAGGACGTTGGCCATGGAGGTGTCGCCGGCGCGTACCTCGATCTCATCGACGGTGTAGTCGGTGGCCTGCTTCGCGCCTTCGATGCCGAAGGCTTCCGCGAATCCGGGCATTTTGGGGCCGGCGGTCAACTGCGCGTGCAGCGGCAGGGTAAACAGGGCGAGGGCAAATACGGCAAGTGCGGAAGTCCGAAGCATAGGCGTCCTTGGTACGGGAGTTGCCGGAACGAAGCAAGTCTACGCCTCTTCTCACGGAAAATGGAAGCGTTTCCAGTACCACCATCGTTTTGGTGTATTATTCGCGCTGTATGCGGATTCTATCTGGTTTGCGTTTTGTCGGTCTGGTGCTGGCGGGAGCGGTTTCAGCTGGCTGGAATTCGAGTATCTGGGCACAGGCTCCTGCGACGTTGGCTGCTGCCGATCCGCGAGCCACAGTGGCGGATGCCCATGCCCGCTTTACGGTGCTTACCCCTCAGATGATCCGCATGGAGTGGAGCGCGGGCGGCGTGTTCGAGGATCGCCCGTCGATGGTCTTCATCAATCGCAGGATGCCGGTGCCGAACTTCAAACAGACACACGGCGCGACTGGAGTCTTGACGATCCATACCGATGCGCTCGATCTGACTTACGAACCTGCGAAGAGCGACGGCGGACGGTTTACGGAGCAGAGCCTGCACGTGTCGTTTGCGCTCAATGGGGCGAAGACGACCTGGCATCCGGGGCTCGCCGATACGGGCAATCTGCTCGGGACGACCAAGACGCTGGACGGAGCCAAGGGCGACCAGACCAAGGCGCCAATCGAGCCGGGGATCGTATCGCGCGACGGCTGGACGGTGGTGGACGACTCCATGCGCCCGCTCTTCGACTCGGACGATTTCAGCTTCAAGGCCGGAGAAACCAGCACCTGGCCCTGGGCCTTGCCGAGGCCCGCAGGCGCGCGCCAGGACCTCTATTTCTTCGGATATGGTCACGACTACAAGCGTGCGCTGGGCGACTTCGTTCAGGTCGCGGGACGTATACCCCTGCCTCCGCGTTTCGCCTTCGGAAGCTGGTGGTCGCGCTTCTGGTCGTACAGCGATCAGGAGTTCAACGCGCTGGTGGATGGCTTCAAGGCCAACGACGTGCCCCTCGATGTGCTGGTGATCGACATGGGCTGGCATCCGGATTACGGCTTTCGCAGGGATGTGCTGGACCAAGCAGGTGAACGCAAGGGATGGACGGGTTATACGTGGAATAAGCTGCTGTTCCCGCAGCCGGAGAAGTTCCTCGACCACCTGCATGAAGAGGGCTTGAAGACCACATTGAATCTGCATCCCAAAGGAGGTGTCGAGCCGTGGGAAGACGCGTATCCCGGGATGGCGAAGGCCATGGGAATCGACCCGGCGACGCAGAAATATGTGCCGTTCGACATTACGAATAAGAAGTTCGCGACCAGCTACATGGACCTGCTGCACCATCCGCTGGAGAAGCAGGGTGTGGACTTCTGGTGGCTCGACTGGCAGGCAGAGAACGTCACTCCGGTCGCAGGGCTGACGCCTACCTGGTGGCTGAACTACGTCCACTTCACCGACCAGGAGCGCGAGGGCAAGCGGCCGCTGCTTTTTCATCGCTGGGGCGGTCTGGGCAATCATCGCTACCAGATCGGCTTCTCGGGCGACACCATATCGGTATGGGAGTCGCTGGCGTTTCAGCCGTATTTTACGGCGACCGCGGCCAACGTGGGGTACGCTTACTGGAGCCACGATATAGGCGGACATATGCCGGGTGCCGTAGAGCCGGAGCTATATGCGCGCTGGGTGCAGTTTGGCGCGTTCAGCCCGATTCTGCGCACGCATACCACCAGCAATCCGGATTCCGAGCGGCGCATCTGGGCGAATCCCGAGCCCTACTCCGATGTGATGAAGGCGGCGTTTCAACTGCGCTATGCGCTGCAGCCTTACCTCTATACTGAGGCTCGGCGCACCTACGATACTGGCGTTGCGTTCCTGCATCCGCTCTACTATGACTGGCCGGATGCGAACGAGGCCTACACGGCGCGCAACGAGTACGTCTTCGGCGATGACATGATTGTGGCGCCGGTTACCAGGCCGGTCGACCCCGCGACGCAGATGGCGAGCGAGGACATGTGGCTGCCGCGTGGCGATTGGATTGAATGGATGACGGGCAAGCATCTGACCGGCCCGGTCACGGTGAATCGAAACTTTTCCATCAGCCAGATTCCCATCTATGTGCGTGCCGGGGCAGTGCTTCCGATGATGCCGAAGATGGAATACACCGGCCAGAAGCCGGTCGATCCGCTGATCCTGAATGTATTTCCGCTGACTGACGGTCAGCGCTCCAGCTATACGGTCTATGAAGACTCCGGTGAATCGGAGAAGTATCAACAGGGAATGGACGCCTGGACGAAGATCGACGCACACCGCGCCGGCGCGGATGTCGAGGTGGTGGTCGAGCCGGTGAAGGGCGCGTTTCCGGGCATGATGGAGGAGCGCGGATATGAGTTGCGCCTGCCGGGTGGCTGGCCTCCAGCTGCGGTCACGGTGAACGGCCAGGCGCTGGGGCTGGTGAACGATGGAGGCAAGCCGGGCTGGCGTTACGACGGCAATACGCTGACCACCATCGTCACTGTTCCGAGGCATTCCGTGCATCAGGCGGTGACGATCAAAGTGCATCGCTCGCCGGAGCTGGTAGCGCGCGATGGCGAGTTGAACGGATTCGCCGGCGAGATGACACGCTATGCCGAAGCCGGCGACCTGATGAATCATGCGGGCATGGGAACGTGGGCGCCGGATTCACTGATCGACCTGCTGCAGACCGGAGACCGGCTGAGCTATACGCCTGCGCTCGCAAGCGTTGAGGTGGCGAGGCTTCAGCCGCGCTATGCCGCTGCGATGGCGGACCTGAGGACCATGCTGGCAGCCGATGAGGCGGGCAGCGCGCCTGCTGTCTTTCCGGTCGAGAAGAAGAGTGCGAGTGTGGAGGAGGCAGAGGCTCATCGCGTCCTCTTCGTGCGTCGCGCCATCGAGGTGATGAAAGATACCCCGCCTCCTGCTGCGAGCCGATAGCGACAAAAGTTAGGGGTTGCTTGACAGGCTCAGATTGCGGCAGGTAAGGTGTCCGTGTCAATGGAATCGTTTCCATAGAAATCCTTATGAGCCAGCTCTCCTTCCATGTCCCGTATCAGCGCGGCCGGACCTTTGCTTTTGGATCGTCGTTCCTGCTGTCGTTCCTGCTTGCGGGTTGCGGCGGAGGAACGCAATCTTCCGTATCCAGCCCCGCTCCCGCGACACCGACGCTCGCTTCCATCTCTCCGGCCACTGCGGTTGCGGGAAGCGGCGCGTTCTCCCTCACCGTGGACGGAACCAGCTTCACCTCGGCTTCCACCGTGCTCTGGAACGGCGCGACGCGCGCAACCGTATTTGCATCCTCGAGCCAGGTGACCGCTCAGATCCTGGCGGCCGACGTTGCGAACGCGGGTTCAGCTTCAGTCTCCGTCGAAAATGGTCCGGCGAACATCTCGGGAACGCTTCCGTTCACCGTCACAGTTGCACCAAATCCAACTCCCATTCTCAGCGCCCTATCGCCGTCGACCGCTGTAGCGGGTTCGGGCGCGCAGGCGATCAGTGTGCAAGGCAGCGCATTTACCTCGGCTTCAATCGTCAACGTCAATGGCTCCGCGCGAGCTACCTCTTACGTGTCCGCGACGGCCCTAACGGCGCAGCTTACGGCGGTCGATGTTGCCGCTGCAGGCAGTTTGTCGATTACAGTCACCACTCCGGCGCCGGGCGGCGGAACTTCGGCAGCCCTCACGCTTGCCGTGGTCGCGCCTGTGCCGGTCATATCGGGACTTTCGCCGGCGACGGCCGTCGCCGGCTCCGGCGCGTTGACGCTGACTGTAACCGGGAACTCCTTTACTTCGGCATCCGTTGTGCAGGTCGGCGGCAGCCCTCGCCCTACGAGCTATGTTTTCCCGACGACTCTGACGGCGCAGCTTACCGGAGCGGATATTGCCTCGGCTGGATCTCTCACGGTAACTGCGGTGACGCCCGCGCCCGGTGGCGGAACTTCTGGTTCATTGAGCTTCCCGGTGACGAACCCAGTGCCTGCGATTGCCAGTCTTACGCCCGCGAGCGCTCCGGCGGGAAGCAATGGGCTGACGCTGAGCGTCACCGGAACGAACTTCGTTGCAGCATCGCAAGTGCTTTGGAACGGCAGTGCGCGAACGACGACCTTCGTCTCGTCCACGATGTCGACCGCGCAGATTACGGCCGCCGATCTGGTCGCGGTTGGGAGCGCAAGCGTCACGGTTTCGAATCCAGCGCCGGGCGGTGGAAGCTCAGCTGCCGCTTCCTTTACTATCGCGGTGCCTGCGCCTACGTTGAGCGCAATCGCTCCGACCAGCGTACTGGTGGGGTCGGGCGCGCAGAGCGTGGCGGTAACCGGAAGCTATTTCACCGCGAACTCGATCGTTGAGATTAGCGGTGCGGCGCGAACCACGACGTATGTTTCCGCAACGTCGTTGACGGCTCAGCTGACCGCGGCGGATACGGCATCCGCAGCGGTGCTGACGATCAGCGTACTGACTCCGGCGCCTGGTGGTGGAACATCGTCGCCTATAACCTTTGCGGTGAACAATCCTGTGCCGACCCTGTCGTTGATCTCACCCACCAGCGTGACGCAGAACGGGAATCCCCTGACGCTTACGGTTACCGGAACGAACTTTGTGCCGGGAGCGCAGATCCTCTGGAATGGTGTGGCGCGAACGACCACCTATGTCTCTTCGACGAGCGTCTTCACGCAGATTGGCTTTGCGGACCTGAATGCTTCGGGGCAGGCGGCGGTCACCGTGTCGAATCCAGGGCCGGGCGGCGGACCATCGGCGCCTGCCAACTTCACGATTGCGGCCAACACGGCGACGAGCTTTACAGGATGCACCGATGTCGACATCAACATCGGTACCAAACCCGCTGGCAGCGCCACGGTGAACGGGAGCAGCGTTACAGTAAGCGGCTCGGGCGCGGACATCAACGGCACGTCGGATTCGTTCAACTACTGCTACCTGCCGGTGACCGGTAACTTCCAGATGATCGCGCGAATCAATCAGCCGACCTCGCCGGCTGCGATCAACTCCGGCGCGAAGGTGGGCGTGATGGTCCGGGCAACGACCGATGCGAACTCGCGCCATGAGATGATCTACATGAACGCCTCCACCGCGATCATGTCCAGCAATCGACGCGAGCTGACAGGCGCAACTGCCATCGATCGCTCGAAGACGCTGAATCCGGCCGCGGTGTTTCCGTACTATGTCCGGCTGCAGCGCTATGGCGATCTGATCTCTCTGGATTACTCGCCGGACGGCATGACGTACCAATCGATCCTCTCCACGCAGTCTCTGGTCGGTTTGACGCCGAACGTCGATATCGGGTTTGCGGTGACCTCGCGCACCACATCGCTGCTTACCGCCACCTTCGACAATATCTCGCTGACGCCGCTTGCGCCGCCCAGGCCGCCGGTTACCGCGTGGCTGGGGAATACGTCCGGCGGTGGCGGGTCCTTCATGATCTACCGCGGGCAGGGAATTGCGACCGATGCGGCCAACAATGTCTATGTGACGGGCCAGGGAGAAGAAGAGTCGGGCGACTTCCTGGATACGGACGGCAACTTCATCAGCTACCCCTACAACTCGCACTACAACACCGATGTCGGCATCGCCTGGGATCCGAGGAACAGCTACGTCTGGATGGCGAATGCGCCATTCGTAAGCTCCGGTGGCACTGCCAAGGGCGGTATCAGCGCTTATTCGATCGGCGGTGTGCAGGGGCCGGCCATCCTGCAGACCGGTACGGGTTCGAACCAGACCGCAGCGCGAACTATCAATGGCATTGCGATCTACAACAACGTGCTCTACGCGATCGACGCCGCCAACCAGGCTACGCCGAGCGATACCAGCCATGTCACAGTGCACACGATCGACCTGACCTCCGCGACCTTTGCCGAAGGTACGCCGTTCCTGCTTCCCGCCGGAGCGATGTACGTGGCGGCCGATTCCGCCGGGCACCTGTGGGTTGTCTTCACGGGTACGTCGCCCTACGCGGAAGAGTACAGCACCGCCGGTG
>CAXTMK010000006.1:0-31719 GCA_964245315.1 uncultured Acidobacteriaceae bacterium | reverse complement strand
GTGGATCTGGGCAAGCACATCTCCGGTTTGTTGCTGCCGAGCGGCATTGCCATCGACGCAGCGGGCAACATCTACATCACGGACGCGGCGCCCGGCGTGCAGCAGATTCTTGTCTTCGATAACAACGGCAACTCATTAGCCACGCTGGGTGCAGCAGGAGGAATTCTCAGCACCTGCAATGGAACTGTGCCGGGTCAGATCGATCCGTGCAAGCTCGACCATCCGGAAGGCATTGCGGTCGACTCCAGCGGAAACCTCTACGTAGCCAATAGCGGCGCGCGGACCATTACCTTCGGCAACTCCGGGATGGTGCTGCGCAAGTACAACAATGTGGCGAACAATCTCTCCGGCGGTCTGTCGGGCGCGAACATGGCCTGGCATCGCGAAGGCCTCGACTACACGGATTCTGCCGCTGTGAATCCGCAGAGCGAAGTCGATATCTACGACAAGATGCACCACTACAGGATGGACTACAGTCAGCCTGCAGGTCAGGGCTGGAGCCTCTACGGCATCACCACGGACGATCTGCATTACCCCGCCGACCCGCGACTGACCTCGCGCTACTATGCGGCACCCTGGATTCGCACGCTCAACAACAACAAGTTCATGGTGGTGACCGACGAGTACTGCACCCGTCTGGACTTCTATCGTATTCAACAGGGTTCGGAGATCATGATTCCGTATGCGACCTTCATCCGCGAAACCGATCGCGGACAGAAGGACGATGCCGCGACCATATGGATCGACGCCAATCTGAACGGGATCGTAGACCCGGGCGAGACGCAGTCTATCGCTCCTCCGCCGGTCGCGCCGCCAAGTAACGAGTACCTGGAGTGGTACATCGATACCAATGGCGATGTGTGGACGGGGCTCGGCTACAACACCACCGCGCGGGTGCTGCGCTACAAGATGACGATCGGCGCGAATGGCTATCCGACGTATTCGACCGCTAGCACCGCGAGCTATGCGCCGCCCGGGTTTACGCAGACGTCGAGCACGACCGAGAGCCTTATCCTGCGTCAGGTCTATATCCCCGCGACGGACACGATGTTCCTGGGTGGCTACACTGCGGCGGTACCCAAGCCGGATAGCGGATATCCCGTAGGCGCGCTGGGCACGCAGATCGTGCGCTACGACAACTTCAGCACCAACCCGACTGTGGGATGCACGATCTCACTGCCCTTCTACCCCGATCTTGCCGGGCAGGCGGGCACAGGCGATGCCGCAAAGGCGATGGATGTTGCAGGCAATCTACTTGCGGTCGGAACGGACTCCAGCAATAAAATCACGCTTTTCAGCACGCAGGGTTCTTGTCCCCAGGTGGCGCAGTTTACGCCCGGACCGGAAGTGGGCGGCACTGAAGGCACGATCGACAGCGAGAACACGGTCATGATGTTTTACCGCGGCGCGACCACCAATGAATACGACATCTATGTGGAAGAAGGCGGCCAGCACAAGATCATCATGTACCGCTATATCTATCCGTGACGGCAGGAAGGATGAGGGCGGCGCTACGCCGCACCGTCAGCCATAGTGGATTCGCAGGATCGAGAGCGACTGCACTCCTGAGAATGTGCGCTGGGCGTCTGAAGCCTCGATTCGACGCCAACAGATTTATCCACTGGAGGTTGTTCCGAGAATATTTACATGGCTGACTTGCGTATCAGCTGGAGCAAACACTCAACGTGCGAGGATTACTTGACGCGAGGCAGCGGTGATGGTCAGCGCGACGCCGATTCCGCCGGACTGGTTCGGAAGACTGCCACCGGCGAAGATGCGGTACTCGCCCGGTGCTACGGAGCGCACGCCGGCGGCGTCGACCGTGCTGAGCTGGCGATCGGCCAACTCGAAGTGAAGATGCTTTGTCTCGCCCGGCTGCAGGGTTATGCGCTGGAACGACTGCAACGTAAACAGCGGATTCAATGGCGAGGCCGGCGGCTGCAGATAGAGCTCCGCGACCTCATCACCGGCCATCATCGAAGTGTTCGAAACATCAACGTCAACCTGCACGGGAGTGCCGGCGCTTATGGAAGCAGACGACACCCTGAGATGGCTGTAGGCAAAAGTGGAATAGCTGAGTCCGAAGCCGAACGGATAGAGGGGATCGCCATGAAAGTAGCGGTAGGTTCGATCGCTCATCGAGTAGTCGTCGAAAGGCGGGAGTTGAGTCTCGGAGCGATAGAAAGTCACAGGTAAACGGCCGGCAGGATTGTTGCTGCCCGCCAGGGTGTCGGCGATGGCCTGACCGCCGGCCTCGCCCGGGTACCAGGCCTCGAGAATCGCCGCGGCGTTCTGCTGCTCTGCAGGGATGGCGAGGGCGCTGCCGTTCATCAGCACGACTACGACAGGCTTGTGCAGCCTGTAGAGCTCGTCCAGCAGAGCCTGCTGGACGGCTGGAAGCGTAATCTTCGTGCGGTCGCCACCGTCGAATCCGTCGACCTTCACGTCCATCGCCTCGCCTTCGAGATCCGACGTGAGACCCATCATGGCTACGATTACGTCGGCTTTGCTCGCAACTTCGAGCGCCTGCCTGCGCAGGGCATCAGCATCGGGGATCCAGTTCATGATCAGGCCCGCGCCGAAGAGCTTCGCGCGATGGATATACTCGACGCGCAGGCTGTGCGGTAGCGTGTCGGGAAAGTGCATAAGGAAGGTGCTGCGATCGTTGAAGCGATGATTTTTCGCTTCGCTGGTCTCGGCGTGGGTAACCTGCCTGCCATCGAGATAGACCGTGTAGGACTCATAGTCGCGGCAGGGATAGCACTCGGCCAATCCCATATTGACGGGGTTATCGCCCGCTTGCGGTGCCGTGATATATCCGCTCCAGCGCACGGCGAACGCGCCTTGATCGAGCGGAGCGCCGGGCGAGCCGCCCCGCCAGTCGAAGTTGATCTCGGGGTCGATGCGTTTGAACGCTGGCTTCCCGGTGAAGTCGGGAGTCGCGAAGTACTCGCCCGTCAGCCCCGGTTGTGCATTGTCCTTCGCAACGTGAAAGAGCGTCCCAGGCACCTGCACCAAAAGCAGGGGAGCATAAGGACTGCCCTGGGCGAACGTTATCTTCGCGCGCGGAAAGGCCTTCTGAATGGCGTCCAGCGGCAGCGCGGGGTGCGATGGCGTGCCGTTGTAGTTGCCTTCGAGCGCAGCCAGCGAATCGGCATTCGGGCCTATGACTGCAATGCTCCTGATTTTGTCGCTGAGGGGGAGCGTGTGAGCTTCGTTCTTCAGCAGCACGATTGACTCGCGTGCCGTCCTGAGCGCGAGGTTGTAGCTGGACGGTGTGTCGACCGCGGAGAAGGGAATTTGCGCGTAGGCCACATTCGCCGGCGGATCGAACAAGCCCAGCCTGAAGCGCGCGCTGAACAGCCGCGTCAACGAGGTGTCGATGGTCTGCATGCTGACCAGGTGCTGATCCAGCGCCGCCTTCAGTGCTTCGGCGTACTCGCCCCCGCAGTCGATGTCGGTGCCCGCGTTGAGGCCTGCGGCAGCGGCGTGCGGTTCGTCAGTTGAGAAGTGATGTCCTTTCGCGGCGTAGAAATCGCCAATGGCTCCGCAGTCGGATGTGATGAAGCCGGTAAACTTCCAATCGTTGCGCAGACGATCCTGCAGCAGTGCGGTATTGGCACAGGCGGGTGCGCCGTCCACTGAGTTGTACGCGCACATCAGCGATGCGGCATGGCCTTCGGTGATGGCCGCGCGGAATGCCGGAAGGTAGGTGTCTTCGAGATCGTGCGGAGACGCGGGTACGTCGAGCGTATGGCGGCTCGTCTCTGGCCCGCTGTGCACAGCGAAATGTTTGGGCGTGGCGACAGTCTTCAGAAAGTCTGGGTCATCACCTTGCAGCCCGTGGATGAAGGCGACGGCAAGGCGGCCGGTCAGGTATGGGTCTTCGCCGTAGGTCTCCTGGCCGCGTCCCCAGCGCGGATCGCGGAAGATATTGATATTCGGGGACCAGAGCGTCAGGCCGTAGTAGATGTTGTGGTTGTCCTGGCGCAGCGCCTCGGCATTCTTTGCGCGAGCTTCGGTGGAGATGGTGGTGGCGACCTTGCCCATCAACTCCGTATCCCATGTCGCGGCAAGGCCGATGGCCTGCGGAAAGACTGTCGCGTAGCCTGAACGCGCGACGCCGTGCAACGCCTCGTTCCACCAGTCGTAAGCAGGGACGCCGAGACGTGGGATCGCAGGTGCGCCGTTCTGCATCTGCGCGATCTTCTCCTCGAGCGTCATCCGCGAGAGCAGATCCGAGACCCGCGCCTCAACGGACTGATGCACATCCAGATATACCGGCGGCGAGGACTGCGCGACTGCAAGTCCGCTCAGGGCAAAGAGACAAACGGTACTTGCTGCAAACATGCGGAGACTTGTCATGGTTCTTTCCTATGGTCGCTCTGTACAGGGTTATGCGCGGAAGCGCCTGCTTTGCAGCGAGATTGTGTGCGGTGTTGCATCGGTCTCTTCGAAGAGCACGATCTCGTTGGTGCTCGCGAGCCAGGTGCGCGGCACATGATAGTAGCGCTGGGTAGGCTCATGCGATGGGCCGCTCTTCGCGATCAGCCAGTGCCGTCCGACCGCGTGCCCGTTGATGAAGAGCGCACCCTTGACCAGCCCGCTTCCGTCGATTCGGAAGTCGGCATCGGCGCTGAGCGCGGAAGAGGGCAGGGCGAAGCTGCCGCGGAACCAGGTGAGGCACCGGCTGGTCGCAGAGGCGTCGCTCCACTCGACCCGCGACGGCTGCTGCACCAGATTGCGTTGCTCTCCGACGAGATATGGGCGCTGTTCCCAGTGCTGTAATGGCTTGCCATTCCAAAGCACGCCTTCCCAGATGCCTCTGCGCTCGAAGTTCATGGGGCTGGCGATCTGCCAGTCGCCTTTGACCATGCCGAGCGCTACGGAAAGGATGTCGAGGCGATGGCTGCCGGCGGCAATTGCCGTAAGCGGAAACTTGTGATGAAAGCCGATGATTTCCTTCTCGTGTCGATTGGCCAGGATTCGCGGATGCAAAGGATCTTCGGGCGTGATGGGGCCACGGTTTTCGTGCAGCGGAAGCTCAGACATCGCGGAGAGTTCGCCGTCGACGAAGACGTAAAACATGTCTCCGCCATACGGTATGGTGAGTGTTCCGCCGGGGCCTTCGAGCTGCGTGCTGTACCACAGGTAGTCGGTGTGATCCTTCGTCAGGCTTAGTTGCTCGATGGGGTCGACGCTGGAGGTCGCATCTCCCTTGCGATCCGAAGGCATGGGCTCGTGCCAGGCCTGCCACCTGGCCGGCATCGCGACGTCTGTCCAGGCGGGGGTGCGATATGACGCCTGAACCCTGGTCAGCGTCTCGTGGGTGTCGAAGAGGATGTTTCCGGCCGAGTCGATGAGGCGAACGCTGTTGGGCGCCAGGCTGATGTTGGATGAGTTGTACGGAGTCTTCGCGGCGTTGATCCACATGGAAAGGCGGCGATTGCCGGCACCCCAGGTGGTCTTCGTCACATTGGTGGCGATGTTGCTTGTGGCGCGCGATCCATCCAACAGAATGCTCGTGTTTGCGGCCAACGCGCGATGCATCACGCCAAGGTACTCGCCCAGCACAGTGGGTCGTCCAAACTCGTCAAGAGGCGCGTGAAAGTCGTAACTGGTGGCCTGCAGGTACATGCTGGTGCGGCCGAAGTTCGTGCCTCCGTGCCACATGTAGTAGTTGAACCCGGCGCCGCCCGCGGCGATGAAGTCAAGCGTGTCGAACGCGATCTCGCGGGGATCTCGCGGGATATGCGGTTCGCCGCCCCACAGCTCGTACCATCCCGGATACGACTCCGACCAAAGCAGCGGCGCATTCGGATGCTCCGCGCGCAGTTTCGCGATCTTATCCGCGGGGAAGGTGTCGCCGTTCGAAGTCTCGATCGATCCCGGTGCGCCGCCTTCGCAGGTTGTCGTGGGGACATCCGCCAGGCCGAGCCGTTTGGCCAGCGCAACCATCCAGCGCAGATACTCCTGGCCGCCTTCGCCATACCGTTTGGCGACATTCGCATATTCGTTTTCCACCTGGACGAGCGCGACAGGGCCTCCGGCCGTTGCAAGCTGAGGCCTGAGCACGACAGCAAGCCGCTCAAAGTACGTCTGCACACGGTCGAGGTAGGGCTGGTTCATGGTCCGGATGATGATTCCCGGCTCGTCACGCAGGTAAGGGGGAAATCCGCCGAAGTTCCACTCGGCGCAGCAGTAGGGGCCGGTGCGCAAAAAGACGTAGAGACCGCGCTCCCTGCAGAGATCGAGAAAGTGACCAAGATCGCGCTCGCCGGCAAAGTCGTAGACATCGCGCTCCGGTTCGTGCTGGTTCCAGAAGACGTAAGTCGCGATCGCGTTGATGCCGAGCGCCTTGCTGCGATCGAGTAAAGCCGGCCACAGCGCCCGAGTAGACCGGCTGTAGTGTATCTCCCCGCAGAGCAGCAGCGTGCGGGTGCCGTGCACGATGAGGGACCGCGCATCGAACGTGACGGCTGGATCAGCTTCGCTGGATGCCGTAATACCACGTGAGATGGCTGCGGCCGCGACCGCATTTCGTACAAATCTTCGCCGACTGATTGCTGCCTTCATGATGGATTCCGTAGTTCCGGTTGTAAGCGTGCAGATGTCCGTGTAGCATCGCCCTGCACAAGAAAATGCTCCGTGGCAGCTGTTCTAATGGAAACGATCCCACAGAGGCACATCATAGCAAAGGTGAAACCTTCATGCGCAAGAAGATCACGCTCGCCGTTCTGCTGGTCTCCGCTTCGACCCTCGCCTGCGGACAGGTGGCGGCTCATGTCGACCCGCTGCTCGGCAACGATGGTGGAGGCAATACATTCCCCGGCCCCAGCCTGCCATTCGGCATGATCAAGCCGGGACCGGACATGGGGGCGAACGATGGAAATGCAGGATGGAAGTCTTCCGGCGACATCAACGGCTTCAGTCAGACCCACGTGAGCGGCACCGGCGGGGGATGCAAATACGGCAACATCCTGGTACAGCCGACGGTGGGCGCACCGCGGACTACAGGCTATGGCTCGCAATGGAGCGGGGAACAAGCTGGAGCGGGCTATTATCGAGTGACGCTGTCGCGCTATCCGATCGACGTTGAGATCACCACGTCAAGGCGTACGGCGATGTACCGTTTCACGTATCCGGCAACCGGCAGGCGCAATGTGCTCTTCGACGTTAGCCACCTGCTGAGTTCCTACGCGAACCAGGCGGAGGGGCAGAGTCTGGTCGGCTCCACGGTCAACATCGTGTCGCCCACAGAGGTGAGCGGGTCGACGACTGTAACCGGCGGCTGGAACAAGCAGACCACGAACTACACGGTCTTCTTCTACGCGGCCAGCGATACCCCCGCGAAATCCTGGGGCACGTGGGAAGGCACCTCTCTTCATGACGGATCGCAGCAGCAGACCGGTGCCGGCTCAGCGGACGGAGCGTGGCTCACCTTTGCGGGCGGCGCAAAGAATACGCTGCTTCTGAAAATCGGCATTTCCTTCGTAAGCGAGGCCCAGGCAAAGCAAAATGCGACGGGCGAGATTCCTGGATTCGACTTCGATGGGACCAGGGTAAAGGCCGTGGCGGAGTGGGACAAAGCGCTGTCGCCGATTCGCCTGAAGGGGGTCGGCGACCAGGATCAGCAGGTCTTCTACACCGCGCTGTACCACACCATGCTGATGCCGGTGGATCGTACCGGCGAGAACCCGCTCTGGCAATCGAGCGAACCTTACTACGACGATTTCTATACGCTCTGGGATACCTTTCGCACCTCAGGCCCATTGCTTACCCTGATCGCCGAGGATAGGCAGGCACAGACGGTGCGAGCGCTGATCGATATCTACCGGCACGACGGCTGGCTGCCCGATGGACGCAGCGGCAACTTCAACGGTCGCACCCAGGGCGGCAGCGATGCGGAGTTCGCGATCGCGGACGCCTTTCTGAAGGGCCTTCCCGGCATCGATTGGGAGACAGCCTACCAGGCGATGGTGAAAGATGCAGAAGTTACTCCGAAAGATCAAATCAAACAGGGCCGCGGCGATCTGGAGGATTGGAAGACCCTCGGCTACCTGAGCATCGAAGGCGTCGACAGGCCTGCTTCGAAGCAAATGGAATATGCCGCCGACGACTTTGAACTGGCGGTGGTGGCCAGGGCTCTGCATCATTGGGACGACTATGTCAAATACAGGAAACGCTCCGACAACTGGGCATCTCTGTGGGACGACCAGGCGAGTGACGGAGGATTCCAGGGCTTCATCTGGTCCAGGCACCGCGACGGGAACTGGAAGGCGCCTTTCGATCCCACGGTGACCGGCACCTGGGGAAGCGATACGTTTTACGAAGGGAACGCCTGGACCTACTCCACGTTTGTTCCGCATGACAACGCCCGTCTGATCGAACGCTCGGGCGGACGCGAGCAGTTCGTCAAGCGCATGGACGCGTTCTTCGCCGTGCCGGGGCGCTACGATGTCGGCAACGAGCCGGGTTTTCTGGCGCCCTACCTGTATCTGTGGGCGGGGCGGCAGGATCGCACTGCAGACCAGATCCGCAGAATTCTGCTCGCGAGCTTCCACGCCGGACGAAAGGGCATCCCTGGCAACGACGATTCGGGCGCCATGTCGTCCTGGTATGCGTTCGGCAAGATGGGCTTTTATCCGAATGCGGGACAGGATGTTTACCTGATCGGCAGCCCGGCATTCCCCGAGACTTCGATTCATCTGGCGAACGGCAAGGTTTTCACCATAGAAGCGAAGAACGTCTCGGCGGAGAACAAGTACATCGATCACGCGGAATGGGACGGTCGGCCCTACGACAAGGTTTGGTTTCGCCATCAGGACATTGAACGCGGTGGACGACTGGTGCTTACGATGAGCGCGAAGCCATCGTCATGGGGCAGCGGAAGTGCGCCTCCGTCGCTTTCCGCAGAGGGACGATAGTGCGAAGCCGCCGATCAGCCAGGGCCACCTTGATAATGTTTGAAAGGGTTCAAAAAAAAAAGACTTGCCAAGATCGAAAACTTTCGCATATTGTGATTCGTCAGCGGTATCTGGAAACCTTTCCACTTCTGAGCGTTCTCAACCCGTCTTTAGACACACCCAGCAAAGACCAGCGCAGTCTGCCCTGGATCAGGAGCGACAATGATTTCGATCAACATGAGAACGGCGGCAATTCAGGCTTCAAACCGGGTCGCCTCACTCCCAGGCTCGCTCCCCGGCGTACTTCGCCGTTGCGGCTGGCAGTGGCTGGCAGTGCTGCTTCTTACCGTGTGTTTCGCCGCAGCTCCTTTGCTGGCGCAGACGGGGCAGGGAGTCATCACTGGCGAAGTCACGGACGGGACCGGCGCACGCATTCCCGGTGCCGCGGTCGAGGTGAAGAACAACGACACCAGGGTGGTAATCGAGAGTGTCACCGATAAGGCAGGCCTCTACAATGTCGAGCCTTTGTTGCCAGGCACTTACACCTTGACCGTAACGAAGCAGGGGTTCGAGGCTTCGGTGGTAAGCGCGGTCACGGTGAATGTTGCGCAGACTACGACCACAAACATCAAGCTTCTCGTCGGCCAGGAGTCGGCGTC
Organism: uncultured Acidobacteriaceae bacterium; assembly: GCA_964245315.1. Taxonomy (GTDB): domain Bacteria; phylum Acidobacteriota; class Terriglobia; order Terriglobales; family Acidobacteriaceae; genus Edaphobacter. The sequence goes on along the minus strand of CAXTMK010000006.1, from coordinate 22,154 downwards.
GGTGACGATCACCGCGCAGGGCAACGACCTGTCGAAGAACACTTCGGACGTCGAGACGACGGTGGAACACCACCTGGTCGAGGACCTTCCGTACCCCGAGCGCAGCGCGCTCGAGGCCGTGCTGCTGGTGCCGGGCGTAACCGGCGACCCGCTGCAGCCGGGCGGCATTATGAGCGAGAATCCCTCCGCCTTCACCGGCGCTGTAAGCCCCGGAGGAAGCCTGCGCGTGGGCGGCTCCATCCCTGGCACTTCACCGATTTACGTGGACGGCTCGAACGTCACCCAGGCCAGCTATCCGCGCGCCGGCATCAACCTCTCCGGAACTCTGGTGCAGGAGACCACCGTCATCACCTCGGGTCTCTCGGCCAGGTACGGACGTACCGGCGGGGGCGTCATCATCCAGGCCAGTGCGCCAGGCACCAACGAGTATCACGGCGGCCTCGACTATCGTCACACCGACCCCTTCTTCCAGGCCTATCCCGATGGCAACACGCAACCCGCCGATCTCCACCAGAACTTCTTTGCGGCGTACTTCGGAGGGCCGGTCTGGATTCCCAAAATATACAACGGCCACGGCAAGACGTTTTTTTTCGTCGGCGTCGAGCCTGCGCGCTTCAAGAACACGGTCGGCACGCCGGGCTACGTCCTGACGCCCGCAGTGCTAAGTGGACACTTTGCCGGCTCGGTCGCGCTAAATCCCGTCGGCTCGGCACCAAGCCACCTCTGGTATCAGGAGCCGCTGAACGCCAACGGGTTTCCTCAGGGGCTGAAGTGTACGACCGCCCTGCCTTGTCCAGGCGGTAACGCAACCATACCCTTCGTTCAGGTTCCAAACGACGACCTGTCCGCGCAGTTAGCGATGAATCCTCTCGCCCAGTTCGTGGCGTCCGTCATGCCGACGCCCTCCAATCCCGGTCCGTTCGTCAAATTCCTGAATCCCGGTGATCCGACCGCCACACCCAACGCCACTGGCTACAACGCAAATCTGCTGCGCGGCGTGATCAACACCGACAATCGCTACTCAATCCGGGTCGACCAGCAGATCAGCAACAGCGACCGCATCTTCGCGCGCTTTACCTCCATCCCGGTCACCGCGCCGCGCTTCTACGGAACGCCGGCCAGTGTGCCCACGACGCAGGTGCAGACCGACAAGGCGCTCTCGCAGGACGAGGTCATCAGCTATACCCACGTCTTCGGCAACTCCATCGTGAACGAGGCGCACTACACCTACATTCGCGACAACGACACGCGGCTGCCGCCCGACTCCGCCCTGACTCAGGACTTTGCCGCGAAATATGGATTGACGCCGTCGGGTGCGGGCGCCGGATTTCCGTCGCTCGGCAATCTCAATCCTACCGGTTTCTCAGGTCTGCAGGTGGGGGAGGCTACCAACAACATTCAGATCGATGAAAACTACCAGTTTGGCGACGATCTCACCTGGACGCGCGGCAAGCATCTCTTTCAGATGGGTACCGATCTGCGCCGCATACAATCCAATGACTCCTATCGCAACTACTACTATGGCGGCGGGTACTCATTTTCCGCGAGCACAACCAACAATGGAAGCACGGGTGGCGATCCTTTCGCCAGTTTCATCCTCGGTCTGGTGAATACCTACAATGGCGCGCCATTGTTGATTACCTCGTACTACCGCTGGCACTACTATTCCGGATATTTCCAGGATGACTGGCGCATTCTTCCCACCGTCACCCTCAACCTGGGCATGCGCTGGGAGTATGAGACGCCGCGCATGGAGAAGTACAACAACCAGGCTTACATCGATCCCACTCTGACTGGAACCGCCAACGGTCTGGCCGCAACCGGAGGCTTCTGTTTCTCGGGCAGCGCCTGCAACAGCAGCCCGACACTCTGGCCTGCCAACCACAGGGGTTTCGAGCCGCGCGTCGGCATCGCATGGTCGCCCACGCAGCAGACCACCGTGCGCGCCGCCTACTCTCTGGTCAGGCTTCCGCTCACCGGCTACGAGGCCACGCCCAACCCGAACTTCACCTCCAGTGCATCCGTATCGTCCACTTCGGGCGGCGTTACCGCGAACCAGGAGGTCAACTACATTACCAATCCGGTGGAGCCTCTCAGTTCCACGTTCCCGCAGGCCAAGGCGCTCGGAGTGGGTTTCACCGGCACCGCTGTCTCCGGCTTCACCATCCCTTACGTCAACCAGGTCAGCACCGTCCCCTACATCCAGCAGTGGGCGTTCACGACGCAGTACGAGCCGCGACCGCGAACTCTCATACAGATTGGATACACTGGCGTGCTCGGGCTGCACCTCATCACGCCCAACACCGGCTCGAATACGCCGGACCGCAACAGCCCCAGCCTGGCCACCGCCGCCCAGGCGGTGCGAAACCACGTCAACCTGGCCGCCAATCTGCCCACCTGCTCCTCGACCGTCACGACCGCGGGCTGCGGTAATCCCTATGGGGTCTCCACCACCAACGCCATCACCAATGTGACCACGGTCACCACCGAAAGTACGCTGCAGGCGCTCAATCCCTTCCAGGGCTTCTTCAACGTCAAGATGTACGAAGACTATCCCCGCAACGGCGCGCTCAGCTACAACGCGCTGAACATCAGCGTGCGCCAGAGCTATGGGTATGGATTGTCGCTGCTCGCCTACTACACCTGGAGCAAGACGATCGATGACTTTCCGGACGTAGGCAACGGTTCTTCCGGCGGCTCGGGAAGCACCAACACCCAGAACCCTTTCAACGAAGAAGGCACCGAGCGCGCCATCGCGGAGTTCGATCAGCCGAGCATCTTCAAGGCCGGCTACACCTACCGTCTGCCGGTCGGCAAGGGGGCAACCTTCAATGTCAGCAACCGGCTGCTGGACGAAGTAGTCGGAGGCTGGTCCACCTCCGGCATCATGACCTCGGCTTCCGGCTTTCCCAACATTGTGACGCTGGGCGCGGGCACGGCTGCGGCGGGATACTTCCAGTCGACGCCGCTCCCCGTCACGGTCGGAGCCGCTCCCGGCGCGCCGACAGCCGTCCTGCCCAACGGCTATACGCTGCGCCCCAGCTTCGTGCCCGGCGTCCCCCTCATCAATCCCGCCTGGCGAAAGAATCCTGTAGGCCTGAATCCCGAGACGTACCTCAATCCGGCCGCGTTTACGGTTCCCGGCTCCGTCGATAATCCGCAGCTCGGCAACGTTCCACGCACCATTGCCAACGCGCGCTCGCCTCGCGAGTTCCTGTTCGACATGGCCGTCCGCAAGGAGTTCAGGATCAAGGACAACAGTCGCTACAACCTGCAGATCTCGGGGAACTTCATCAACGCCTTCAACCATCCCGTCTTCTTCGGGACCGGCACTCACACGCTGCTCACCGCCTTCACTCCCACCGGGCCTACGCCGATTACGACCCGTAACGCCGCCTTCGGAACGCTGAACGCCAGCCAGACCGCCAGTCTCTCGCGCATCATCCAGGTCGGCGGGAAGTTCACGTTCTAATGTCATTTCCTTTTCCTTGGGTGTCATCCGCAGGGGTCTGCTTTTTGCTTCCGCTCTTTAGCTGAACGAACTCCGCAACAGAGGAAATCAGATGAATCCGGTTCGCATTCTTCAAACTCGAAATGCTGTCGCACACGCGATCGCAGCGACCTGCGCATTTGCGATGCCGGCGCTTGCGGCCACCGGCCCCATCATCAGCCTGACGCCCGGCGTCGTCACGACCTACGCCGGCAGCCTCGCGAACGGTGGCGGAATTGGCAACGGAGGCCCGGCAACCTCGGCCAACCTCTACCTGCCGGCTGTCTCACGCTTCGATGGTTCAGGCAATCTCTTCGTGCTCGACGCAGGCAACAATGTGGTCCGCAAGGTGTCCGCGACGGGTACGATAGCAGCGTTTGCCTTCACGGGAGTTGCGGGGAATTCCGGCGACGGCGCCGCCGCAACCGCAGCCCAGCTGGGCGCTAACGCTCGCGGCATGTTCGTTACCTCGGCGGGTCTCGTCTATGTCAGCGACTCCACCAACAATGCCATCCGCCTGATCAACGCCTCAGGGCAGATCTCCACCGTCGCCGGAACCAACGGGACCGCAGGCTATACGGGCGACGGCGCCTCCGCGGCCAGCGCTACGCTTAGCAATCCCGGAGGGGTCTACGTCGATGCCGCGGGCGACATCTTCATCGCCGATACCGCTAACAACGCGGTGCGCGAGGTCATCGGCGGCGTCATCAGGACGATCGCCGGAGGAGCTGCCGTCGTCTGCGCGGCCAAAACCGATACCTACGGCGACGGCTGTCCCGCAGCTCAGGCAACGCTCGTCTCGCCCACCGACGTCACGCTCGATGCTGCCGGCAACATCTACATTCTCGACGCGGGCGACTATCGGGTGCGCAAAATCACAGTCGCGACCGGCGTCATCACGACGGTAATCGGTTCCGGCACGAGCCACGGCTCATCGGGGGATCTGGGCCTGGCGACCTCTGCCACCATCTATCCCTACAACACGCTTGTTGCGACGGCGCTCATCCCCAGCGGCGGCATCGCCGTCGACAGCGAAGGCGACATCTTCCTGGCCGATACCGGCAACAATAAAATCCGCATGGTGAATGCGCTCGGGATCATCAACACCGTAGCCGGCAACGGAACGGCCGGCCCGCTGGGCGACAATCTTGGCGCGTTGTCAATTAATCTGAACCTGCCGCAGAGCGTCACACTCGACGCCAATAACAACATCTACATTGCCGACACGCAGAACTCCCGCATCCGCGAAGTGAACGTCTCCGCGGGCTACCTGACAGCGTTCACCAGCACGATCAATGTCGCGAGTGGAACGCAGACCGTGTACGTCTACAACCCCGGCGCGAGCGCGCTCACCATCACCAGCTTCGCCTTCGGAGGATCGACAGCCTTCAGCGAGAAGGCGGCGTCAACCGAATGCAAGGCGGCTCAAAGCCTCGCTCCCGGGACCACCTGCGTCATCACCGCGCTCTTCACTCCTGCGACCGGCGGTGAAAGTACCGGAACCATCACCATCCAGACCAACGCAGCCAACGCGACATCCGGCACCAGTGTTGTGCAACTCGCCGGCATCTGCACCTCGGTAACGCCCTCGCCGTCGCTCAATCTAACTGCCACCACCACGCTGACGACCTCTCTGCCTGCGCCGCCCAGCATCCTTTCCAACGCCAGCTTCACGCTCACCGCGACCGTGACGCCGCCTGCGACTACGACTCTGATCCCCACAGGACAGGTTCAGTTCGTCTCCGGCAACACCAGCCTCGGGCTGGTAAACCTGGTGGGCGAGACTGCAACCCTCACCGTCCCGAATCTACCGCCCGGCGAGGCCAACATCGTCGCCTACTATCTGGGCGACGCCAACTTCAAGGCCTCCACAGCGACCGCGCTCACCGTTGAGGTCTTCCCGAGCGGCACGCCGATGGACTTCGGCGTCACCAGTACCGCCTCCACCGTCACGCTGAACGCGACTGTCGGGAGCGCGGCCTTCAGCCTCAACGCCTATTCGATCAACGGCTATGCCAACATCGTCGGCTTCAACTGCGTAGGCTTGCCGGCGCCGCTCACCTGCAGCTTCACTCCTCCCACGACCTACCTCGCCCCCGGCAAGCAGTCGACCACGCCAGTGGTGGTCGTCGTCAACAATCCTCCACCGCTGACCCAGAACAACGACCGCGCGCCCTGGGGTCCGCGTTCGGGAACCGTGTTGGCCTTCATCTTCCTGGGAAGCTTCACGCTGCGCCGCAGACGTGGTCCGTTGCAGCGGCTGGCCGTCATCGCCGCGCTGGCCGCGCTCGGCGGCGTGTCGATGCTTTCCGGCTGCGCCGACAGCGTCGGCAACACGATCGCCAAATCCGGCAGCTACCAGGTGTCCATCGCGGCCTCCGATGGTACCGTGACTCATTCCATTCCTGTGACTGTCATCATCCCATAGCCGTCCTGTGTCCCCATATGCATCGTCGTGACCTGCTGAAGTTTTCCCCTCTCGCCGTGGCCTCCTGTGCAGGAGCCGCGGCGCGAGCCCAAACTATTGTCGAGACGGTCGTCCCTGGTACGGAAGCCAATTTCAACGTGCGCAGCTACGGCGCAACCGGCAACGGCAAAACAGTCGACTCTCCGGGGATCAACCGCGCCATTCAGGCGGTTGCCGCGGCCGGCGGCGGGACATTGATCTTTCCCGCCGGTAACTACATCTGTTTCTCGATCCACCTCGCCGCGAGGGTCGATCTTTACCTCTCGCGCGGATGCACGATCATCGCCGCCGACTCGCCCAGACCCGGCGAAACCACCGGCTATAACGGCGGCGTGTACGATCCAGCCGAGCCCAATACGCCATGGGAGGACTTCCAGGACTACGGCCACAATCATTGGCATAACTCGCTCTTCCGGGGCGAGGGAATCAGCGACTTCTCCATCGTGGGCACGGGACTCATCGATGGCAGGGGACTCTCCTACGGCGGCCGTCCCAACGCCTTCGAGGCCCAGCCGGAACGAGGCACCGGAGGCCACTTTCACGCCGAGCAGCCCGGCGTCGGCAACAAGGCCATTGCGCTCAAGAACTGCCACAACGTCCTCTTGCGCGACTTCGCCATCCTTAAAGGCGGCCACTTCGCGCTGCTCGCGACCGGCGTCGACAACCTGACTATCGATAACGTGACCGTCGATACGGATCGTGATGGCTTTGACATTGACTGCTGCCGCAACGTACACATCTCTAATTGCACGGTCAATTCGCCCTGGGACGACGGCATCTGCCCGAAGTCGTCGTACGCGCTCGGCTACCAGCGCCCCACTGAAAACGTGACGATTTCGAATTGCATCGTCAGCGGCACATACCAGCTCGGCTCCGTGCTCGACGGCACCTGGAAGCACTTTGCCGATGATGTTAAGGTGCCCCGCAACGGCCGCATCAAGTGCGGGACGGAGTCGAATGGAGGCTTTCGCAACATCACCATCTCCAACTGCGTGCTCGACGGCTCCAGGGGCATCGCCCTCGAGACCAGCGACGGCGCTCTGCTCGAGGACATCGCTATCTCGAACATCACCATGCGCGATACCGTCGACGGTCCGCTCCTGCTGCGGCTAAACCGGCGCAACCGCGGTCCCGGAGACACTATGCGCCCCGGCACGCTGCGCCGTATCGCCATCTCGAACCTGGTCTCCTACAACTCAGCCTCGGCGACCTCCTCGGTAATCTCGGGAATTCCATCGAACCTGATCGAGGATGTGAAGCTCTCCAGCTGCTTCTTCGGCCACCGCGCCAACCCAGCGAAGAACTGGACGACGCACACCGTTCCGGAGATCGAGGACGCTTATCCGGAGCTGCTCGGCTTCGGAGCTACGCCATCGAACGCGTTCTTTCTACGTCACCTGAAGAACATCGAAATGTCCCACGTGGAGATCGCGCCGTCCGTGCCCGACCCTCGGCCAGCGTTCTGGCTTGAGGACGTCCACAGGGCAGATTTTTTTGCCGTCACTGCACCTGGCAAGCCGAACTTCGAGCTTAGAAACGTGACTGACCTGCGCATCCTCTGGAGCCGCGCTGCGCCCGACACCACCCTCGCCATTGCCGCTGGCAAGACAATCTAGCCGTTTGCTCACATCGGCGCCGCCGTATAGGTCGTTGTGATCTGACTGTCGGCATCGCCAGGCGTTTACCGGGCTATCCTGGTGTTTCACCTCAGTGCGTCGCGATCCTGATCGCATTGGCGAAGATCCAATTGCCACTCCGTTGCTCCGCAATCAAAATCTTCAGCGGAAGATCAGAGCTCGGTGCGGTGCGGTGCAGCAATCATCAGCGGAGTACCCGCCTTTGGGTCGCCAAAGATCACCAGCTTCGTCGAAGGCATTCTCCGCGCCCCTTCAAAGCGAGAACGATCAGCGAGATTCGTCAGCCGCTATTCCTGATGAGAGCGCGTCGGGTTATCCTCGATGGTATGAGCAAATCCTTCGCCTCGCGCGTAGCATTGGCGTTCCTCTCGCTGCTGTCGATGGTGTCTGCCCCGGCGCAGACAGCACCCCGGCCTGAGACCGGCACCATCCCCGTATTGATGCTCAGCGATATTCACTTCGATCCCTTCCGCGATCCCGCGAAAGCCGCGAAGCTGGCCGCCGCGCCGGTAGCGGAGTGGGAGGCGATTCTGAAGCAGCCGAACTCGCCGACCCAGGCGGCGGACTTTGCCGCGCTGCAGAAGACCTGCGGAGCGACCAAGGGTCTCGACACCGACCATACGCTGTTCAGCTCCGCGCTTGAAGCTGCCCGCACGCATGCCGCAGGGGCGAAGTTCGTGACTATCAGCGGCGACCTGCTGGTGCATCAGTTCGACTGCCGATTCCAGACGCTGGTTGCGAAGACGGGTCTCGACGCCTTTGCCGCCAAAACCGTCAGCTATGTTGTCAAGCGCGTGGGAGCCTCGTTTCCAGGCGTGCCGGTATACGTTGCGCTGGGTAATAACGACTCCGGCTGCGGCGATTACAAGCTCGATGAAGACGACACGTTCTTCGCGGGCAGCAGCGACGCGGTCACACAGGGACTGCATGGCGCCAGCCCCGCCGAGGTGAAGCAGGCCCGCGAAGACTACGGCAAGGGCGGCTACTTCGCCGTGACATTGCCGCCGCCGATGCAGAAGACGCGTCTGCTGGTCTTCGACGATATGTACATGTCGCGCAAGTACACGACCTGCGGCGGCAAGGCTGATCAAAAGGGCTCAGCTGACGTGGCCGGCTGGCTTACCGCACAGCTTGAGGGAGCGCAGCAGCGCGGCGAAAAGGTGTGGGTGATGGCGCACATCCCAACCGGCATCGATGTCTTCTCGACGCTGAAGAGGGGCGATGTATGCGCGAACGCGAGTGAGACGTTTTTGTCGGGTGAGGCGACGGACGGGTTGGTGAGCATGCTGATCGCGCACGACGACATCGTTCAACTGGCGATCTTCGGGCATACGCACATGGATGAGATGAAGGTGTTGAAGAAAGAAGGCTCGACGGGCGGCGGTGTACCGGTGAAGGGCGTGGCGTCGATCTCGCCGGCGAACAGCAACCTGCCTTCCATTACGGTGGCGCGCATCGATCCGAAGACAGCGCAGATGCAGGACTACGCGGTGTATGTGTCGTCGAACAAGAGCGGCGTGGACGCAAAGTGGGCGCGCGAGTACGACTTCGACACGACGTACGGGCAGACCAGCTATTCGGCGGCGGCGCTGGAGGAGATTGTCAGCGGGTTCCATGCCGATCCGACGGGCGCGGCGGAGAAGAGCCAGGCATATGAGATGTTTTTTGATCCCGGCTTTCCGATCTCGCCGCTGATCCTGGGCTGGCCGCAGTATGCCTGCGCGATCGACCATGCTTTCGCGGCGGACTTCAAGGCGTGCGTGTGCGCGAGTGCGAAGCCGTAGCCTGCCCCGTAGCCTGGATGGCGTGGCCGATCAGCAGCAGCAGAGGCGCGGGCCCGGGTTCCGATGTGGGCAGCTCGGCGAGCGTCGTTGCAGTGACTTGTTCGCCGGCCGTCGAGGCTTTTGAGACGGCTGCGACGGGCGTTTCGCCCGGAATGCCCGATGCCATCAGGGACGCCGTAAGTGCGCTGAAGTTGCGCCCCGGCATGTAGAGGACGAGCGTGGAATCGGCGGGAAACGCACCCTCCCAGGCGATCGGCGCGGACTTGTCCGCGGCGTGATGCGCGGTGGCGAGAATCAGCTTGGAGGCGGAGTTGCGGTCCGTCAACGGCGTCTGCAGCGAGGCCGCGACGGCGAAGGCGGCGGTGATGCCGGGGACGATCTCGAAGGGAATAGCGGCGCCGCGCAGGGCTTCGATCTCCTCGTTGGCGCGTCCGAAGACGAGCGGGTCGCCGGACTTGAGGCGCACGACCGATTGGCCGCGGCCTGCGTGATGGAGCATAAGTTCATGAATTCCGGCCTGTGTGATGCGCGGCTGTCCGCAGCGCTTGCCGACCGGGATGATGAGCGCGGCGGGGCTGGCGAGCGCGAGGACTTCATCGGAGACGAGGTCGTCGGGCAGGATGACGTCGGCGCGTTCGAGCAGATGCAGCGCGCGTAGGGTGAGGAAGTCGGGTGAACCGGGACCGGCGCCGACGAGGTAGACGTGACCGGGTTGCGGATCGCGAGACTCACCCGAGGTCACGACTGCACCCTGGGGTTTGTGAGCGCGTGCTCGCGGGCGTAGGCACGCGAGGGGCAGGCGTCGAAGCCGCAGACCTCGCGCGAGGCGAGGTTGTGCAGCAACTGTTTGCGGGCTTCGTTCAGCGGCTCGAGTTGCAGCACCTCGCGGCGCAGGTTGCCGAGCTCCGCGAGCCAGGCCCCGAGGTCGAGCGGCAATCCGGCGTTGATCTCCTTGCGCAGGCGCTGCGCGAGCGCGGGCGACTGGCCGGCGGTCGAGATGGCGATCTGCAGGTCGCCGCGGCGCACGATGGAAGGGAAGTAGAAGTCGCAGTAGGGCGGGTCGTCGACCGCGTTGCAGAGGATGGATTTGCCGGTCGCTTCGAGGTAGACGGCGCGATTAACCTCGGGCACGTTGGTCGCGGTGACGACCAGAAAGGTGTTGGGTGCGATGTCGCCGGGCGCGTAGATGCGCTGGTGCCAGGTCACCTCGCCGGACGCGGCCAGCTCCTGGATGGCGGGCGACGCCTCGGGCGCGATCACTGTGACGTGGGCTTCGGCTGCGCGCAGCGATTCGATCTTGGATTCGGCCAGATTGCCCGCACCGATGACGATGCAGGGCCGGGCGGTGAGCTTGAGAAAGATGGGAAACAACGACATGAGTTAAGTATAGGATGGGGGCGTGAATCTTCCTGTCATGCCGCCCGTTCCGCCGATGCTCGCTAAGCGCGTCGCCGACATTCCCGTGGACGACAAGTGGACGTTCGAGCCCAAGTGGGACGGCTTTCGCGCGGTCGTCTTTCGCGATGGCGACGAGATCCTGATCCAGAGCCGCGATACCAAATCGCTCAATCGCTACTTCCCGGAACTGCTTGCGGTGCTCGCGGAGCAACTGCCGCCGCGCTGCGTGCTGGACGGCGAAATCGTCATCGCAGGCCCGCGCGGGCTGGACTTCGACGCGCTGCAACTGCGCGTGCATCCGGCGGCCTCGCGGGTGAAGATGCTGGCCGAGACGACGCCGGCTTCGGTCGTCTTCTTCGACCTGCTGGCGCTGGCCGAGGAAGACCTGACGCAGGCTCCGTTTGCCGAGCGGCGCGCTAGGCTGGAAGAGGTGCTGCGCGATGCGACGGCGCCCATCCACATTACGCCGGCGACGCGGGATAAGGCGGTCGCGCAGGATTGGTTCAGCCGCTTCGAGGGCGCGGGGCTGGACGGCGTGATGGCAAAGCCGCTCGCCGGCAGGTACGAGCCGGATAAGCGCAGCATGCTGAAGGTGAAGCACGAACGCGATTGCGACTGCGTGGTCGCGGGCTTTCGCTGGCACAAGAACGGTCTTGGAACTATGGTGGGATCGTTGCTGTTGGGGCTGTACGACCCGGCCGGAGCGCTGCAGCATGTGGGCGTGTGCGCGAGTTTTACGGAGACGAAGCGGCGCGAGTTGGTTAGCTTTCTGGAGCCTTATCGGGCGGATGCTATCGCTGGACATCCATGGGCCGGCTGGGCTAAGGCGAGTGTCAAGGGCCGCATGCCGGGCGGACAAAGCCGCTGGAGCGCGGGGAAGGATCTGTCGTGGGAGCCGCTGCGGGTGGAGCTTGTGGTTGAAGTGGCTTATGAGCACATGCAGGGCGATCGCTTCCGGCACATGGCGCAGTTTCGGCGGTGGCGCACGGATCGGACGCCGGAAAGCTGTACCTACGCGCAGTTGGAGGTGGTTGCGCCGCAGGAGCTTGCTCAGATATTTGCGGGAGAACGTTGATGAAGAAATCGACCGTCTTGGGTCTGGTGAGTTTTACATTCATGCACTTACATTCGTTCACTGGAATACACCATTTGAAGGTCGAATCGATGCACTTTTTGTAGTTCTGGCATTTGCTTTCAGTTTTCTTGCAGCCAAAGCTGGTCAGCCGGCTTGGTTAGCCATCCCGATCCTGTTCTTGTGTCTTTTTGGTGTCTCATTCATTTTTCTGCGGCACCATGATTAGATCGCAATCGTCGTTTCGTGTACCCGAGGAGATCCTTCGGGAACGGGCAAAAGGCATTATCTAAGAGTTAAGAGTCTTGAGTTCAGAGTTAAGGGCACAAGGTACAGCTACGCTGCTCCTGCTCCTTCTTCAACTCTCCTTAGCTCGCCACTCGCGGGTAGGATCGTCGTCGGGATCGGGCGTGGCTTGCGTTGGCCGCTGGTCTTCGGGGACGTTGCGAAGGTTTACGCGGATGCGATACCAGATGTAGGCGCTGCCGCGCATGCGATCGACGAGTACATCGTCTTCGGCCAGGAGCGCGGCGGCTTCGGGATGAGCGGCTTTCCAGCGGTCGAGACCGGCGAGCGCAGCGGCTTTGTCCGGGGAGTTCGCGATGGTGAGGAGTGGATGCTTGGGAGTGCGTTTGGCGGGGACCTTTCGTGGGGGCTTCAGTGCAGAAGCAGATCCTCCGCCTTCGGCGAAGGATGACAAGTCTTGAGAGGAAGCGTTAGCTTTTACGGCCTGCTTGCGGAAGCGTTTGTTGCCGAAGCCTTCGCCGATCTGGCTGCTGAAGGACTTGGCGCGGGAGGGCGCGACGCGTTTGCCTTCGCCTTCCGCTTTGGCGAAGTGCGGCGGCCAGGGTGCGTCGCCGAGCCCCTCGGCTTCGTCGCGCGCTGCGAGGTCGAGCAGGGCATCGAGCAAGCCGGCGCTGGCCTGCATGTCGGCGTGCGGGTCGCCGATGGCGGCGAAGCGCTGCGGCATGGTCAGCACGGTGAAGGCGGCGGGATCACAGTCCGATACCTCGGCCCAGGTGAGCGGCGCGGAGACGCGGGCGTCGGGCAGCGGACGGACGGAGTAGGCTGAGGCGGTCGTGCGATCCTTGGCGTTCTGGTTGTAGTCGAGGAAGACGCCGTGGCGCTCTTCCTTCCACCACTTCGAGCTGGCGAGCGCGGGCACGCGGCGTTCTACATTCCGGGCTAGCGCGAGGGCGGCGCGGCGGACTTCGGTGAAGCTCCAGCGCGGGTGGATGGGCGCGTTGATGTGGATGCCGCGCGAGCCGCTGGTCTTGGCGAAGCCGGTCAGGCCCACCGCTTCGAGCACCTGCTTCACCTCCATCGCGACAAGGCGGACGTCGGCGAACTGGACGCCGGGATTGGGGTCGAGATCGACGCGCAACTGGTCGGGATGGTCCAGGTCGGCGGTGCGCACCGGGTGCGGATGCAGCTCCATGCAGCCCAGGTTGACGATCCAGGCGAGGCCGGCGGCGTTGTCGACGACAACCTCCTCGGCGGTGCGTCCGGAGGGGAACGAGAGCGTAGCGGTGCGCAGGAATTCGGGCAGATTGTCGGGCGCGCGCTTCTGGTAGAACGGCTCTTCGTCGGCGCCGTTGACGAAACGCTTGAGCACTACGGGACGGTCTTGAATCCCGCCCAAGGCGCCCGGAGCCACGGAGAGAAAGTAGCGCACGATATCGAGCTTCGTAAGCTGTACTTCGCGCTTGAAGTAGAGCTTGTCCGGGTTCGAGATGCGCACCTGGTGACCGTCGATGGAGAGCAGTTCCGCGTTGTCGGGTTTCGGCACGTTGACAGGTTACACCAAGTCCTGCCAAGTGATAGATGCGGATGGACTTCGGCGGAGTGTGCCGAATTGTGTAAACAAAACGACAGTTGCCGTGATATTTTGGACGCAACTGGTCGCATAATAAGCCAGAGAAAACTGGTTGCAGTTACAAGCCAGCGTCGTCTGCGGTCGCGTGCATTTTGCGACACGCCGTTCTGTAACGTCACCTCGCTCTCGCTCGGAGCGTGTACGACAGGAGGCCCCTGATGAAGCATATCTCTGCGCTTATTTCCAAGCGTATCTCTGCGTGTTTTTCTATATGTCTGCTCGCCAGTCCGATAGCAGGCTTCGCGTCGGATCAGTTGTTTCCGGCTGGCTCCGTCATTACCTGTTCGGTAGCCGAGGGGAAGATTTCCTCGAAGACCACGGCGATCGGCGACCCCGTGCTCTGCACGCTGAACCCGGTGGAGCGGTATGGCCGGTCGGTATTTCCTTATGGCAGCTACGTCGAGGGCCGGTTCGACGACTACAGGGATCCGGGTCACTTCGTCGGCAAAGGTTACATGGAGCTGAAGTTCGACCGGCTGATCATGGGCAACCGCGTGGTGCCTATCTCCGCCAAGGTGGTGCAGGTTCCAAACTATCGCGTGGATCAGCAGGGCAGGATCCTGGGCAATGGTCACGCGGTGAAAGATACAGTAACCTGGCTGATCCCGGTGTTGTGGCCGGTCGATCTGATCAACCTGCCGCGGCGCGGACCTCGCCCGGTGCTGGCTCCGGAGACGCGGCTGACGCTCGAACTGATGGACGATCTCGGTATCCTTCAGGAAGATGCCCAGCAGGTGCAGCAGCCCTTACAGCGGGCCGCGCTAATCGAACGGCAGCAGCCCCAGCAGGAGTATGCGCAGCAGCCGGTGCAGCAGCCGGCACCGGTCCAGCAGCAGGCGTATCAGCCCGCACCGGTGCAGCAGGCTCCTCCGACGCAGGTGTTTTATCAGACGTTCCAGGCTCCACAGCAGTACGCTCCGCAACCGCAGTATCAGCAGCCGCAGCAGCAACAGCAGACGGTCATTGTGCAGCAGCCAGCGTATCCGCCACCGGTTTACCGTTATCCTCCGCCTCCGGTTTATTACTATCCGCCGGCTTACCGGTATTATGGTCCCGGGTACTGAGTCGATGTAGTCTCGATGAGAAAGAGAAGCAAATCCCTGCGGGATGACAAGAAAACAGCGGACCACATCCTAACAAGATAGGTCCGCCCTTTGTCTTTGAACTGGTGGCGCGAAAGGATCATTAGACTGAACAGTAAGACCGCGCAAGGGTGGTACACCCATAGGCAGGTTAAGCGTCAGCTACATGTCGCCCACCCGCCGGTGCGGGGTCGCGTTCGACGGCGGCCACGACCGCTCCGTTGAGCTGGGCGCGCAAATCCTCGTCGCTCGTGCGGGCGAAGTAGGCGCGCAGGTCTTCACCGGGTTCGCGAACCGCCAGGTAGCCGCGCAGCAGGCGCTCGATCGCTTCGGGGCAGTCTTCGGCGGCGGCGCGATAGCCGATCTGGCGAGCGATGTTGGCGTTTTTGCCGACGGCACCGCCGACGCAGAAGTAGAAGGCGTCGACCGACTTGCCGTCCTTCTTGATCTTCTTGCCTTCGAGGCCGATGTCGGCGATCCAGCTTTGGCCGCAGGAGTTGGTGCAGCCGGTGACGTGGAGCTTGATCTGCTGGTCGAAGCCGGGAAGGCGCTCTTCCATCTCGGCTGTAAGCCACTTAGAGAAAGCTTTGGTCTCGGCGATGGCGAGCTTGCAGAACTCGGTGCCGGTGCAGGCGACGGCGCCGCGCCAGAAGGGCGAGACGTCGACGCGCAGGTCGAGCGTGTGCAGGTCGGCGATAAGCGCTCGAACATTTTCGTTCTTCACATTGACGATGAGAAGGTTCTGCATGATGGTGGCGCGGAGCTGGCCGTCGCCATGCTTCTCCGCCAGGTCGGCGAGGGCTTCAAGCTGATCGCCGGACAGCCGGCCGCCCATGACGGAGGCTCCGATGGCGGAGAGGCCGGACTGCTTCTGCGGGGTGACGCCAATGTGGTCGCGATAGACATCATCAGGCACGACATCGGCTGAAAGCGGGGACGGGTCGAGCTTATAGCCGAGCTTGGCTTCGATAGCCTCAAGCATCGACTCCGCCGTCCAGCCGTGGCGCATGAAAAGATACTTTATGCGGGCGCGGGTACGGTTTTCGCGAAGTTCGGACTGCTCCTTGAAGATTTGGACGATCGCGGTTACGACTTCAAGCGCCTTATCCTGCGGGATGAACGCCGGGATGCGCACGGCAATGTGCGGCTCGGTGGAGAGGCCGCCGCCGACGCGGAGGGTATAGCCGATCTCTTCATTTCGCTTAATGGCGGTGAGGGCGACATCGTTAATCTCGGGGTACGAGCACCACAGCGGGCAGCCGGTGACAGAGATCTTGAACTTGCGCGGCAGGTTGTAGAACTCGGGATTGGCGGTGAGGAAGTGGGCAATCTCGATGGCGAGCGGACTGGCATCGATGAGTTCGTGATGATCTAACCCGGCGATGGGGCAGCCGGTGACGTTGCGCACGACATCGCCGCAGGCACCCTTGGGGGTGAGGCCGATTTCGGTGAGGGCGTCGGTCACCTCGACCAGCGCGGAGATGGTGAGCCAGTGCAGCTGGATGTTTTGGCGTGTCGTAATATCGGCGAGATTGCGGGCATACTTCTTCGTCAGTCCGCCGATGACGCGCAGCTGGTGCGACGTGAGCAGTCCGTTGGGCAGGCCGATGCGCATCATGAAGAACTCTGTCGCCTTGCCCTCGCCGCCGACGCCGCCGGTGACGCCAAGGCCGTCGCCCTGGGTGTAGACGCCCCACCATTTGAAGTAGAGCCCGGACCATTCGGGCATCACCGAGTCGCGGCCCTGCTTCGCATATTCGCGCACCTCATCCCACGCTTCCCAGGGGTTCTTGGCGAGTTTGAGCCGCTCGGAGCGCTGAGCTTTGGTTTCCTTGACTTCTTTTCCGGGCGGCGTGGTCTGGACTGCTTCGTCTGGCATGGATTCCTTCCTGGGAGTTCGTGGCAAGAGAAAAGCCCACCGGGATCGTGGGCGGCTGCGACTTTGCTATGCGGACGAGGTACGCCGGCGGATCAGGCAAAGTCGAGCGCGGTGCGGGGGGCACGACAACAAAGCTTGCGGCAGGGCGCGGATGAAACCATGTATCAAGGGTAGATTGGCCAGGATGCGGCGTCAAGGCGCAGCCGCCGGTGTCGCGCGTGGAATTGGCGCTTTGACCGGAGGCGTTGAATTTGCTATAACAGCAGAGGTGCGGCGCGTCGCAAAGACGGGCCTCCAGGCAACACTCCTGAGTAGCTCAATGGCAGAGCATTCGGCTGTTAACCGAAGGGTTGTAGGTTCGAGTCCTACCTCAGGAGCCAATCAGATGATTAGCGTTAGAGCCTGTCATCATACTAGCTATATGCGTCCGCGGCGTTAGGTGGTTAGCGTTTCTTCACGAGCGTACGGCGTTATGGTTTGCGTGACGATGAATGGGATCGGATCAAGACATCCTTTCTGTGCGGCCGGGTTCTGAGGGTCGGCCGCCGAAGGACAACCGGCTTTTCGTCGAGGCAGTACTTTACCGCTACCGGGCGGGCATCCCGCGGCGCGACTTTCCCGAACGCTTCGGCGACTTCCGCGTCGTGCATACGCGTTCAGCCGATGGGCCAAGTGGGGCGTGTGGAAGCAGGTGTTTGAGCAAATGGCCGTCGAGGCCAACAACGAATACGCAATGAGCGACTCGAACATCGTCCGGGCGCATCAGCACAGTGCTGGGGGCTCAAAGAGGGGGCGATCAAGCCATCGGCCTGAGCCGAGGCGGTCGCAGCACCAGGATCCATGCGACGGTGGACGCTCTCGGCAATCCGACCAGCCTGCATTTGACCGCCGGCCAGGCGAGCGATCTGGATGGCGGCGACGCGCTGTTGGAATCGCTTCCCGCGACCACCGTGATCGCGGACAAAGGCTACGACGCGGACGAACGCGTTCTCAAGAAGTAAAAGCAGGCAGCCAAGACCGCCGTCATTCCACCCAAAGCCAACCGGAAACAACAACGCGAGTATGACAAGAAGCTTTACAAAGCCCGCCATCTGATCGAAAACTTCTTCGCCAAACCTAAACAGTTCCGAGCCTATCTCAGGAACAACAGCAACGACAAGAACAAAGACGGCCGCGCGTCAGGCGATTGAAGGTGTCCATCCCACATCTCAGAACTGAGATGTGGGGCACCGGGATTTGTGGCGGCGCGAAAGCAAACGCAGATTTCCTTCGGGATTGAAAAAAAATTAGGCTACGCGGCGCTGCTCGCGATCCTGGTTGCTGCGGTTGCCCTGACCCAGGTTCACGCTGACAATCTTCGAGACGCCCGGCTCCTGCATGGTCACGCCGTAGATCACGTCCGCCTGCTGCATCGTGCGGCGGCTGTGGGTGATGGCGATGAACTGCGTGTTGGCGCTCATGTCGCTGATCAGCTTGGCGTAGCGTCCGACGTTGGTCTCGTCGAGCGGCGCGTCGACTTCGTCGAGGATGCAGAACGGCGCGGGCTGGAACTGGAAGATGCCGACCAGCAAGCTAAGCGCGGTGAGGGCTTTCTCGCCTCCGCTCAGCAGCAGGATGTTCTGCAGCTTCTTGCCCGGTGGCGAGGCGACGATCTCGATGCCGCTGGCGTCGGAGTTCGGGTTGTCGGGGTCGGTGAGGCGCATGAAAGCCTGGCCGCCGCCGAACAGCTTGGTGAAGGTGACGGAGAAGTTCTCATTGATGACCTTGTAGGCCTCGTCGAACTTGACCCGTGAGACATCGTCGATCTCCTTGATCGAGGCCTGGGTGTTGTCGATCGATTCGAGCAGATCCTTGCGCTGGCCTTCGAGGAACGAGTGCCGCTGCGTGGTCTCGTTGTACTCTTCGAGCGCCATCATGTTGACCGGGCCCATGGATTCGAGGCGCTGCTTCAAGGTGCGGGCTTCGGCCTCCATCTCGTTGAGGGCCTCGCCTTCGATGCGCTCGATCGTCGCGTCTTCGCGAAGTTCGAGCGCGGGAACTGCGAGGTCGTTCATGCAGGTGGCTTCGATGTGCTCGATGTCGGAGGTGAGCTTGGCGACGCGGGCGGAGAGGCCGGAGCGCTTCTCGCGCAGCTCTTCGGTTTCGGCGCGGAGTGCGCGGAGCTTTACGTCGAGAGCGGCAGTGATCGTCCGCAGTTCCTGGGCTTCGGCACTGAAGCGCGCGCCCTGAGCCAGCGCGGTGGCGCGCGCCTCTGCCGCGGCCTCGTGCTGCGAAGCAAGCGATGCGGTCTCTTCCTCGCGGCGCAGGCGTTCGCTGGCCGCGGAGGCGAGCTGCTGCTCCAGTTGCGCGATGCGCTGCTGCTGCCCGTTGAACAGGCGCGTAGTCTGCTCGAAGTTTGCCTGGGCGTTGCGGCGGCGCTCTTCTAAACCAGCCAATGCGGCTGCGGCTGCCGACGCGGCTTGCTGCAACTCTTCGCGACGGGAGCGCAGTTCTTCGAGGCTCGATCCAAGCTCGGCCAGCCTGCCTTCGAGGGCTGCGCGCTCCTCTTCCACCTGCGCGGCCTGCTGGCGGCGAGCGGCGATCAGGTCGGTCTTCTGGTTGCGCGCGTCGCGATTGCGGTCGGTGGCGAGCATCCAGTCCTGCAGGCGGCGCTCGATGCGCGTGGCCTCGGATTCCATCTGGCGCAACGCAGCGCCGGAGTTGGCGGCCTCGCGCTCGGCCTCGCGCAGCTCCTGGCGCTTGCCCTCCATCATGGAGTTGTGGGTCGCGAGATCGTGCTGCAGCGAGGCGGTGCGGAGGTCGGTTTCGGCAAGCTCTTTTTCAAGCCCCGCGAGCTTGTTCTGCACTTCCTTCAACTCACGCTTCAGCGCCAGCGGACCGCCGGAGCTGGGCCGTCCGCCGGTGACGGTGACGTGGTGGAAGGTCTCGCCGGTGGGCGCGAGGAAGTAGCCATCGGGGAATTGCAGGGCGAGTGTGCGGGCGGTCTCGGCGTCGGGTGCGACAAAGCCTTCGCGCAGTTTGGGCAGCAGCACTTCGAGCGAGCGGCCGAAGCCGTTGAGCACGCGGATGCATTCGGTGAGCGGACGCACGCCTTCGACGCTGGGGCGAATGGCGGAGTCGCGACCCTCGAACGCACTCTCGGCGCCGGCTTCGACCAGGAAGGTGGCGCGTCCGGCGACCTCGGACCGGAGCAGCTTGATGCCTTCGTCGGCGGCCTCCCAATCCTTGACGACGATGTAGTTGAGCTCGTCGCGCAGGAACTCGTCGACCACCTGCTCGTAGGCGCCGTCGACTTCGAGGAAGTCGGCCAGTGTGCCGAGCGTGCTGGACTGGCGGCCCAACTCGGCGTTCTTTTTTGCGCCCATGCGGAAGATGTTCTTTACGGTGTCGGTGGAGTAGGAGTGGTCGCGGATGAGGCCTTCGAGCGAGCTGCGGCGGCCATTGCCGCTGGCGACTTCGCCGCGCAGTTTATCGCCGCGGCGCTTGGTCTCGGACTCCTCGGTGCGCATGCCTTCGATCGACAAACGCAGCTCGGAGATTTCGATCTCGAGGCGCTTGACCCGCTCGCTGACGCTCTCGTAGGAGAGCTTGACCTGGCCGCGCTGCATCCCCAGCGTGGCAAGCTCTTCGCGGGCCGTGCCGGACTCCGCAATGAGCCGCTGCGACTCCTGTTCGAGGCCGGCAAGCGCGGCTTCGGCCTGCGCTTCTTCGTTGCGGATGCGACCGGCGCGCTGCATCATCTCCATCGACGCGCGCCGGTTTTGCTCGGCCTGCTGCTCGGCGAGGTTCACGGCGCGGGCGGCTTCGAGCGCGGCCTGCTGCTGCCGCTGGGCTTCGCCGCGGGAGTCGGCTGCTTCCGCGTTTGCCGACTCCAGAAATGCCTTCTGCGACTCCTGCTCGCCGGCCAGCGAGGCCAGCTGCGCCCGCGCGGCTTCGAGTTCCTGCGCGCCGGTTTCGAGCCGCGTGGTCAGCTCGGCGACGCGATCCTGATTGGCGGCCGTGCGGGCGGCAATGCGCTCCAGTTCGACGGCGGACTTGTTGGCAGTCGCGGCGTGCTCGCGCACCTGCTGGTCGAGAGCGTAGCCGTGGTCGACGCCCTGCGTGTGCTCGGCGTCCATGGTTTCGACGTCCGCGTGTTTGGTGTCGATAGCGATGGTCAGCGCGGCGATCTGCGCCGTTGTCGCTGTCTGCTCGGCGTCGAGCTGGGCAATGCGGCTGGCGAGCGCCACGCGCAGCTTGGTGCGCAGTTCGTCGCGAATCTGGCCGTAGCGCTCGGCCTTGGCGGCCTGGCGCTTCAGGGTGGTCATCTGCTTGCTGACTTCTTCGAAGATGTCGTTGACACGCGAGAGGTTCTGGCGCGAAGCCTCCAGGCGCAGCTCGGCGAGTCGCTTTTTCGTTTTGAAGCGGGTGATGCCGGCCGCCTCTTCGATGATCGAGCGGCGGTCCTGCGGCTTGGCGCTGAGCAGCTGGCCGATGCGCTCCTGGCCGATGATGGCGTAGCTTTCGCCGCCAAGGCCGGTGCCCATGAAGATGTCCTGGATGTCGCGCAGGCGGCAGATTTTGCCGTTCAGCAGGTATTCGGAGTCGCCGGAGCGGAAGAGGCGGCGCGTAATCGTCAGCTCGCCGGCGCGAATGGGCGAGCGGCCGAACTTGCGACGGCGAATCTTCAGGACGACCCCGTTGGGGGCTGCGTTCGTTTTTTCGCCGCTGCCATCCCAGGTCTCAGAATCGAGACCCGGGGCACCCGCATCTTCGGGGTTCAGGACGGTGCCCGGCTGCGCCTCGGCCACAGCGTCTTCTGTCTCCTGGGCGCGCTCCTGGCGCAGACGGGCTTCGTCCCAGTCGGGAACAGTCTTCCCGTCGATCACCACATCCGGTGAATCGCCCCGATCGTTATTGCCGTCATAGACTTCGGGGTCGACGAGGGTGAGCGAAACTTCCGCCATGCCGGTGGGCTTGCGGTCGCGGGTGCCGGCGAAGATGACATCTTCCATCTTGACGCCGCGCAGACTCCTGGCCGACTGCTCGCCCAGCACCCAGGTGATGGCGTCCGAGATATTCGATTTGCCGCAACCGTTCGGCCCGACCACAGCCGCAATCCCGTTGCCCGAGAGCTGTATCTCCGTGCGGTCACAAAATGACTTGAACCCTAATATCTGAACTCTCTTCAGCTTGAGCAAGAGCAAACCTCCGGCGCAGTCGAACCTCAACTGCCACAGCCTAAGCTTAACTCTGCGCAAATGTGGCATCAACTAGGCCAACGCAACATCTTGTGGATAAGGTGGCATGAACCCCACAAATGGGCCGCGGTGTGCGAGGAAAGTGGACAATGTGTCTCCCGCCTATGTAGCCGCCTCTTGCTGATCACCATGCGGCGTCAGACCAAAAGGAACCGAGGCAAAACAGCTTTCGGCCACGTTTTCAAGCCGGTTACCATCCGAAACCAAGGAAACTTGCCATAGAGCGAAC
>CAXTMK010000005.1:46518-73219 GCA_964245315.1 uncultured Acidobacteriaceae bacterium | reverse complement strand
CGCTCCTACGTCGCCGAAGTCTCCCCCGACGCGGCGGCCATGACGGTGCATGAGCACCAAAGCTTCCTCGAACTCCCGCCGCCGGGCTACACTCCGCGTGCCTTCGATCCTCGCGCAGGCTATGGTCCGGGGTCGTTCCGCGACTACGATACGGCGCTCGGCAACTCGCTCGATCAGCAGTTCATCCATCGCCATCGCCTGATCAAGAAAGACGCCAACTGCACCCGCTCCTGCGAGCCGGTCGCGCCCATCCAGTACTACGTCGACAGCGGCGCGCCGGAACAGATCCGCAACGCGCTGCTCGAAGGTGCGCGCTGGTGGGATCAGGCGTTCCAGGCCGCCGGCTGGGCTCCGGGCAGCTTCAGGGCCGACATCCTGCCCGCCGGCGCCGACCCCATGGACGTGCGCTACAACATGATCCAGTGGGTGCATCGCTATACGCGCGGCTGGAGCTACGGAGCGTCGCTCGACGACCCCCGAACCGGCGAAATCATCAAGGGCAACGTTACGCTGGGCAGCCTGCGCGGGCGCCAGGACTACCTCATCGCCGAGGCGTTGCTCAGCCCCTACGTGCAGGGCAAGGTCTACACCAACGAGTCGAACGATCCCATGCTGCACATGGTGCTGCAGCGTCTGCGCCAGCTGGCCGCGCACGAGACCGGTCACACCCTCGGCCTCGCGCACAACTTCGCCGCCAGCACCTTCCCGCACACGCCCGACGAGACGATGTCCGTGATGGAGTACCCGCACCCCTGGATCACCTTAGGCAAGGACGGCATCCCGGACCTCTCGCACGCCTACCCGGTCAACATCGGCATCTGGGATAAGACCGCGATCGACTACGGCTATCGCCAGTTTCCCCCCAAAGCCGACGAGCACGCCGCCCTGAACAAAATCCTCGCCGATAGCGAAAAGTCCGGCATGGTCTTCATGACCGACGAGGATGCGCGGCCGTTCTCGAGCGCCAGTCCCATCGACCACCTGTGGGATAACGGCACCAACCCCGCCGATGAACTCAATCGCATTCTGGGCATCCGCTCCGCCGCGCTGGCCCGCTTCGGCGAGAACGCCATCAAGCCCGGCACGCCGATGGCCCAGCTGGAAGACACGCTGGTGCCGCTCTACCTGCTGCATCGCTACCAGGCCGAGGCGACGATCAAGATGATCGGCGGCCTCGACTATCGCTACAGTCTGCGCGGCGATGGCCAGATGATGCCGACCGTCGTCTCGGACGCCGAGCAGAAGAAGGCCATCGACGCCGTGATGAAGACGCTTTCTCCCGAGGTGCTGACGCTGCCGGAGTCGCTGCTGCGCATCCTGCCGCCGCGTCCGCCGGGGCTGCGCCACACCCAGGAGTCGTTCCCCTCCGAGACCGGCCTTACCTTCGACCCCATCGCGACGGCTGAATCCGCCGCCGACCTGACCCTGGCCGTGCTGCTCGACCCGGCGCGCGCCTCGCGCATCGTGCAATACCACATGCGCACGCCGCCTTCCGGCACCAGCCTGCGCGTCCTGATGGAAACAATCTCCAAAACTACAGCCGAACGCACCGAGGGCGGCCACACCATGTCGTCGGAGGTGATGCGCGCGGTCGAGTTCCGCGGCCTTGAGGCCATGTTCTCGCTCGCGGTGAACCCGCAGGCCTCAAGTCAGGCTCGCGCCATCGCCCGCTCCCACGTCAACGACCTGCTGAAGACATGGACGACGACCCCGCCGCCCACGGATTCGGCCGAAGCCATCCACCGGGCTGGTATGGTCGAGAGGATCAATGAGTTCCAGCGCGATCCGACGAAGTTTGTGCCGGTAAAGCCGCTCGAAGCGCCGCCCGGAATGCCGATCGGCGAGGACGACGACGGCATCTACTAAGCGCGCCGGCTTGAAGCGGCGTGAATCCGCTCCGATTCAAGCCGGTGCATAATGTTTGCAGAGGGAATACATGGCGACCGCAACCCTGGCAGTCCCGGCACTTCTCACGCTCGAAGAATATCTTCAACCGCATATCACCCCGACTGCGACTTCGTCGACGGACACCTGGAGAAGCGCAACGTGGGAGAGTACGAGCACAGCACACTTCAGATTGCCATCGGCGCATGGTTCTTCAATCGCCGTAAGGAATGGAAGATCCGAGTGGCATCCGAATATAGAACGCGCGTCAACAAAGACCGTGTTCGCATCCCCGGTATCTCGGTCTTCTCGCACGATGGTCCCGTGGAAAAAGTACGCGTTACGCCACCTATCGTTGCCATAGAGATTCTTTCACCGGAAGATCGCCTGACGCGAGTGATGCTCAGGCTCGAAGATTTTGTCCTCATGGGCATTCAGAACGTCTGGCTCATCGATACGCTCGATCGCCTCGCATTCACGTATGAGAACGAAGCTCTGAAGCAGTTCCGGGGGCACTCGGCTTGAAGCGAAAGACTCACCGATTTATCTGGAGTTGTCCGAAATCTTTACAGCGCTCGACTGACTTCAATCCAATAACGCCGGTTCCATTCCCCTAAAGGCGGGTCCGTATGTTTCGAAGACGATGGATATGGTTCGGCAAACTTATTTCAGACGAGGGGTTTTCTTTGGCATACGGGAACAAAAGCATCACATATAGCGACGAGCGCGGATCATTCCAATTTGCTTTAGAAGATGGGCTATTGTTCCCATCTCCCAAACAACTGACGGGCAAGCCCCTTCCCCTAGACGAATCATCAGTCAAGATGATAATTGAGCGTGTGGTGAGCGGAATCCGATCCGAAGGCCACACGGTAGAGGTCTATCCAAGATAACTCACATGGTTTGCACTGCCCGGATGATGACCTTGTTTGGGCATCGCGTGTCCCGTTTACCAGGGCAGCGTGTCGCCCAGATGGAAGTACCCGCCCGTCGGCCCATCCTCGCCCAGCACCGCAAGCATCACTTCCGTCTTGGCGCCGTCCGCCACGTCGAGGGTCGCGGCATCGGTGCCCAGGTCGGTCTTCACCCAGCCCGGATGCGCGGAGTTCACCTTGATGTTTGAGTCCTTGAGCGCCTGCGCCAGATGCACCGTGTAGGCATTCATCGCGGTCTTCGAGACGTCGTAAGCGAACATCTTATACGGACCGAGCGAGCCCTTCGCATGCAGCGTCAGCGAGCCCAGAATGCTGGATACATTCACGATGCGCCCGGCCTCGCTCTTGCGCAGTAGCGGCAGCACGGCGTTGGTCAGGTTGAACACCGCGAAGAAGTTCGTGTCGAAGGTCTTGCGCAGATCGTCTTCCGCCAGCGTCAGCGTGCTGTCTTTCCCCAGCGTCTCGCCGAAGACCGCGCCGGCGTTGTTGATGAGGATGTCCAGCACCCCGAACTCGTTCTCCAGGTAAGCCGCGACCGCCGCGATATCCGCGGCATCGCCTACATCCAACTTCACCACACGGGCGTCGACGCCCTCGGCCTTCAACTCCTCGGCCGCCTTCTCGCCCTTCCCGAGATCGCGCGCGCCCATCACCACCGTCACATTCAGCTTGCCTAACTGGCGAGCCGTCTCGAAGCCGATTCCCTTGTTCGCCCCGGAGATCAACGCCACTTTCTTCGTCGCAAAAGCCATCGCACATCACCTCGCTTGTTCAGATGCTCGCCTGATCAGATGAAAGACCGCCGCGAAAAGTTCCACTTCCGGCCCAAAGACTCACCATTCGAGGAACAGAGCCTTCGCTCTACTTCTTGTCCGGCGCGTCGATAAACACGTCGACCTGCTGCCCCACATACACCGGAAACGGTGGCGGATCGAACCTGTACTCGATCTGGAGCACGCGCACATCGACGCGCTCGGAGTTCGACCCGGTCAAGCTCTCCTTCGGCACCATGTACGGAATGATCCGCTCAAATTCAAGCGGAAACCTGCGGCTCGAATCTCCCTTCAACGCCGCCGTGGCCCTGGTGCCGGGCTTCACGTGCGACGCATTGATCTCGTCCACATCCACGCGAATCAGCAACGACCCGGTGTTGCCGAAGAGCACAGGCGACGTGGCAGCCGCGCTCGAAAGATACTCGCCCTGGCGATTGTTCACCTGTAGAATCCTGCCGTCCGCCGGCGCCCGCACCGTCAGCATATCCAGCGCCACATGCTGCTGATGCGCGGTCGCAATGGCCGAGTCCAGATCCGCCTGCTGCTGCGTCACCGCCGCCCGCGCATTCGCAACCTGGGCCTGAGCCTGAGCCACCTGCGCTTCCGCCTGCTTCCATCTCGCAGAGGCTCCGTCGCGAGCCATGTTGCCCGTGATAAACACCTGGTCCGCGATGATGCCATCCTTATGCAGCCCTTCATTGCGCCCGGCAATCTGCGCGTCGTCGTCGTACGTCGCCCTGGCCGAGTCCACATTCGACCTCGCGCTGGCCAGATTCGCCTCCTGCGTGTTCACGGTGGCCTGAGCCGTGATCAACCCCGCACGCGACTTTTCGACATTCGCGTCCGCCGCCATCGCCGCCGCGGCCTGCTGCCGATCGTCGATCTGGTACAGCTTGTCGCCCGTCTTCACCGTGTCGTTCTCGCGTACATACAGCTTCGTCAACTGGCCGGACGTAGGCGGCGACAGGTTGAAGTTGCGATCCGAGGCCTCCACCACGCCGGTCGCGGCGATCGCATGCGCATACGGCGATGAAACCGGCTGCACCAGGGGCGGCGCATGCTCCACCTTGCGCCCCGAAACGACCACCCAGATGCCCACCACGAGCAAACCCAACAGCGGCAGAACGATACTGATCTTCTTCGTCATACATACTTCTCCAGGCCTTGAGTGTGGGCAACAGCGCCGTGGGCGAAACCGCCGTGAGCGATATCGTTCTCGTGAATCGAAAGAATGCGCCCGTCCAGCATCTCCGCGATGCGGTCGCCGTATTGGAAGATCCGGCTGTCGTGCGTCACGACGACGATCGCTCGATCCGCTCCCAGCGCGGTCGCGCGAAACATCTCGAGTATCTGCTTGCCGGTCTCGCCGTCCAGCGACGCCGTCGGCTCATCGCATACGATCAGCTTCGGCTCCGTCACCAGCGCACGCGCAATCGCCACGCGCTGCTGCTGGCCCCCGCTCAGCTTCGACGGAAAGAAGTCCGCGCGATTGCCCAGGCCGACCTCGCCAAGGTATACCCTTGCCTTCTTCTGGGCTTCGTCGTAATCCATGCCGTGGATCAGCAGCGGAACCGCGACATTCTCCGTCGCCGTCAGGGTAGGCAGCAGGTTGAACTGCTGGAAGATGAACCCGATCGTCCGCCGCCGAAAGTCGGTCTTGCCCTTCTGGTCCAGTTTGTCCACGCGCTCGCCGAACACCTCGATCTCGCCGCTGCTGGCATCCAGAATCCCTGCCAGCACGCTTAGCAGGGTCGTCTTGCCGCAGCCCGAAGGACCGACCAGCAGCAGCAGCTCACCGCAGCGCACGTCGAAGTCGACCTTCTCCAGCGCATGCACCTCCGTGCCCGCCTCGCCGAAGACCTTATTCACTCCGCGCAGTCTCGCCGCAATCACCCTGTCAGCCACGGAACACCACCGCCGGCTCCAGCCGGACAACCTTGCGTATGCTGATCATCGCGGACAGCAGGCAGATCGCAATCACCAGCAGAAAGCTGATCAGCAGCAGCGGCCACGGAGTCGCCAGCGCGATCTTGCTGTCCTGCCCGCCCGCTACGAGTCCAAACACCCCGGCCAATCCGGCGCCCGCGCCGAAGCCGACCAGGCCCACCAGCAGCGCCTGCAGCAGGATCATCCTGGTCAGCGTCCACGAGCTTGTGCCCATCGCCTTCAGCGCACCGAAGTAGCGTTCGTTCTGGAGCGCAAACTGGTAAAACGTCTGGCCCACGATCGACATGCCCACCAGGAACACCATCAGCAACGAAATCCCGATCGACACCGGAATGCCCGTGTTCTTAAGGTAGTATTCGATCGTCAGCCAGCGAAATCCGTCCTCTGTGTAAGCCGCCAGACCGGTCGCCGCCGTGATTCGATCGGCCGCCTGCTGTGCGCTCAGGCCCGCTGCCGGCGCGGCCAGCACATAGTTCAACTGCTTGCGCTGCGCGGGCGCATACTGCAGCGCGCGATCGTAGGCCGCGTACACGAACGGGTAAGAAAAGAAGTCCCGCGGCACATCCGCAATCCCCACCACGCGAGCCTGGTTGTCGTTCATCTCGAAGGTGTCGCCGATTTTCGGGCTGTTCAGCTTCTCGTTCTCCGCGCGCCCGACGATTACGGCCTCATCCTGCGTCAGCAGATCGCTGGTGCCGGAGACCATATGCGGGCGGCCGAAGAACGTGTCGTTATCCAGACCATACAGGCGCACTGTCTGGTAGTTGCCGTCCTGGAGATGCACCGAGACCAACTGCAGAATCATCGGCACCGCCCACTTCACTCCGGCCACGCTGCGCACGCGTTCCAGGTCCGTATCCAGCAGCGGCTTGCTCTCATCCACGCTGCGGAGCTGCGGGTCGCAAACCCAGATCGGCGCGCCCACCACCTCGATCGGACGGACCGTTCGCAGCATCAGCCCGCAGAAGATTGAACCCTGCTGCAGGAACAGGAAGCTGACAACCACCAGACTGCTGACCAGCGTGAAGTACTTCGCACGATCGCCCATCAGCATCTTCAATGCGATTCGAAACATGACGCTCTACTCTCTGCTCAAAACTCTCTAATTTCTAAGGAAAGCCTTCGTATAAACGAGTAGAGCATCCAACCTACGATTGCGTCGCAACTTCCACAGCGTTGTCGCAGCGCCGTATACTCGCGAACGGAGACCCGTGCAACCCATCCTCATCGCCGACTTTGGCCCCATCCGCACCATTACGCTGAACCGTCCCTCGCATCGCAACGCGCTGACGCCGCAGATGCAGCACGACCTGATCCTCGCGCTCGACGCCGCCGCCTCAACTCCCTCCATCCGCGTGCTGGTCATCACCGGCGCGGGCGAGAGCTTCTGCGCGGGGCTCGACCTCGCGCCCTTGCAGGACCTTTCGGCGCTTCCTTCAACCTCATCCGCGCCGGCCTTCGAGCTCGCCGACGACGCCCACCGCTTCTCCCGTATACTGCGCACCCTGTACGAGCTGCCCATCCCGACCATCGCCGCGGTCAACGGACACGCCATCGCCGGCGGCACCGGCATCGCCACGGTATGCGACTTCACCCTCGCGGTCCCGGCGGCGAAGTTCGGCTACTCCGAGGTGAAGATCGGATTTGTCCCCGCCATAGTCTCCGCGTACCTCGCGCTGCAGCTGGGCGACAAGCGCGCTCGCAACCTGCTGCTTACCGGCGCGATCTTTACCGCCGAGCAGGCCCACGCGCTCGGCCTCGTCACCGAAGTCGTCCCACCGGACGCGTTGGCCGCTCGCGTTCAATCGCTGGCCGAGACACTCCTCGCCAACTCCCCCAAATCCCTGTCCGCAACCAAGACCCTCATGGCGGACCAGAACCGAGCGTGGCTCGATCACGCCATCGCTCTCGCCCTGCAAGCCAGCGCAACCTCACGCGCCACGACGGATTTTTGCGAAGGCGTCGCAGCATTTCTGGAGAAGCGCAAGCCCGTTTGGTCTGTTTAGCTGCTTCCAACTGTTCTCAATTGCCCTGACCCGCCTCTATGACAACAGAATTCAAAGTCCGCGTCCGCTACGCCGAAACCGACCAGATGGGCGTCGTCTATCACGCCAACTATTTAGTCTGGTTCGAGGTCGGACGCGTCGAGCACATCCGCCAGCTCGGCCTCGACTACAAACCCATGGAGCAGCAGGAGGGCTGCATGATCGCCGTGGTAGAGGCGAACTGTCGCTACAAGGCTCCCGCGCGCTACGACGACGAACTCACCATCCGCACCCACATCGCCGGTCTTCGCGGCTCCATCCTGCGCTTCGCCTACGCGATCCACCGCAGCGCGGATGACCTGCTGCTATGCGAAGGCTCGACCACCCACATCGTCGTCGACCGCAACATGAAGCGCACCGCTATGCCCGCCCGCTACGCCGAACGCTTCGCCCTGCACCACGTCCCCATCGAACCATAGCACTGGGTGCCCCATGTCTCGCTTCTGAGACATGGGCGGGAGTCGCAATCCTACTGCACCTTCACCCCATACTTCCGCTCGATCTCCCGCGTGGCCGCCACCAGCGCATCGAGCGACGCCAACTCCGGCAGCTCCGCGCCCAGCCGCCTCAGCTCCGCCACCAGCACCTCGGTCGCGATATTCCCCACCAGCGCATCCTGCGCGAACGGACACCCGCCCAGCCCACCGATCGCCGCGTCGAACCGCCTGCATCCCGCGCCATACGCCGCCGCAATCAGCTCCGGAGCGCGCGTCGGCGACGCATGCAGATGTACGCCAATCTCCAGGTCGTCATGCACTGAAATCACATCCGAGACCAGGTCGGCGACCAGCTTCGGCGTCGCCAACCCCACGGTGTCAGCGAGCGAAATCTGAGTCACGCCGTTATCCGCCAGCAGATCGCACGCGGCCACCACCTCGTCGATCGACCACGCATCGCCATACGGATTTCCGAACGCCATCGACACATACGCCACCACATCCACGCCGCCCTTGAAGGCCAGCGTCCCGATCGCCTCCAGCGCATCCAGCGATTCCTCCGGCGTCTGGTTCTGGTTGCGCTTCAGAAACCCCGGCGAGATGCTGTACGGAAATCCCAGCGTTGAAACCGCACCCGTCGCTATCGCGCGCTCGGCGCCTTTTTCGTTCACGACGATGCCAATGATCTCCACCTCCGGCGGCGCATCCAGATACTGCAGCACCAGCTCCGCGTCGGCCATCTGCGGCACCGCGGCCTTCGACACGAAGCTGACCGCGTCGATGTGCCTGAACCCCGCCGCCACCAGCAAGCGCAGATAGTCGGCCTTCACCTCCGCCGGCATTACCCTCGGCAACCCCTGCCAGGCATCGCGTGGGCACTCCACAATCTTCACCATCGCTGCTTCCCCTCTCGCCTGCGCACCCAATCCCCGCAGGCACTCAGAACGAACACCACGCCAGTCGCCATGTTCGCCAGGCACAGCGTCAGGAACCACGCCGGCTGACGCGGAAACCATGTCTCGCACGACATCTCGACCGTCCGCGTTCCCGTCTCCACGTACACCGACGTGGGATGCTCTCCTCCGGGCATCAGTTCATCGCACGGATCGCGCTGGTTCATCGCCCACACCCGCAGGCAGAGCCCGAAGAGCAGCGTCAGCAGCAGCGACAGGATGGTTCTGCGCGAGATCAAGTCTGCATTACCCCCACATTGAACTTCGCCACCTCCGCGTTCAGCGAGCAGGCCTCCAGCGCCAGCATCAGCACCTCGCGGGTCTTCGCCGGATCAATGATCGCATCCACCCACAGCCGCGCAGCGCCATACCTCGGGTCGGCCTGAGCATCGTACCCGGCCTTAATCTCGTCCCAAAGCTGTTTGCGCTTCTCGTCGGAGACCACCTCGCCGGAGCGCTCCATCTGCTTCGCCTTTATCTCGGCCAGCGTGTTTGCGGCCGCCGCTCCGCCCATCACCGCGTAGCGTGCCGTCGGCCAGGCAAAGATGAAGCGCGGATCGTACGCCTTGCCGCACATCGCGTAGTGTCCCGCGCCAAAGCTGCCGCCGACGATCACCGAAATCTTCGGCACCACGCTGGTGCTCACGGCGGAGACCATCTTCGCCCCGGCCCGGATAATGCCGCTCCACTCCGCGTCCTTGCCGACCATAAATCCGTTCACATCGTGCAGAAAGATGAGCGGCACCAAGCTCTGGTTGCAGTCCATGATGAACCTTGCGGCTTTTTGCGCGCCGTCCGTGTAGATGACGCCGCCCACCTCGATCCGCTTTGTTCCCGCCATCGGACCCATAGCGACGGTCTGGGTCTGGTTCAGCTTCTGGTTGGCCACAATCCCCACCGCCCGCCCGCCGATGCGCGCATATCCGCAGAGGATCGTGCGGCCGAAGTCCACCTTGTATTCGTCGAACTCGCTGCGGTCGATAATCCGCGCGATCACCTCGCGCATGTCGTAAACATTGCTCGCGCCGGGCGCCGGATTAAGAAATCCATACAAATCTTCCGCTGCAAATTTCGGCGCGTCTTCAACCGGGTCGTAATTTGTAAGCGAAAAGGGGGCTTTTTGCGGCACTCCCAATTTATCCACCAGGGAACGTAACCGTTTCAGGCACAATTCATCATTCGCCTCTTTGAAATCCACCGTTCCGGAGATCTCGGAATGCATCGCCGCGCCGCCCAACTCCTCCGCCGGTGTCTTCTGTCCGATCGCCGCCTGCACCAGCGCGGGCGCGGCGAGAAACAACCCCGAGCCCTCCGTCATCAGCACCGTGTCCGTCATCACCGGCAGATACGCGCCGCCCGCGACGCACATGCCCATGATGGCCGTCATCTGCGGCACGCCCAGCGCAGACATCACGGCGTTGTTCCGGAAGACGCGGCCGAAGTCGTCCTGGTCGGGAAAGACCTCGTCCTGCAGCGGAAGAAAGACGCCCGCCGAGTCGACGAGATAGAGCGTCGGAATGCGATTTTCGAGCGCGATCGCCTGCGCCCGCAGTACCTTCTTGGCCGTCATGGGAAAGAACGCGCCGGCCTTCACCGTCGCGTCGTTGGCGACGATCATGCACAACCGCCCGTGCACCCGGCCGATCCCCGCCACCACTCCAGCCGACGGCGCGCCGCCCCACTCCGCATACATGCCATGCGCGGCCCACAGCCCCAGCTCAAAAAACTCCGCCCGCGAACTGGCGGCCCCATGTCTCGCGCCTGAGACATGGGTTCGGACCAACTCATCCCTATCCACCAGCAAAGCAATCCTCTCCCGCGCGGTCAGCCGTCCCCTGGCATGTTGAGCCTCGGCCAGCCTAGCCCCGCCGCCCAGCCGAATGCCATCTTCCTGCACCTGCATCTCGGCCAGAAACGCCTTCACCGCCGCAGTGTTCGCCGCGCTCCTGCCCGTATCCGCCATTCCCAACACGATACCCTAAACCCGGCGCTTTCCTTTTCGCACCACTTCTGCTACAAATAAGCTAGACGACAGAAGGGGCTCCAGAGCCCCGCGGCGCTCTCCCGAGCCCGTACCTTGTTTCGACAGATAGCGAGTTTCAGCACCATGGCGAAGGCAATGTGGAATGGCCAGCTCCTGGCCGAGAGCGAAACAATCGAAACAGTCGAGGGAAACACCTATTTCCCGGAAGAATCCGTCAAGCGCCAGTATCTAAAGCCCAGTTCCACAACCTCCAGCTGCCCCTGGAAGGGACAGGCGCGCTACTACACCATCTTCGTCGACGGCCAGGAAAACCCCGACGCTGCCTGGTACTATCCCGATCCCAAGCCCGCCGCCCGCACGGTCAAGCACCACATCGCGTTCTGGCGCGGCGTCGAAGTCGTAAAGTAGCCTCCAGGCGACGAGTGGCAAACCGCCCTGTACCGGCATGCCACTCGCGAAATAGCTGAGTCGTCCATTCTGAACTCGGTCACCGCCGCCGTAGACTCGGACGACACCGTCTCAAGCTATCAGCTTAAATCTCTGAAGCTCAAAGCTCATGAATCATGTCCTCTTCGGGCGCACAGCAGATCCAACACTGCCACTAAGTCCACTTCGTCAATACGCCTGCGCCCGATCCAGCGGCAGCCGCACCTGGAAGCACGTCGCCCCGGCCTTCGATTCCACCCGCACAAACCCGGAGTGCTTCGTCACAATCCGCTGCACCGTATCCAGCCCCAGGCCAAGTCCCTTGCCCGGAGCCTTGGTGGTGAAAAACGGTTCGAAAATTCGCGTCTGCAGCTCCGGCGGAATTCCCTCGCCGGAGTTCCATATCTCGACGAACGCCATCTGGCCCTGCAGCCTGGTCTTCAGCCGCAGCGTGCCGCCGTCGGGCATCGCATCCAGCGCATTCTCAATCAGCGCCGTCCAGACCTGGTTCAGTTCGCTGCCGTACGCGTCGATCGACGGCAGATCGGGATCGAACTCCGTCTCCACTTCAATGTTCGCAAGGCGCGAGCCCATCATGCTCAGCGTGCGCTCCAGCGACTGCGCCAGGTCCACATCCTGAATCGGCGCTTGGTCCATGTAGCTGTAGTCCTTAATCGCCGAGATCAGGTCGAAGATGCGCACCGTCGAACCGACGATCGTCTCCGCCATCCGCTCCACGCGCAGCGAGCTCGCCACGGTCGCCATCGCCGGCCCCAGCACCTCGTCCGGAAACTGCTGCGCAAACTCGTCGAAGTAGCTCAGCGGAAAGCGGCTCTCCGCAATCGCGGGCGCGATCGACCATGCATTCGGAACATTGTGCCGCTCCAGCCACGAAAGTATCGCGGCCTCGCGATCCACCGCTGCCAGCGGGTCCGTCTCGGGCGTCGGATTCAGCATGCTGTAATCGGACATCTCCATGCGCGCCTTCACAATCCACCCCTGCAGCTTCTCCGCCGTCTGCGTGCTCAGACAGACGGCGCCCAGCGCGTACTTCCGGTCGCCGTATTCGCGAAGCTCGGCACACAGCGATGCCGCGGAGCGCTGCGCGGCCGACGCCGGATTGTTCAGCTCATGCGCGAGATTCCCGGCCAGCTTGCCCAGCGCAGCCAGCTTCTCCGCCTGGCCTTCCATCCGCGTCACCTCGCGCACGCGGTCCAGCAGCGCCGAGACCGAGCGCTGGCCCATCGAAGGGATAGCCGCCAGCATCTCGGGAAACATATCCTTGTGGATGTCCAGCACCCACACCGGACCCGGCGTGTAGCCGTCGCCGCCGTAGGTCTTCATGCGCGAAAACGGCAGCATACCCGTCATTTGACCGGCGCGTCCGATAAACAGCGCCATCGGCGCGGCATGCCGCCGCACATGGATCTCGCCGCGCAGGATGAAGTTGAGGTGCGACGTAGGCTCGCCTTCGCGGAAGATGAACGCGCCGGTCTCGCCGATGCGCTCCTTGCCGTGACGCGCCAGCCACTCATATTCGTCGTCGGTCAGTCCGTCGAGCGCCGAAATGGTGCGCAGCGCCTCGACAATCTCGGGCAGCGGCGTCGGAACCCGTGGCGCAGTCGGAGCCAGGTACGGCTCGAAGGAGGTCGCGGCGGAGGGTGACGGTGCGGTAGAGGTAGCCATGTGCTTATGATGCTCCCATACGCGGTTGGCCGCAATTTCGTTCCGGTAAAATTCGACGGCCCGCCCCGGACCTGAATCCGAAACGGGCCGCCGTATCTTTGTTGTCATCCCGCAGGGATCTGCTTCTGCTCTGCGCGAATCCGCAGCTACGCCTTCACCACCGCGCCATCCTTCACCTTCACCGGATCGAGGAACGGCATGCCCGCGCGCAGCTCGGCCCCGACCGTCTCGATCAGGTGCGCGGCTTCAGCCTTGCGAATACGCGCGAACTCATGCCGCCCGGTCTCGTTCTCTTCGATGAACTTCTTCGCGAAGCTGCCGTCCTGAATCTCGCTCAGCAGACCCTTCATCGCCTTCTTCACGTCGGCGGTAACGATGCGCGGACCGGCGACATAATCGCCCCACTCGGCCGTATCGGAGATCGAATGCCGCATGTACTCCATGCCGCCGCGATACATCAGGTCGACGATCAGCTTCAGCTCGTGCAGGCACTCGAAGTACGCCAGCTCCGGCTGATACCCAGCCTCCACCAGCGTCTCGAAGCCGGCCTTCACCAGCGCGGACGTTCCGCCGCACAGCACCGCCTGCTCGCCGAAGAGGTCGGTCTCAGTCTCCTCGGTAAACGTGGTCTGCAGCACCCCGGCGCGCGTACAGCCGATGCCCTTGGCATAGCTCAGCGCCAGCGCCAGCGCGTTGCCGGACGAGTCCTGCTCGACCGCGACCAAGCCCGGAACGCCGCCGCCTTCGGTAAACACCTCGCGCACGCGATGGCCCGGAGCCTTGGGCGCAACCAGGCTCACATCCACGCCCGCCGGAGGAGTGATGGTGCGGAAGCGAATGTTGAAGCCATGCGCGAACATCAACGTCACATCGGGCTTCATGTTGGGCGCGATCTCCGCGTGATACACCTTCGCGGCCGTCTGGTCGGGCGTCAGGTTCATGATGACGTCGGCCCACTTGCTCACCTCGGCCACGGTGTCGACCACCAGTCCGGCGTTGCGGGCGCGCTGTGCGTTGGGCGAATCGGCGCGCAATCCGACCCGCACCTCCACACCCGAGTCCTTCAGGTTGAGGGCATGGGCGTGGCCCTGCGAGCCGTAGCCGATGATGGCGACCTTCTTCGCCTGGATGAGAGAGAGGTCTGCGTCTGCGTCGTGGTAAGTCTTTGCCATTATGTTCGTTGTCCTTTGTCACTCATGTTAACTGTTTTGGGATTAGCGTGGGGCTTGAGCCCCACGAACACGCGTCACCAACCCGAGGGGCTTTAGCGCGGGCCGTTCACTCTTCCTCTTCATGCACATCCTCAAACTCATTCGGAAGAATCTCATCCGCCGACGGCTTCGGGGTCGTATCGACATCCTTCGCCGGCGTTCCCAGCGCCTTCAACACACGGCTCGTATGATGTCCTCTCCGCATTGCCATGCGCCCTGTGCGCGAGACCTCCAGAATCGTATATCCGCTCTCGGTAATCACCTGCACCAGGCCTTCGATCTTCGACGAGCTGCCCGTCAGCTCCAGCATGATCGACTCCGGCGCAAGATCGACGATGCGAGCCTTGAACACGGTCGCCAGCTCAAAGATCTGCGAGCGCGATGCCTGCCCCAGCGGCGAGTTCGGTCCAGCCGCAACCTTGATGAGGCAAAGCTCGCGGATCACTGCCTCGCTGCGCCCGACTTCATCCACATCAACGGTGATTTCAAGCTTATACAGCGACGCCCGAATGCGATGCGCCGCATGCTCCGGCGCCTCGCACACAATGGTCATGCGCGACGTATCCGCCCGCTCACTCTCGCCCACGGTCAGCGAGACGATGTTGATGTTGAGCCGCCGAAACAGCGATGCCACGCGGGTAAGAACGCCGGGTTTATCCTGTACCAGTGCAACAAACGTATGCAGCATCACTCCCTCATCTTCTTTGTTGTCATCCCGTAGGGATCTGCTTTTGTCTTCGCCCTTTGCGCAGGATCACCGCGCATCCGAATCCCAAAGCTGCGTCGCACTTCCATCGGCATGGTTCAAAACGCCGTTATCCCACTCCGGATTCTTGTAGTCTCCCAGCGTGTAATCGCTCGCTCCGTTGTACTTCGCTCCACAAGGGTACTCGCCGTTCGTAAACTTCTCGTTGGCGCACTTGGCCCCGCGATACACATGAAACCAGACCGTAGGCTTGCGCGCGTCGACGAACTTCTGCGACAGATGCAGCGCATCGAAGCCATGTGCATGCGCCGCATCGCGCAACTGCCAGACGATAGCCTCAACCGCATCATCCGTAGCGTCCGCCCTGGTCACCAGCGTGTAAGTATCGTTATCCTGATGAAAGACTCTAAATGCGGGCGGCGCAACCGTGGGCCGCGCGGGATAGTGATATGTCTCGACCGTCTTCGCGGGCTGCGCAGGCGGGGGCGCGCTCTTGCATCCCGTGAAGGCCAGCACAATCAACACCGCCGCAAGGACCAGAGCCAAAGGCCCGCCGCCATAACAGCCTGGGGCAACGCCCCAGGTTGCGTGCCAGCACAAACCCCGAGGGCTGAAGGCCCCGACCCATGGCCCTCATGCATCCTCCGCAGTCTCAAGCAAAGGATCATGCACCGGCCGACGCACCATCTCATGCAGCGCCGCTCCCGGAGCGATCATGGGATACACTCCATCTTCCTTCTCGACCTGGAACTCGATCAAAAATGCCGCATCGCCAGTCCGCGCTCGCGTAACGGTACTCGTTACATCGGCGCGCTGCGAGACCTTCGCGCCCGCAATGCCATGCGCCGCCGCCAGCAACACAAAGTCCGGCGACAGAATCGGCGAGGCCGAGTAATTCTTGTCATAAAACGCTTCCTGCCACTGCCGCACCATGCCCAGAAATCCGTTGTTGATGACCGCGATATTGATATGTAACTTTTCCTGAACGATTGTCGAAAGCTCCGCTGCAGTCATCTGGAAGCCGCCGTCGCCCGCGATCACCCACACATCTTTTCCGGGGCATGCAGCCTTCGCGCCGATCGCCGCGGGCAGCGCAAAGCCCATCGTACCCAGGCCGCCGGATGTAACCAGCGAGCGCGGAGCCTCATGCTTGAAGTATTGCGCCTCCCACATCTGGTGCTGGCCGACGTCGGTCACGATGATGGTCTCCTGCTCGCGCCCGGCCGCAACCGCCTCGCGCCAGATGTCGTTGATGACGTGCGCCGCATAGAGATGGCCGTTATCCGGCAGGTTGACGATGTCGCGCACCGCGGCCGAGCCCTTGCTCTTGTTGATCTCTCGCAGCCATCCATTTTGTTTGTCATTCCGCAGCGCAGCGGAGGAATCTGCTTTTGCTTTCAGCAGCGGCGTCACCGTCTCCAACACCGCCTTCAAATCCCCGATCAGCGCCACATCCGCGCGCACATTCTTGTTGATCTCGCTGGGGTCGATCTCGATATGAATCTTCTTCGCGTTCTGCGCATAGCTCGCCAGATTGCCGGTCACACGATCGTCGAAGCGCATGCCCAGCGCGATCAGCAGGTCCGCATTCTGGATCGCCTGGTTCACCCAGCTCTCGCCGTGCATGCCCATCATGCCGAGCGACAAG
The DNA here is from genome assembly GCA_964245315.1 of uncultured Acidobacteriaceae bacterium. Lineage (GTDB taxonomy): Bacteria > Acidobacteriota > Terriglobia > Terriglobales > Acidobacteriaceae > Edaphobacter. The sequence continues at coordinate 56,584 of CAXTMK010000005.1, read as the reverse complement.
GGATGCGCCGCGGGAATCGCGCCCAGACCCAGAAGAGTGCTGGCAATGGGAATTCCCTGCGACTCCGCAAACGCAATCACCTCGCGCTCAGCGCCGGACTGCGTGATGCCGTGCCCGGCAAGAATAACCGGCTTCTCCGCCGCCTGAATGAGCGCAACCGCCTCGCGAATCGCGCCCGATTCAGCCCGCAGCATCGGGTGCGGACGCGCTCTGGGTGGGAGCGCAGCCTCGAAGGAGAACGCCGCAGTCGCCTGCTGCGCATCCTTGGTGATGTCGACCAGCACCGGCCCGGGCCTGCCCGAAGTGGCGATCTGAAACGCCAGCCTGACGGTTGGCGCGATGTCTTCCGCGCGCGTGACGAGGAAGTTGTGCTTGGTGATCGGCAGCGTGATGCCGGTGATATCGATCTCCTGAAACGCGTCCGAACCCAGCACCTTCGACGACACCTGGCCCGTGATCGCGACCATCGGGATCGAGTCCAGCATCGCCGTCGCGATGCCGGTAACGAGGTTCGTCGCGCCCGGCCCGCTGGTCGCCATGCACACGCCCACGCGTCCGCCGGCACGCGCGTAACCATCGGCCATATGCGCCGCGCCCTGCTCGTGCCGCACCAGGACGTGATGGATGGACGGGAACTTGCGCAGCGCATCGTAGATCGGCAGAATCGCGCCGCCGGGATAACCGAAGACCGTGGTGACGCCTTCGCCCGCGAGCGTGGCCCAGAGGATCTCCGCGCCGGTCAGTTGTGGATGCTCGTTATTGCTTGCCATATTCCTCCCGCGCCGTGTCCATTCGACAGCGAACGCCTAAATCCTTACCTCGCGCTGTGAAGCGCCTGGTCCGCCATGTCGGATCACGATCGTGGCTTGCTGACAAAGCGGATAGTTTCGAATTACAGGTTCAACTCTTTCAAAAAGCTTTTCAGCATTCACTCCGTATAGGTAGACCGTCGCTCCATCCGCCCCAACTTCATTGCCGTCCAGTTCGCCGGCATCAGAGCCATCGAGAGATTCGGTAAGTTGGTCTTCAAGAGTCATCAAGTCGTTGCTCTCATAAACTTCTTGCGAAAGATCTGCCCCGTTCAACTGAATCAGCACAGCCTGTTGCTCCGGCGACGGTATGGCCGCCGCCGACTTACTTCCAAATAACTTAGCGAACATACCCATGTGAATCTCTCCATTAATAAATAAAATAATGCTATGTGGTGATCGCCCCTTCACTAGCACTACTTACGGTACTCGCATATTTCGCAAACACACCACGCTTGTAGCGCGCCTCAGGAGCCTTCCAAGCGTTGAGCCGCGCCGCAATCTCCACCTCCGGAACCTCCAGCGTCAGCTTGCGATTGGGGATATCGAACGTGATCGTATCGCCCTCATGCACCGCCGCAATCGGCCCGCCAAGCTGAGCCTCAGGCGCGACGTGTCCGCACATCAGCCCGCGTGTGGCGCCGGAGAAGCGGCCATCTGTAATCAGTGCGACGGTTTCGGATAGCTCCGGAATCCCCTTGATGGCCGCGGTCACGGCGAGCATCTCGCGCATGCCGGGACCGCCGCGCGGACCTTCGTAGCGAATCACCAGCACATCATCGGGCTTGATCCTGCCCGCGTTGATCGCGGCGAAGCATAGGTCTTCGGAGTCGAAGACGCGAGCCGGTCCGGTGTGATGAATGCGCTCGTGCCCCGCGACCTTGATGACCGCGCCCTCGGGGGCGAGATTGCCCTTCATGATGACCAGTCCGCCGGTGGACTTGAGCGGCTTATCCCATGTCAGAATCACCTGCTGCCCGGGCGTCTCCTCTGCAATATCAGCTTCCTGATATAGCGTCTTGCCGCTCACCGTTGGCGTATCATGCAGCGCGCCGCGCTCTTTCAGACGCTTGGCTAACACACGCGATCCGCCCGCATCCTGATAGTCCTTTGCGACATACTTGCCGCCCGGCGAAAGGTCGCAGATGAACGGCGTGCGCTCGGATATCTCGTCGAAGTCGTCCATGTCGAGCGGGATGTTCAACTCGCGCGCAATCGCGATCAGGTGCAGCACCGCGTTGGTCGAGCCGCCGCTCGCGCACACCGCCGCAATCGCATTCTCCAGCGACTTGCGAGTGAGAATCTTCGACGGCCGCACGTCGTTCCGGCATAGGTCGAGGATCATGCGGCCAGCCTCGCGGCTCGCGCTGGCCTTGTCCTTCGCCATCGCCGGCACGCCGGTCAGGTGCATGGGCGAGATGCCCAGGAACTCGCCCGCCATGGCCATGGTGTTGGCCGTGAACTGGCCTCCGCAGGCGCCGGGACCGGGACAGGCGGCGGCCTCGACAGCCTCCAGCTGATCGTCGTCGATCTTGCCCGCGGCGTGCGAGCCGATGGCTTCGAACACATTCAAAATCGTGATGTCCTTGCTGCTTCCGTCGGGCTGCTTAAGCTGGCCCGGCGCGATGCTGCCGCCGTAGAGCATGATGCCGGGGATGTCGAGCCGGGCCATCGCCATGATGGTTCCGGGCATGTTCTTGTCGCAGCCCGCGATGCACACGATGCCGTCGAAGAGGTTGCCGCGCGCCACCAGTTCGATCGAATCGGCGATCACCTCGCGCGAGATCAGGCTGGCCTTCATGCCTTCGGTGCCCATCGTGATGCCGTCCGAGATGGTGATCGTATTGAACTCCATGGGCGTGCCGCCGGCATCGCGAATGCCCTGCTTCACGGCAGCCGCAACATCGCGCAGATGGAAGTTGCATGGGCCGATCTCGGTCCAGGTATTGGCGACGCCGATGATGGGCTTGTGCAGGTCTTCCTTGCTGAAGCCAACGCCGCGCAGATAGGAGCGTGCTGCGGCGCGGGATGGGCCTTCGGTAAGTGGGATCGAATATTTCTTCGGATTGATCTGGTCTGACATTGATTCCTCGTATCGTTCTATGCAGTCGCGCTAGCAACCGCTCTGGGTGCTAGCCAAAATTCGTTATCGTGCTTCGCTTCGTAGCCATCCAAATCCGCCTCATGCCGCAGCGTAAGCCCGATATCGTCCAGCCCGTTCAGCAGGCAATACTTGCGAAACGGATCGATCTCGAACGTCGCGCTGAAGCCCTCGTCATCGGTAATGGTCTGCGCTTCAAGATTGATCGTGATGCTGTGCTTCGGATTTGCGATAGAGCGATGCGTCAGGAGATTCACGTCGCTTTCGCTCAGGCGCACGAGGATCATGCCGTTCTTGCCCGCGTTCGAGAAGAAGATATCCGCGAAGCTGGGCGCGATGACAGCCAGAAAGCCGAAGTCAGTGAGCGCCCAGGCCGCATGCTCGCGCGAGCTTCCGCAGCCGAAGTTCTTGCCGGCAATCAGGATCTTCGCACCCGCATACTGCGGCTGGTTAAGCGCAAAGTCCATGTTCGGCTCGCCGCTGTGCGGGCCTTCCTGGATGCGGCGCCAGTCGAAGAAGAGGAACTCGCCGTAGCCGGTGCGCTCGATGCGCTTCAGGAACTGCTTCGGGATGATCTGGTCGGTATCGATGTTCGAGATATCGAGCGGAGCGGCGGTGCTGGTCAATAGATTGATGGGCTGCATAGTCGCCTCCTTTAGAGGACCGTGTTGAGTGTCGTGGCGACAAGCATTCTGGTGTTCTCGTCAGCGCTGTCCCTGAACTTCCAGGTGCGCACGTCCGTCAGATGGCCCGTAATCGCCGCCGCTGCCGCCATCACAGGCGAGACCAGATGCGTGCGGCTGCCGCGTCCCTGACGGCCTTCGAAGTTGCGATTGCTGGTCGAGGCGCAGCGCTCACCGGGCGCGAGGATGTCGGGGTTCATGCCCAGGCACATGCTGCAGCCGGGCTCGCGCCAGTCGAAGCCGGCTGTCTTGAAGACTTCATCCAGGCCTTCGTCCTCGGCCTGCGCCTTCACCGATTGTGAACCCGGCACCACCATCGCCTTCACCGTGGTGGCTACGTGATAGCCGCGCACCAGCGACGCCGCCGCGCGCAGATCTTCGATGCGAGCATTGGTGCAGGATCCAATAAAGACGCGATCGACAGCGATCTCCTGCATCGGCATGCCGGCCTTCAGGTCCATGTATTCGAGCGCGCGGTTGAAGTTGTTGCGGTCAGCCTCGCTGACGCTCGCATCCAGCATCGGCACGGTCGAATCGATGCCCGTGACCATGCCCGGACTGGTGCCCCAGGTTACCGTCGGCGTCAGCGTCGCGGCATCGATCAGCAGTTCGCGATCGAAGACCGCACCCTCGTCCGTCTTGAGCTCGGACCACTGCGCTACAGCCTCGTCCCACGCGTCTCCGTTGGGGGAGAAGCGCCGGCCGACGAGGTACATGAACGTCGTGTCGTCGGGTGCGATCATGCCGGCTCGCGCGCCGGCTTCGATGCTCATGTTGCAGATGGTCATGCGGCCTTCCATCGAGAGCGCGCGAATCGCGGAGCCGGCGTACTCGACCACATAGCCGGTCGCGCCGGCCGTGCCGATCTGCCCGATGATGTGCAGCACGATATCCTTCGCGGTGACGCCGGTTGGCAGCTTGCCTTCTACGTTGATACGGAACGTCTTGGGCTTATCCTGCGGCAGCGTCTGCGTGGCCATCACATGCTCCACCTCGCTGGTGCCGATGCCGAAGGCCAGCGCGCCAAATGCACCGTGAGTGCTGGTGTGCGAGTCGCCGCAGACGATGGTCATGCCCGGCTTGGTCAGGCCAAGCTCCGGCCCGATGATGTGCACGATGCCCTGCTCCGGCGATTGCACGTCGTACAGCTCGACACCGAACTCCGCGCAGTTCCTGCGCAGCGCGTCAATCTGCTTCGACGCGATCTGATCGACAATATGTAACCGGTCCTGAACAGAAGAAGTCGGCACGTTGTGGTCGACGGTCGCGACCGTGCGATCGGGCCGGCGGAGCTTGCGTCCAGCCATGCGCAGGCCGTCGAACGCCTGCGGACTTGTCACCTCATGCACCAGGTGCAGGTCGATGTAGAGGATCGAAGGCTCGTTCGCGGGCGCCACGACCAGATGCTGATTCCAGACTTTTTCAAACAACGTGCGCGGTGTTTTCGTCGGTTCGCTCATTTGTACTCTTTCTGAACATTATTGCTGGGGTGGCTTCCGCTTCGGCAAGGGCCTGGCTTCTTCAGGCGCGGGCTCGGCGGTGGGAACTGGAATCTGGTGCGGCGTGCCGTCCGGATCGACCAGGATTGCGGCGGTAATCTTCTGCACGATGCCGCTGCCCGCGACCGGCTCCTTCATCCAGCGGGTCAGCGAACGCACCAGCGACGGCGGCAAATTCAACGGATTCTGCGGCGTGCCCGGAGGCTGATTGGTAAAAATCCACAGCGTGTACTCGGCGTCCGGCTCAGTGGTGGCGTGGCTCTCGCGGATCCAGTCGATGGCGGCAAAGGCCACCAGGGGATGCGGCGAATTCAGATCGGCAAAGACCAGGCCGCGACCGGAAGGATAACGAAAGACATGGCCGGTGACGGTAACATAGCGGTTGTCGTCGGCGAGCACATTGCCCGGCACGGTAAGGAAATCGTCAACGGTATCGGCGAGGGACTTGCGTTTGGTGTTGCGCGGATCGAGCGTGGTAGAGCCCCAAAAGGATTGCGGCGCGGTAAAAGTTTCCTCCAGAAAATCGCGATAGTTTGGATCCTGAATCAACTCATGCTCGCGCCCACTTTCCTGACCGTGCTGGTCGGGAGCCGGCGTGTACTGCCACATCCATTCCAGGTTCGCCGGACGCGGCCTGGGCTTCTTCTTGTCGTCCTTTTGCCTGGCAGGGATCGGCGGCTCGGTCTGTAGTTGCGCCTGCACCATCCTTGCCGCGAAGAGGCTGCAGATCAACAGCAGCGCCGCTATCCGTATCGAATTTCTGGGGAAATTCCGCATCAGTTTCCTGCCCAGTATTCCTGCTTTTGCCGCTTGCGAATCGCGCGCTGTTTCGAGCCGGAGAGATACACGATCAGGTTGCCGACGAACAAAAACGTCGCCGCGGCGATGACCACGATCAATGGTCTGTAACCGTTGATGAGCTGAACTACACTCGCGGTCAGGATCGCGGCGGAGATCAAGGCATAGCGGGTTCGCGCGGAAAACATCATGGCAACTCTCTGTTCAAACGGCGTGCATGGATTGACGGCGGTCGATCGACTCGGTCAGCGCCTGGTGGACGAGCTTGCCCATCTGGCTGGTGGTTGAAATGGCCTGGCCGGCATCGCTTCCGCGCACCAGGTCGGCAGTGCGATGGCCTGCGGCCAACACATGCTGCACGGCCTGCTCGATCGCCGCGGCTTCCGCTTCAAGGTGCGCGGAGTGACGCAGCACCATCGCCGCGGTCAGGATCGCGCCCAGCGGATTCGCCTTGCCTGTGCCCGCGATATCCGGCGCCGACCCATGTACCGGCTCGAAGAGATTGACCGCGCCGCCGATGGTCGCCGAGGGCAGCATGCCGAGCGAGCCGGTGATGACCGCGGCCTCGTCGGATAGAATATCGCCGAAGAGATTTTCGGTGAGGACGACGTCGAAGTTGCGCGGCGTGTTCATCAGGTGCATCGCCATGGAATCGACCAGTTGATGCTCGAGCGTGACCTCGGGATAGTCGGCCGCGACCTCACTCACGGTCGCCCGCCATAGCTGCGAGACCTCGAGCACGTTGGCCTTGTCGACGCTCGTCACTTTTTTGCGCCGCCTGGCTGCAAGCTCGAACGCGATGCGGGCCACGCGCACGACTTCGGGTTTGGTGTAGCGCATGGTGTTCACGCTCTCGCCCGAATCCCGATCCCACCAGCGCGGGGCGCCGAAGTAGAGGCCGCCCAGCAACTCGCGCACAAACATGATGTCCGCGCCCCTGGTCACCTCGGGCCGCAGCGGCGAGTTCTCGCTTAGCGCCTCATACGCGATCGATGGCCGCAGGTTCGCAAACCCGCCCAGCGCCTGTCGAATCGCGAGCAAGCCGGCCTCGGGACGCTTATCGGGCGTGAGCGCCGCGAACTTATTGTCGCCCACCGCACCGAGGAAGACCGCGTCGGAGTCAAGCGCGATATCGATGGTAGCCTGTGGCAGCGGCGAGCCGGTCTCGGTAATGGCGACTCCGCCGATCAGCGCAGAGGTGAACGTAAAGTCGTGGCCGCCGAGTTCGGCGACGGCGCGAAGAATTCCCATCGCTTCGTTCGTTACTTCGGGGCCGATGCCATCGCCGGCCAACACTGCAATCTTCAGCTTCATTCCGATAATTCCTCAGGGCCGCAGCCCAACCTTCAAACCGTCATGATCGAGTCTTCACGCTGCAGCAGCCCGATCAGATCCTGGTTGTAAATCGACTTCTTGCGATCCGCCAGCGCGGTAAATCTGCCGTAAACTTCGTCGAGTTGCGTCCTCGTCAGCGGATGCCCAAGCTCCGCGAGCCTTTGCTCCAACAGGCGGCGGCCGCTGTGCTTGCCCAGCACGAGGTTGGTCGCGTTGACGCCGACCGACTCCGGCGTCATGATCTCGTAGGTCAGCGGATTCGCGAGCATGCCGTGCTGATGAATGCCCGACTCATGCGCAAACGCGTTCGCGCCCACGACAGCCTTGTTGGGCGAGCAGCCGAAGCTGATCAGATCCGCCAGCAGCTTGCTGGTGGGATAAAGCTGCTTCATCGCGATGTTGTTGGTGTACGGAAACTTGTCGCGACGCGTGGCCAGCGCGGCGGCAATCTCTTCGAGCGCGGCGTTGCCCGCCCGCTCGCCGATGCCGTTGATGGTGCACTCCACCTGGCGCGCGCCGCCCTCGATGCCGGCGAGCGAGTTCGCTACCGCCATGCCGAGGTCGTTATGACAGTGCGTGGAAAAGATGATCTTGTCCGCGCCAGGGATCTCCCGCTGCATGCGCTGGAAGAGCGCCTTGTACTCATCCGGAGTCGTATAGCCGACCGTATCCGGCAGGTTGATCGTCGTCGCGCCGGCCTGCACCGCGACGGTTACGATCTGCGTCAGGAATGCGGGGTCGGAGCGCGTTGCGTCTTCGGCCGAAAACTCCACGGTGTCGGAATAACTGCACGCCAACGCCACCGACTCAGCGGCTTGTTCCAGCGCCTGCGCGCGCGTGATGCGCAGCTTCGCTTCGAGGTGCAGATCGGAGCTGGCGAGAAAGACATGGATTCGATTTACCGGCGCCGGTTCGATCGCTCGCGCCGCGGCTTCGATATCGTCGCGCTTGCAGCGAGCCAGTGAAGCAATTCGCGGTCCGCGCACTTCCCTGGCGATCGCCCGGATCGACTCCAGATCGCCCTGCGAAGCAATCGCGAAGCCAGCCTCCAGAATGTCAACGCCCAGCGCCGCCAATTGATGCGCCATGCGCAGCTTTTCGCCATGATGCATGGTGCAGCCGGGGCTCTGCTCGCCGTCGCGCAGGGTGGTATCGAAGAAAACGAGTTGGTCGTTGTTCGCGCTCATCCGCAGTGGCCTCCCGACTCAAACATCATAATCAGTCCTTATGCGCTTTGCATACAGTATCATTCTTTCTAATTCGCCTATTGTTTCGACCTGCACCCGCAAAGTGAACAGCGGCACCAGCATCATAAATCCGTTTCCGAACGCGAGACCAGACCGATGGATCTCTTCCAGCTTGAAACCTTCCTTGCGGTCGCCGAAGAACGCAGCTTCTCGCGTGCCGCCGCGCGCCTGCACCGCACGCAGCCGGCCGTTAGCCAGGCGATCGCGAAGCTGGAAGCGGAACTCGGCGAGGTGCTGCTCGAACGCAGTTCGCGTGACGGCACACTTACCGACGCCGGCGAGGTGCTGCGCGAGTATGCGCAAAAGCTGCTCAACCTGCGCAACGACGCGACGGGTGCACTCACGGAGCTGCGCTCGCTGCATCGCGGCCGCTTGAATCTTGCCGCCAATGAGTACACCTGCCTGTACCTGCTGCCGCTGCTCGACGAGTACCGCCGCCAGAATCCGCAGATCAAGGTGGCCGTACAGCGCGCACTCGCGAGCCGCATTCCGGATGAGATCCTGATGCACTCCGTTGAGATCGGCGTGCTCTCGTTCCGGCCCGACGATCCGCAGGTGCAGTCGGTGGTGGTCTTCCGCGACGAGTTGAACCTCGTCGTGAACCCGCGCCACCCGCTGGCGAAGTCGGGCGAGATTTCCATCCGGCAACTGGGCACGCAGAACTTCATCGCGCACAATATTCCCTCGCCGCAGCGCCAGAAGGTGATCCAGACCTTCCGCCGGCACAAAACGACGCTGCAGATGGGCGTGGAACTGCCGTCGCTCGAAGCCATCAAGCGCTTCGTCGAGATGGGCAACGGCGTCGCGCTCGTGCCCGGACTGACGGTTCAGGAGGAGATCGCGCACGGTAGCCTGGTCCGCGTCCGTATCAGGGAATTGCAGATCGAGCGCAAGCTGCGGCTGGTTTATCGCCGTCAGGCTACGCTTTCGCACGCCGCGGTGGCCTTCCTGAAGGTGGTCGAGGCCTACGCCGCCGCGCATGGCGACCCCTACAGCTTCCAGGCAGACCGCTCCGGCTAATTCCACCTTTTTTGTCATTCCGCAGCGCCGCGGAGGAATCTGCTTTTCGGTTCGTCTCAGCCGTTTTGCCCTTCCAACGAAAAAAATTGAAATCCGCAAACAATTTGGACATCTGCCACGTCTGTAGCGGTAGACTGATCCCCCGGAGCAAACCTCCGGTATCGAACTTGAGAGAGTTGACTATGACCATGACCCGAATTCAGAAGTACGCCGTGCGCCTTGGCGCTTTGGCTCTTTGTTCCGCAGCGCTTAGCGCCTCACCGTTGCTGGCTCAGGGCGGCGGCGGCGGAGGCATGAATAACCCGCAGGCACAGCAGGCTCAGCTGGATGCAATGACCAAGGCAGTCGGCCTTACCCCCGATCAGGTCACGAAGGTTCAGGCGATCAACGCGGACGCCATGAAGCAGAACCAGGCTCTGCGCGATTCCGGCGGCGATCCGCAGGAGATGCGTCCCAAGATGGCGGCGATCCGCACCGATCAGCAGACCAAGATCAAGGCCCTGCTGACCGACGATCAGAAGCCCAAGTACGATGCCTACCTGGCGTCCATGCCGCAGGGCGGCCGTCGTGGCGG
>CAXTMK010000005.1:0-46508 GCA_964245315.1 uncultured Acidobacteriaceae bacterium | reverse complement strand
CGGCGGCGCAACGCCTCCTCCGGCTTCGGCTCCTCCGCCGCAGCTGTAAGTTCAGAGCTCGCGCGAAATTGCCGGGGCCGGGGTACTGGCTCCGGCGTTTTTGCGTCTGCACCGCCTCTCAGGCAGCGCAGCGGGTACAATTGGATATAACAAAAAGCCGTCGCAGGCCACACCCGAACGGCAGGTGGCCGAGTCTAAACGTGGCATCGCGATTCCGAGGGGTTTACGAACGAATGAAGAAGATGATTTTGTTGGGCGCACTGATGTTGTCAGCAGCCGCCGGGTATTCACAGGAGAGCCGGCAGGATATCAGCGTCAGCGGTTTCGACTTGATTGGACCTTCGGTCGTCGGCAACGCCGTTTATCTTAAACCGAGCACCACGGCCGGAGTTCTGGCCAGCTATCGCTACCTGCTGACGCCGCGCAGCGGCCTGGAACTCAACTACTCCTGGGCTCAGTACACCAACTATTACACGGTGAGCGGCATCTACAACACCCGGCTTCCTGTCAGGACGCGCCAGCAGGAGTTGAGCGCAGCCTACGTCTTCGGACTTAGCTTCAAGAACTACAATCCATTCCTCGAAGCAGGCGTCGGCGCCCTCGTCTTCACGCCGATCCTGAACGGCACCTATTCGCTGGACACGAAGCAGAGCACCAATCCAGGCGGCCTCTTCGGCGGCGGTCTGGCTTATGAGATCAGTCCCAGCTTCGACATTCGCGCCGAGTATCGCGCCTTCCTCGTCAAGGCTCCCAGCTTCACCGGCCAATTCCAGACCAATCGCTACGAAGTCGTGAGTATGCCGTCGATCGGCATCGCATACCACTTCTAGCGCGGGTATGAGGAGTTTCAAAGCAGATCCCCGCGGGATGACGAACAAGCGAATCGCTTGTCCTCTCGAAGGGATCTGCTTTTCGTTCGGGCACCGAGCGCTTTCTAGTAGTGTTCTCCCCGCCGGAGATGGCCGGGAAAGTGATACGCCACGCCGATGGTAAAGAGCTGAGGCGTCAGGCCTGTCGGGGGAAAGCTCGACCAATCCTGATACTCGTAGTCGAAGCGCACATTCAGGTAGGGCAGCACCCGGTAATCGAATCCGGCGCCACCCGCAAACATGTTGTATGCCAGGTTGGCGTCGATGACCTTTGGGAAGTTGAACACGCCGCGTCCGTACATGGCTTTGATGTATGGCGAGAAGCGGCCGTACTCGCGAAAGTAGCGCGGCCCAATCTCATACGTCCGCTCATACATGCTGTCGCCGAGGGATGAATTCGCCTGATGAATGACGAACTCGCCGCCCAGATGGTTGGTCAGGTCCAGCGTCGTATAGAACGCCCCGCCCTTGATCGAGCCCTCCTGGTAGTAGTTCGACTCATCGATGACAAAGCCTCCGCCCAACTGGAGGTCGGCGCGGCGGCTGGCGGTGGACGTGGCCTGCCCCAGCAGGACAGGTGCGGCAAAAGCAATGAGGCACGAAGCGGTGAGCAGACGATTCAGCAAACTTGCATCTCCCTGGCGCCGGACGGATACACGAAGCGGCCTGAGCACGAATCGCGCAACCTGCTCTCGATCATAATGTACCGGCTAGCGAATGATATACGATACGCCGATCGTTACGGCAACCGGAGATAGCGCGCTCGGCTGAAAGTCAGGCCAGTTCTGCTCCTCAAAATCGAGGATGCGGACATTCACTCTGCGCGTGGCGCGGTACTCCAGTCCCGCGCCTACCGCGTATGCGTTATAAGAGGAAGATACATCGTAATCCTGATTGGTGATGGTTGCGCGGCCCACGAGGAACTTGCCATAGAGGGTGAAGTTGCGCTTGTGGTACATCAACCGCGGTCCGACCATGTATGAGTCCTCCGCGATGTCTCCCGGCGTGATGATGCTTCCCAGGTGAGCCGAAAACTCGACCCCGATCCACTTGCGAATGTCGTAGTCAGCCCAGAATGAGAAGCCCTGTACGTGGCCTGCCCCATAGTCGGGCGTCAAATACAGATAGCCGGCACCAGCCTGGATGCGGGTATTGCTATACGCCGCGTAGACAGCCTGCGCCTGCAGCGATGGAACCAAAAACAACAGAATTGCAATGACAACCACAGCGATACGGGTGCTCTTCATTGTCGTCTCCTGAATCTCAAAGGATCTGCGTATTCCCGTTAAGCCTGGGGGCCCTGTTTTTTAACATTGGGAGAAGATCCCGAAGGCACACCGGGGTGTACGTCCGTTCGCGTGCAGATCGATCAGAGGGTAGGCGGCGGCGCAGCGGGCTGAGCCGGTTGCGGTGGGAGCGTGGACGTTCCTGGATCGGTCGGAGGAGCCGGGGCCGGAGCTGCTGCCGGCGCGGCGTTGGGGTCGGCGGCGGGTGTGGCGCCGGCCGGCGGCGCGGCCGCCGGATCGGCGGGCGGCTTGAAGTACGTGAGGCGAATATAGACGGGGGTAACCTCGAAGGGCATCTTGTCGCTCGGACTCAGGATCGGCTCGAACCCGGGGTGCAGCGTGACGACCTGATCCGTCCAGGGATCGAAGCGCAGGTAGCTCGACAGGGGAACTGCCGCCTGTTGCTTCAAATCCTTGACATCCAGTTTGTCGCCCTTGGGCATGAGCGCGGCAAGCCAGAACGTCTGGTTGTTGTCGCTCTTGATCAAAGCGTCGCCGATCATGGGATCGTTCAGAGCCTTCAGGCCCTTGAGGCGCTGCTGCAGCTGTTGCAGGTAGAGGCCGAAGTACTTCTGCCCATCGGCCAGTTCTTTCGCATTCAGATACTCAACCGCCTTCTTCGCGGCCTCGGTATTGTCCGCGTCCGTGTGGTGCATCGGAATCTTTTTGAAGACCGAGTTCTCCGGGAACAGCAGCCGGTCCTCGAAGGCAAACTTCGTGTCCAGCCGGTGGCCGCTCATGATGTGTGCGAGCTGGAATGCGAGCAGCGCATTCAGATTTCCCATCTGCTGCGCGCCGTCCGTAGTGACGACCGCGGTGGTGTCGATCAGGCTCTTCGACAGGATGATGGTGTTGCCGACCGTGAATGACTCCAGCGGCTCCGTCAACAAGGTTCGCACATGGATGGGCGCCGCGACGGGCACCTGGTTATAGGCGAGGATGTTGTTCGCCAGGGCCTCGAGGGTCTTGTCGAACTCGCTCGGAGCGTCCAGCAAACCGGCCTGGAATAGCCGGTCGATCACGTTCTGTTCCGCCTCCAGCTCAAAGTGCCGCTGCGCGCAGTTCGGCCCGCAGTCGGCCGCATCCTGCGACAGATCCTTCGCATCACCGCCCACCAGCACTTCGGTCTGAACATCGCTCGACTCCGGAACCTTCAACAAATAGCCCCAGACGTGATTGATTGCCTTGAACTTGAGCGTGCTGGTCTGGCTCTTTTCGTCGCTCTCTTCGACGTAAAAGCTGGTCGGCAGCCAGAGGTCCGGCTGCACGTTGGTGCGCCAGCTGTCGAAGTGGAAGAACTCGTGATAATCCTTCTCCGATCCGGCGAAGTCGCCGTTGAAGCGCACGACGTTGCCGCCCGTTCTCTCAACCCAGATACGGCCAAAGAAGCGTCCGGTATTGTTCTTGCCGGCGGGGGTCACGTCGAACACTTCCGTCGCAATAGAGCCGAGAAAATCGTTGCGGACGAAGTAGAAGTTGTAATGCTGCTTATCGAACTGGTTCGAATCCATCAGCAGCATCTGGACGAAGCCCGCTTCGTTGAAATTGAGATGCAGCGAGGAGCCCAGGCCCTTGATAAAGTTGAGCGAGCCGAAGAAGTGACCCTTCGCCGGCTTGCCCGGCTTCGGTCCCGCCTGGAACGCCTCATCGCCGATTACCTTCCCGAAGTCCACCCGGCCCAGGAAGTGCTCGTCCGACTCCGGAACCTGGCGCATCACCGGATCGGGCCTCATGTTCTGGATGTATGTCTCGACCAGCGGAGCGCGCTCCTTCACCACCTTAACCACGTTCTTCTCGCGGACGATCGCCTTATCGATCAGCTGGCTCTGTTCCGCAGTCAGCTTCTTGCCGGGGACAATCTCGTCCTTCTTCTTCTTTTGACCCGAGGCCTGACCCGGAAGAGCAATGGCGACAAGCAGAGCCAGCGTGAGTCCGGCGATGGATTTGTTCCTGGAAATCATGTTTTGCAAGCTCCTGTAAAGTTACGGCTCCGAAGAGCGGGCGGATAACCCCGCCAGGCACTCTTGTTGTGATGCTAGACGATAAAACACGCTGGTGACCAGTTCCCGGTTACTTCTCCCGGTGTTTTATGCCATCTGGAATGTGATCGTGACGGGCCCTTCCCACTCGATCGCGTTGCCCGCGGCATCCGTCGCCGGCTTGAAGCGGATGGCGGCCGCGCACTGCCGAGCCGACTCATCCAGGCCATGGCCCAGGCTCCGCGAGACGCTGAGGACAGTGACCGCGCCGCTGGCCGAGACCTTGATGTTGACCACGACGGAACCTTCGATATGTGCGGCCGTTGCCTCAGCCGTATAGACCGGCCTGGGCTTGGAGATTACCTGGGGCCCATGACCGGCGGAGGCTGTGGCAACTGTTCGGGTAGCAGCCGGGGGAGGAGGAGGAGCGACAGCGAGCGACACCTGCGCGGGAGCAGTGGCGTTGCCGTTGCCGCCGGGCTTGCCATTACAGCCTACGCAGCCCATCCTGACACCTGTGACCGCGGCGACGGACGTTCCGCCGAGTTTTCCGCCTGGTCCGCCGTTGCCCAGGGTCGTGACGGCGGTGGGCCTGCCTACGCCCGGGGTTGACGCCCCGCCGCTCACACCGGCGCCCATGTTGATCTTCGATACGGCTGGTCCGCTGAGACTGGACGGAACAGGGCTATCTGGATGGCCCATCGACACGGCCGTTGGGGCAGCGGTGCTATTGTTCTTCAACGCGGCCGAAGACGCCGCCATATGCACGTCCACAACTTTAGGCGCTGCGGCGAGCGTCTGGACCTTTGGAGCGGCGGGCATGACGACCGGCTGAACCTTAGGCTGGACGATAGGAACCGGAACGGGCCTGGGCGGCTCGACAAGCTTTACATCAGGAAGTTTGATCTTCGGCGGCTCAATCTTAGGCGGCTCGATCTTCGGAGGCAGCGGCTTGGGCGGAACGATCTTCGGCTTAGGCGGCTCCGGCTTGGGAATCGGCTTGATCTCCGCGTAGGTGAGTTCCATTTTCTTGCGCTCATCGACCGTCTTCTTTACCGACGCGCCGATAATGATGGCGAGCAGCGCCAGCACCACGTTGAAGACGATCGACCCGAAAAACGCGCTTTTGTTCTGCTCGCCTGCATCCAAAATGCCGAAGTGAGCAAATTGGCGATTGGGCGGATTGCGGATTTCACTGCGCAAAGGCTTTGGCATCTTGAAGATCCTTTTGAAGCTCCCGGCCACAAGGGCATCGAGATTGGTTGGTTGGATGCGGAAATCGTCCTTGCAACTTATGTCGTGGGCTGGCCGTCGCTTATCTGCGCTGCATGTGCGACTGGTACGTCCCGAAAATTTGCCTTAGCGTCTTAAACCCCACTCGGGGAGGCATGTTGTGCAAACAGCAACAAAAACGAGAACACGGGCCGCCGTTCGTGTTTCTCAAGTAGCATACGTACTAAGGTGCCGATGCCGCTCCAGTGTCTACCGCCCCGCCTTTGGCACCACTAAAGTAACACAATCAAGTGTGCCAGATGGTGCAATCCGGCGCTCTCCTACTTTTGTTGCAGAAAAATCCGGGCAGGACTACGCCATAATTTCCCCCGAGGACAGCATGAAAATTTTGGTCACCGGCGGAGCCGGATATATCGGCGGAACCGTCAGCAGAATGCTGCTTGCGGCCGGCCATGACGTCTGCATCTACGACAATCTTTGCCACAGCCGGCGCAGTGCGCTTCCGGAAGCCGCGCGAGTTGTAGAAGGCGACGTCGCCGACCGCGCGCTGCTCGAATCCACCCTTGCGGAGGGCAAGTTCGATGGCATCATGCACTTCGCCGCGCTCATCGAGGCGGGCGAGTCGATGAAAGTTCCCGAAGTCTACTTCCGCAATAACAGCGCCGGAACCCTCACTCTGCTCGAAGCCATGCTGGCCACTGGCGCCCACAAAACAGCCCGGCTGGTCTTCAGTTCCACGGCCGCCTGCTACGGCGAGCCGGAGCGGACGCCCATCGTCGAGGACGCCAGGCTCGCGCCCACCAACCCCTACGGCGAGTCCAAGCTGCTCTCCGAGTACATGATGCGCTGGATGGCCAACGCCCACGGCCTGAAGTTCGCCGCGCTGCGCTACTTCAACGTGGCCGGAGCGATCGACGGATACGGCGAACACCACGAGCCCGAATCCCATCTGATCCCGCTGATTCTGGACGTTGCCATCGGCAAGCGTGCCGGAATCAAGATCTTCGGCCAGGATTACCCTACCTCCGACGGCACCTGCATCCGCGACTATATTCACGTCGAGGATCTCGCGAACGCTCACCTGCTTGCGCTCGCAGCGCTCGACTCCCTCGGAGACAAGCCCTATCTGGTCTATAACATCGGCAACGGCCATGGATTTACCGTGCAGCAGGTCATCGAGTCGGCGCGGCGCGTCACCGGGCACGCCATTCCGGTCGAGCTGTGCCCCCGGCGTCCGGGCGACCCGGCGGTGCTGGTGGCGAGTTCGGACGCGATTCAGAAAGACCTTGGATGGAACCCGCAATTTCCAGACCTCGACGACATTATCGGCAGCGCATGGCGCTGGCATCAGCGCCTGAACGCATGATTTTCAACGGCTGTACCGTTTGACAGAGATTGTTTCAAACAGGTAGCGCAGCGCGCCGTTTTCGCCCGAGGAGGCTTCCTTGCTGCAAAGCATGTTTCACACCCAGCTTCCGATTCTCGAAAAGATTCTGCGCCCGATGATCGTCTACCTGGTGCTGATCGTCTTTCTGCGCCTGTTCGGCAAACGCGAGCTGGCGCAGCTGAACCCACTCGATCTCGTCGTACTGCTCAGCCTGTCGAACACGGTGCAGAACGCCATGATCGGCGACGACAACTCGGTCTCCGGCGGCATCATCGGCGCCTTCGCGCTGCTGGCCATCAACTGGGTGCTGATGCGGATGCTCTTCCACATGCCGCGCCTGAACGCGACGCTGCAGGGCAGCCCTGCCTGCCTGATCCTGAACGGGAAGGTCGACTTCGACGCCCTGCGCAGGGAGACATTGACCGAAGAAGAGCTGCTCTCCGTGCTGCATAAGCAGAGCTTCGACACCTTCGAAGAGGTGCGGCGCTGCGTGCTCGAACCCAACGGAACATTCTTCATCGAGGGCTTCAAGCCGGACGAGGAAGAGAAGGAGCTGGCCGAGTTGCTGGCAGCCGTCCACAAGCTGACCGCCGACGTAGCCGGTCTGCGTGAAGAACTCCGCCGCCGCGACTCCACAAACTGACGTCCGGGCGCCCCATCTCATTCGGCTTTATCGAATGAGGTGGGGTCACAATCTCTTCGTCGCGATCGCCTTCGTCCAACGTTCCGGAGGCACGGACATGCGCGAGTCTTTGGCCGCCGCGCGATATCCTCCCATGTAGATGGAATACATCACCGCGAGCGCGCAGCCGACGCCGAACGCAAAGCCCAGGAAGAATCCAACCGCCGCTGTTGCCGAGATGCCCACGTGCCAAGTCTATCTTGTGTTCCGCGTCACGGCCGGTTCGTCCTCCACCGGAAGCGGCTGCGACAGATAAGTCGCCACAAAACACGGTCCCAGCACCATTGCCAGGAATGCCCCAACAAACATCGCTTCGTACATATCGATTCTCCTTTCATTCCGGCAACCTTCCGCCGTTGAAGGATGGTGAATACGGACGGGAAATCGTTTCATCGAACATCCCCATTGGTTGTGCCCCATACATCGCGTTCCTCTCTCTCGCGATGTATGGGCCGCCAACCCCCATTGCCCGCGCCAGCGCAATAGCGTACCTTTTTTCTGACCGCTTCACTCTGCCCACGCCAAGGAGAATCCCGCTTGTCCAGCTCCGCCGTAGCCTCCACCCAAGGCGTCAACATGGATTCCCTGTTGCGCGAAAATCGCGTCTTCCCGCCGCCGGCCGAGTTCGCCGAAAAGGCTCGCATAGGCTCGCTCGCCGACTATCAGTCGATGTATCGCCAGAGCGTAGACGATCCCGTCACCTTCTGGACGAACGCCGCCCTGGAGCTCGACTGGTTCACGCCCTTCCATACCGTGGTCGAAGGCGAGATGGGCTCGTCGACCTGGTTCAATGGAGGGAAACTGAATCTCTCCCACAACTGCGTCGATCGCCACGCCGCAGGCAAGTTTGCGGATAAGATCGCCATTCTGTGGGAGGGCGAACCGGGCGAGGTAAGGCGCATCACCTATGCCGAACTGCATGAGCAGGTTCAGCGCTTCGCCAATGTGCTGAAGTCCCTCGGCGTGAAGAAGGGTGACCGCGTCGCGATCTATATGGGCATGTGCCCGGAGCTTGCCATCGCGCTGCTGAGTTGCGCGCGCATCGGCGCCATTCACTCGGTTATCTTTGGAGGTTTCGCCGCGCATGCGATAGTCGACCGCGTCAACGACTCGCAGTGCGTCGCCATCCTGACGCAGGATGTCAGCTATCGCCGCGGCAGCGAGGTCAAGCTGAAGAGCATCGTCGACGAAGCGGTCAGCAAGTGCCCGTCGGTGAGGAACGTCGTCGTGTACAAGCGCGAGACCGTCGCAGGCGCGCCGAAGACGGTCACGCAGGTGAACATGGTTGAGGGCCGCGACATCTACTGGCACGACGCCATGGCCGCAGCCTCGCCCATATGCGAGTGCGAGCCGATGGACTCCGAAGACCCGCTCTACATCCTCTACACCAGCGGGACAACCGGGAAACCCAAGGGGCTGGTGCATACGACAGGCGGCTACTCAGTCCAGACCTACCTCACCAGCAAGTACATCTTCGATCTGCGCGAGGACGACGTGTACTTCTGCACCGCCGACATCGGCTGGGTGACGGGCCACAGCTACGTCGTCTACGGCCCGCTACAGAACGGCGTCACGGTGCTGATGTACGAGGGCGCGCCGAACCACCCCGAGAACGACCGCTTCTGGAAGCTGATCGACGACCACAAAGCCACTGTCTTCTACACCGCGCCCACCGCCATCAGAGCCTTCATCAAGTGGGGAGATCAGTGGGTGCAGAAGCACTCGCTGGCCTCGCTGCGACTGCTGGGCACGGTCGGCGAGCCGATCAACCCAGAGGCGTGGATGTGGTACTACCGCGAGATCGGCAAGGAGCGCTGCCCGATCGTCGACACCTGGTGGCAGACCGAGACCGGCGCCATCCTGATCGCGCCCATCCCCGGCGCGGTCCCGACCAAACCCGGCTCGGCTACGCGGCCCTTCTTCGGGGTCGTGCCTGAGGTGGTCACGAAGGAAGGACAACCGGTGCCCGCCGGACAAGGAGGCTTGCTGGTGATCCGCAAGCCGTGGCCGTCGATGGCGCGAACCATCTACGGCGATGCCGAGCGCTATCAGTCGGCCTACTTTTCGGAGATTCCCGGCGCCTACTTCACCGGCGACGGCGCACGCTGCGACGCCGACGGCGATTACTGGCTGATCGGCCGCGTCGATGACGTGATCAACGTGAGCGGGCACCGGCTGGGCTCGGCGGAGATCGAGTCCGCGCTGGTCGCCCACCCCAGGGTAGCCGAAGCCGCCGTCGTAGGCCGCCCCGACGAGATGAAGGGTCAGGCCATCGCCGCGTTCGTCTCGCTCGAAGAGGGCAACGAGCCGAGCGAGGCCTTAAAGCAGGAGCTTCGGCAGTGGGTCGCGAAGGAGATCGGGGCGCTGGCCCGGCCGGATGATCTGCGGTTTACGCAGATGCTGCCGAAGACGCGATCGGGCAAGATTATGCGGCGGCTGCTCCGCGAACTGGCGTCCACTGGCACCGTGACCGGGGACACCACTACGCTTGAGGACTTCGGCGTAATCGCAAAACTGCGTGAGGAAGACGAATAGCACACGGAGTTCCGGCGCGGCGGAGCCTGTTAGTTTTCAAAGACTGGAGATGCGCTGCTCGTGACTGCGGGCAATTCGGGCAAGATCGTGAATGCCACCCGTGGTATTCCGGATAAGAACTTCCAGTGCCCGGTTCTCGACCGCGATCAGTCCAACAGTTTGGGTAAGGGCCTCGTGCCGCTCTGCCAGTTTCTCTAGACGTTCGTCGATATTCATCTGCCGCTCCTGTGAGCCTGATTGCCGCTGAATTCAATAGTATCGGACAGCGCGTGTTCTGCACTAGCTGCCGAGCCGCCTGAGTCAGCTTGTCTGTCACACATCTTAAGGCAGCCCGAAGCAAGCCTTATCCCCGGCCTTCGTGCCGATTGCAATCACCTGCCGCGAAAGCCTCTTCACCTCCCGCTCTTGCCGATGCGGTAGCGTAGCAAGAAGCATTGCACGGGCCGGAACCGCGGCCCGTCGCCTTCGGGCGAACCGTCGCTTCGTATGTCCGTCAGGAAAACGTAGACGTGGTTCGCATCCGGCCACCGAGGTCCACCGCATGCGGATGCTTCTAATCAAGCGCCGAGAAAACTTCGTTCAGATCCAGATAGATCGGCGAATCCGCCACGGTCAGACGTTCTGCCTCAACCACCCTGAGCCCATTTTCGGTATAGATCAAGGCAACACGCTCAACCGGGTCCAGCACCCAGATGTTGCGGATACCCATCTTCCAGAAGTCGGCGAGGCGCACGAGCATCCTTGGTATGCGGTCTGAAGGTGAGAGAATCTCTATAGCGATCAGAGGAGGCGTCTCCCGCACTGGTTCTTTCATCGCGGCATCGTTATAAGCCACTGTGATATCGGGCAGACGCACACGACTTGGGCTAACTTGGGTTCGCAATTCGGCAATCACACGTATATTCCATTCACTACGGTGGGAGCGAAACCAATAACCAATCTCAATCTGCAATAGACCATGAGTTACCTCGCCCACGTTCCGCTCCTCAATCCGCCCATCGACGAAGTCGCAGTCAGGACGATAAGACGTATGTAGATACTCCTGCAAACTGACCAGATCGGTTTCAGCCAACGTTGCGGTCGCCATCACTCCTCCTTAAGCTGCTGCATAACAAATATCACGCCAAGGCCAAAGCCCGCGTCTTATCCGGATTCGGCACCGCCAACTCCTCCGCCTCTTCCTTCGGCTTAGGCGGCCCGATCTTCCGCTTATAGCTGCACTCCGGCGCGGTCGGCTCTTCCGCCGGCTGACCTTTTTTCGGTCTCCGCTTAGGCAAAAACTCGCGATTGTTCGGGCAGACCAGGTACGTCGCATCCTTGTTCGAGTACTCCACCAGGTGGGCCGCATGGTCTTTCGGGCAGGTCTCGTTTACCAGCTTCAGGTTTGAAGAGAAGTCGCACTTCGGATAGTTCACGCAGCCGTAAAACGTGTCGCCGCGCTTGGTCTTGCGCACCGCGATGTCGCCTCCATCCTTCGGGCATTTGACGTCGAGCAGATCCTGCTTGACGTACTTGCACTTCGGGTAGCCCGAGCAGGCGATGAACTCGCCGTAGCTTCCATCGCGCTTCAGCAGCGGCTTGCCGCACTTCGGGCAGGCCTCTTCGAGCACCACGGGAGGCTTCGACTGGACCTTCTGGGTGAGCTTGCGAATCGTCTTGCAGGGCGGGTCGTCGGAGTAGCCGGGGCAGCTCATAAACGGACCCCACGGACCATTCTTCAGCACCATCTGGCGCCCGCAGTTGTCGCAGAACTCTTCTTCCGGCGCCTCATCCGCGCCCGGGGCCGATAGGTCCGGCTTGGCCGCGAAGTTCTCCTTGGTGAAGTCGCACGAGACAGGCTCGGCGACCACCTTCTTGCCCTTGCCCTGCGCGGCTGCGATGGCCGCTGCAAACTCCTTCGCGTCGGCGACCTCCTGCTGGAAGTTCGTCATCTCGAAGGTCATCGCCTTCACCAGCATGGGGAAGTGGAAGTTCTTCAAGACCTTCTTCAGCACAGCCTTCGGATCCTTCTTCCACGGCGCCGCGGCGATCACAACCGGCTTGGCGTTGGTGAAGTTGGAGCAGGAGTAGAAGCTGCCGAACTTGCCCCACTTCAACAGCAGCGGCGAGCCGCACTTCTCGCAGATCTCCGTGGTCTTATCCTCGCGCCGCTTGATGTCTTCCATGTCGCGCTCGGCGACCTTCAACTCACTTTCGAGGTGCGTGTAGAAGCCGTCCAGCAGATCGGTCCAGCGCTCATCGCCGGCCTCGACAGCGTCCAGTTCGCCTTCGAGTGTGGCCGTGTATCCGGTCTCGAAGATGTAAGGGAAATTCTTCACCAGCAGCTCGGTCACCACCATGCCGATCTCGGTCGGCACGAACTTGCCCGTGATCTTCTTCACGTAGTCGCGATCCTGAATCGTGTTGATGATGGACGCATAGGTCGACGGGCGTCCGATGCCTTTCTCTTCGAGCGTCTTCACCAGCGAGGCCTCGTTGAAGCGCGGCGGCGGCTCGGTAAAGCGCTGCGCTGGATCTACGGCGAGCGCGCTTAGTGCGTCGCCGGGTTTCACGTCGGGCA
Organism: uncultured Acidobacteriaceae bacterium; assembly: GCA_964245315.1. Lineage (GTDB taxonomy): Bacteria > Acidobacteriota > Terriglobia > Terriglobales > Acidobacteriaceae > Edaphobacter. Next base: position 33,977 of record CAXTMK010000005.1, on the reverse strand, counting down.
GGATCGTATCCTCCGAGGCATTGTCCCAGACCGCCAGAAACCCCTTGAAGGTCAGGATCGATCCGCTGATGCGGAAGTCGTAGGTGCGATCGGCCCTGGCGGCGATCTCGATGGTGGTCTGATCGAAGACCGCCGGCGCCATCTGCGAGGAGACGAACTTCTGCCAGATCAGCTTGTACAGCTTGTACTGCTCGTCGCTCAGATACTGGCGAATCGACTCCGGCGTAAACTCCACATTCGTCGGGCGAATGGCTTCGTGCGCGTCCTGCGCGTCCTTCTTGCCCTTGTAATCGATGGCCTTCGCAGCCAGGTGGTTCGCGCCCAACGTGCGCTGCACATACTCTCGCGCGGCCTTAATGGAATCATCCGAGGCGCGCGTGGAATCGGTGCGCATGTAGGTGATCAGGCCGACCGTACCCTGCGAACCGATCTCGACGCCTTCGTACAGACGCTGCGCGACGCCCATGGTGCGGCGCACGTTGAAGCCCAGGCGATTGCTGGCATCCTGCTGCAGCTTGCTGGTGATGTAGGGCGCAGTCGGGTTGCGTTTGCGCTCTTTACGCTCGACGCTGGCGACGCTCCACTTCGCCTTCGCAAGCTGCTCCATCACCTCATCGGTGGCTTCCCGGTCGGGCAGGGCGCCGGAGAGAAACTGTTCCTTGCCCTCGGCGTCGACTCCGTTGCTGACGCGCGCCGCAACTCCATCGACGCCGGTAAACTTCGCGGTAAATTCATTTCCCTTAGCCGGCTTCAGCGTCGCATCGATGTTCCAATACTCCACCGGCTTGAACGCATTGATCTCGCGTTCGCGCTCGACGATCAGACGCAGCGCAACCGTCTGCACCCGGCCGGCGGACAGGCCGCGACGCACCTTATCCCACAGCAGCGGCGAGATCTGGTAGCCGACGAGGCGGTCCAACACACGCCGCGTCTGCTGCGCGTCGACAAGATTTTCGTTCACATCGCGAGCGTGGGAGAACGCTTCCTTTACGGCCTTCTGCGTAATCTCGTTGAAGGTGACGCGCTGGATGGTGGCGCCCTTCTTCAGCATCGGCTTCAACTGCATCGAAAGATGCGCGGCAATCGCCTCGCCTTCGCGGTCCGGGTCGGGCGCGAGATAGATCGCATCCGCCTTGGCCGCCAGCTTCTTCAGCCGGTCGACGATCTTTTCCTTGCCCGGCGATACGATCAGCGTCGGCTCAAATGTCCGCAGCTTCAACTCCACGCCGATATCGTTCTTCGGCAGGTCCATGATGTGCCCGATGGAGGCTTCCACCTGGTAATCGCCGCCGAGATATTTATTGATCGTCTTGGCCTTCGCAGGCGATTCCACGATCACGAGTGATTTGCTCATTATTCCCTTCGATCCCACGCCAGATCGGTTCAGCCCATCCGAACCCGATCCCCATCCTGTTTCATTTGCAACCTAACACGAGTTGCCGAAGTCGCGCCAACCCACGTTCCGGCCACGCCTGTCTCGATGCACCGCTTTCGCAGCGTATGTCCTGGTTCGACGAGGCTCGTCTTTGTTTGTCATTCCGTAGCGCAGCGGAGGAATCTGCTTCACCGGATCGCCACCGAATCGCTCAAAACGCCCGAACATAATTCTTGCCCGGCAGCGACTTCACCTTGCCCGACAGCTCCAGCTCGAACAGCGCCGTAAAAATCTCGGCCGAGGCCAGCTCGCTCTCCATCTGTTCCATCAACTCATCGAGTTGCAGCGCCTCATCGTGCCTAAGCCGGTTGAAGACCAGCCGTTCGTTGGCGCCCATGGGCTGTTCCGCAAATAGAGATGCAGCTCCCGACGCTTTCGATTCATTCGGCCCCTTCGCGCCGTGCGCGTTTTCAAGCTCCTCCTTCACCTGCGACGGCAGATCCTCCCACACGTCTTCCCACGTCGCGGTCAGCTTGGCGCCCTGCTTGATCAACGTATTCGGACCCCACGAATTCTTGTTCGTCACGTTGCCGGGAACCGCGTAGACATCGCGATTCTGCTCCATCGCGCAGCGCGCCGTAATGCGCGTGCCGCTGTACTCCGCCGCCTCGATCACCAGCACTCCGACGCTCAATCCCGACAGGATGCGATTGCGAATGGGGAAGTTCTGCGGCGCCGGAAACGTCCCCATCGCGTACTCCGTCACGATCGTCCCGCCGGTCAGCACGATCGACTCGGCCAGTCTCTTGTTCTCCTTCGGATACACGACATCCAGTCCCGTGCCCCACACCGCGACGGTCTTTCCACCGGCATCGAGCGCGCCTTTATGCGCCGCCGAATCTACGCCCCGCGCCATGCCGGAGAGGATGGTCAGCCCACGATTCGCGAGATCGCGCGACAGTAACTCCGCCATGCCCGAGCCGTATGCCGAAGGAGCGCGCGTCCCGACGACCGCGATGCCGGCCTTGCTGAGCAGCGCAACATCTCCGCGCACCCACAGCACCGCCGGCGGATCGTAGATCTCGAGCAGCCGCGGCGGATAGTCCGCGTCCTGCGCGGTGATGAAGGTTGCGCCGGCATCGCGCACCAGCTTTATCTCCTTTTCGGCGGCGGCGCGAGCGCGTCCATCGGCGATAAACTGCGCCGACTTGGCTGGGATGCGCAGCGACTCCAACTCCGTAAGCGGCATCTCGAACAGTCGCGCCGCATCGCCCACCATCTCCATGGCGCGTCCGATGCGCGTCGGCCCCAGGCCCGGCGTCAACGCCATCGCCATCCATGCCAGACGCCCGGTCTCCACGTCACTGCCTGCCATGCACAACTCCATTTTAGGGATACCGGCAGAGCGTATCACAACAGTCCCATGTCTCAGCATCGAGACATGGGGCACCCAGCCCGTAGACTAAACAAGTGCCCCTCCGCGTAGCCGCCATCGACTTCCTCAACCCCGCACCGCTGATGTGGGATTTCCACCACCCTCCGCACCGGTCCATCCTTGCCGAACGCTACGACCTGCACCTGACCGCGCCCGCGCAGTGCGCAACCGAGCTCCTCGCCGGCCGCGCCGATCTCGGCCTCATCCCCATCGCCGCCCTGACGCCGGAGTTGCGCATCGTCCCGGGCTGCACCATCGCGTCGCTGCATCAGGTCCGCTCCATCCAGCTCATAGTCAAGCCGCCGCTTGGCATTCCCAAAATACGATCCATCGCCATGGACACCGCCTCGCGCAGCTCCGTCGCCTATGCCCAGATCCTCTTCGGTCAAGTTGGGATTCAGCCCGAGTACCGCCCATCCGTGGCCGATCCGATCGCCATGCTCTCGGACGCTGACGCCGCGCTTGTGATCGGCGACCCTGCGCTGCTCGCGCTCGAACGCCGCGCCGAGATCGAAGCCGCCGTCGGCCCCTGCCTGTGGTTCGACCTCGCCGAACTCTGGACCCGCCGCACCGGGCTGCCCTGGGTGGCCGCCGTCTGGGCCGTGCGCCCCGAGGCCGTCCCGACGCGCGAATCCCGCGCCCAGCTCGTCGCCGACCTCAACGCCTCCCGCGAGCACGGCGCCATGCACATCGAAGACCTCGTTGCCGAATGGACCCTCCGAATCGCGCTTCCGCCCGCTACCATCCGCAGCTATTTCACAGAAAATATCCATTACGCGCTCGACCCCGCCTGCATCCAGGCCATCGCGACGTTTCGCTATCTCGCCGCCCGAGTGGGGGCGCTCGATCCCCTATCCAGGCTGCCGTTTCTTAAAGTCTGACAGAAATCAATAACGACAATCAGATGCCCGCGGGAGACTCTGCCCGCCATCCAGCGTCTTAGAGGGTATGCCAGTCTCGCTTCTCCTCCTTGCCGGCGCTCCTTCCACTCACGGCCACATGCTGGTGCATCTCTTCTTTTCGCTGGGCCTGTTCGGGCTGTTCCTGGTTTCGATCGTCGATTCGTCCTTCGTCCCGCTGCCTATCCCGGGCCTCACGGACATCATGCTGGTGCTCTTCGCCGCGCAGCACTCCAACCCCTGGCTGCTGATCGTTGTCGCCACCGCCGGCTCTGCGCTGGGAGGGCTGTTTTCGCACAAGGTTGGGCAATCGGGCGGCATGGCCTTCATCGAAAAGCGCACCCCGCCGCGCATCTTCAAGCGCGTCACCGGCTGGATGGAATCGCACGCCATCCTCGCGGTCGCGCTGCCCGCCGTGCTGCCGCCGCCGATGCCGCTCAGCCCCTTCGTGCTCGCCGCCGGCGCGCTGAATATGTCGCGCAGGAAGTTTATGTGGACCTTCACGCTCAGCCGCCTCGCCCGCCATGCCTTCGCGGTGTGGCTCGGGGTCCACTACGGCAGGAATGTGTTGGTCCTGTGGAGCAAGTTCTCCGCGGAATACGGCCTACCCATCCTGATCTTCGTCTGGGGCGTCATCGCCATCTCGCTCGCCTACGCGTTCTGGCAGCTCTGGAAGACCAGCCACTCGGTAGGCGCGATCAGGAAACCAGTCGAAAGCGCTCCGGCAAACTAAACCGCTCTTGAATCGTCCTAACTCCCTCACGGTTTTAATTGGAAGTTGTTCATGGACAAGAACGGAATCCGTAAGTACGTGTTTGGCGCCGTATACGCCCTTGCCATCGCTCAGATCGGCACAGGACTTCGCGCAAGCGCGCAGACAGCTTCCACTGACCTTTCTTTTGAGGTAGCAACGATAAAGCCGGTTATCATGGATGCCTCCCATCTTTTCAACCCCAGGCATTTCTGGGCTCACGTTAACCCGGCAGGCGCTTCCTACTGGTCCATGTCAGTCGGGAACCTCCTTGAATACGCCTATGGTGTCGAATCGTTCCAGGTTACAGGCCCGGAATGGACGACTGCCGATCGCTTTGACGTCGAGACCAGATTCCCCGAGGGAGCCGACAAGAAGGACGACCGAAAGATGCTGCAGGCTCTTCTGAAAGAACGCTTTAAACTGGCTTTCCACATTGAGAAAAGAGAGCTGGAAGGCTACGCACTGGTTGTCGGGAAGCATGGGGAAAAATTGAAGCCATCTCTTCCCGATCCGGCGAGCGCTGAAATCGATCCTTCGAAACCAGGAGAGAACAACGCTGGAGAAGGGGCCGCGCAATCGAAGATAACCAAAAACCAGGATGGCTCCAGTACCGTCGATATGGGTAAAAGAGGAACCCAAACGCTGAAGTTCGATCAGGAACTTAATGCCATCCATTTTGAAGTGAGCAGGATGACGATGGCAGAACTGGCGGGAAGATTGGGCAACTGCCTGGGCAGTGGTGTGCACAATGTTGTCGATGAGACAGGACTCAAAGGGAATTACCAGTTAGCGTGGGACTGCCCAAATCCAATGCCACGGCCCGCGATGGGCACAGGTGCCGCCGGCACGCTGCCATCCGATCCGCAGGACAACTCCTCGCTCGCCCGGTCGCTGGATGCACTTGGGTTGAAGCTGGAAAAACGCAGGATCCCGATGGACGTCTATGTCATCGATCGTGTTGAAAGGCCCTCTGAAAATTAATGAAGGCGCACATCGCGACCGAATCAGCCATTGTCCTCAGAACTCCCACCGCAACAGCGTAGCCCCGACCGTAAACCCCGCCCCAAAGCTCGCCAGCAGCACCAGGTCGCCCTTCTTCAATCGGTCCTCGTCGAGCGCGGTCTGCATGGCCATGGGTATCGTCCCCGCCGTCGTATTGCCGTAGCGATCGATGTTGATGATGACGTGGTCCTCATCCATGCCCAGCCGCTCCGCCGTGGAGAGGATGATGCGCTTGTTGGCCTGATGCGGAATAAAGCAGCCAAGATCCTTGCCCGTCAGGCCGTTGCGCGAGAGCACCAACTCCGACGCTTCGGCCATCTTGCGCACGGCGAACTTGTACACGGCGCCTCCATCCTGGTGCACGAAGTGCATCTTCCGGGCGACCGTCTCTGCCGTAGCCGGATGCAGCGAGCCGCCGCCCGGCATGCACAGCAGCGAACCGCCCGAGCCGTCGATCTCGTGCCAGTAATCGATCATCCCGATCTCGTCGGGCGCGCAGGGTTCGAGGAGCACGGCACCTGCGCCGTCGCCGAAGATGACGCAGGTCGCGCGGTCGGTATAGTCGATCACGGAACTCATGACGTCCGCGCCGATCACCATGACTTTTTTGTGCATGCCCGATTCGACCAGCTTGGTTCCCACCTGCAGGGCGTAGATAAAGCCCGAGCAGGCAGCCGACAGATCGAAACCCCATGCGCCTTTTGCGCCCAGTTTGTCCTGCACCAGGCAGGCGGTGGCGGGAAACAGCATATCCGGCGTCACGGTGGCGACGATAATGACTTCGAGTTCGCTGGCTTCGATGCCGCGCTTCGCCAGGCACGCCCTGGCGGCCTCTACCGCGAGATCGCTGGTAGCCACGCCCTTTTCGACGATGTGCCGCTCGCGGATGCCGGTGCGCTCCTGAATCCACTGGTCGTTGGTCGCGACCATCTTCTCCAGATCCTGGTTGGTAAGCAGTCCCGGCGGAACATACGCCCCGACAGATGAAATCTTGGCACGAACCGGAACCTGGGGCTTCAACGTCAAACTCAAATCCTTCACCTCGTCGACACAACACCTCCCAGTTTACAAAACTTCGGGCGCTATCTTACAAGGTAATAATCTGGCCCGTGGCGAAGTTGTAGAAATAGCGCACCCCATTGGTGTTGTAGTGTCCGGGATTGTTCGGATCCGGGTAGTAGTACAGCATCGTGTTCAGCGTGAAGTCGTAGAGGTATGGAAATGGGTAGGTCGCGCTGGTGTAGAAGGTGTGCCCGCTCGCGAAGTCGTAGAAATAAATTCCGCCAAGGCCATCGTTCGCATCCGTGTAATATTCATAGCCAAGGTCGAAGTGATACAGGTACCCTGGTTGGGACAGGAAGCTGTAGTAGCCAAAGTAGTTGCCGTTGGGAAACTGAAGGTAGTAAACCCCGCTTCCCAGGGCAGTCTCTCCGTTGAAGAAGGGAGGCAGGGTGCAGGGGGCGGATCCTGTTCCGGAAGATGCCCCCGATCCCGAAACATTCGGTACCACGATCATCCAGCTGCACGGCGCCGCGGTCAGCGACGGCTCAAATGGCCCGTTCGCCGTCGTAAGCGCAAAGATCTGGTTTACGTTGGCGGCCGGATTCCGGGCTATGTTCAGCGCGGCCTGGAACGTGTCGGACGGCGTATTCGATGACGTAGTCGCCGCACTGAACAGGGCCGAGCAGGTCGAGTTGGACCCGCTTGAGTTGATGCACGAAGACAACGCGTCCGCCAGCGAGTTGATCTCCGCCTGTGGAACTCCGGGTGTCGACTGTCCGGGCGCAAGCGCCACACCATGTACCGAATCGATCAGCTTGTTAATGTTGTCGAAAGCCGCGCTCGCCAACGTTGGATCCGTAATCCCGATCTGCGTCGAGGAAGTGGCGAAGTTCGCGACGGCGGACGTCATTGCCACTGTCGAGATCTCGTTGATGGTGGTAAACGTCGCTGGCGTCAGCGAAGAGCACGCTCCCAGGCCCGCCGCCAGCGAAATGGCGGAGTTATTCATGCCCAGCGTCAAACCCGGATTACCCGCCACGGCCAGCAGATACACGTAAGCGCCTGCAGGGCAAGTATAGTCGCCGGTAATTGAAAAACTGCCACTCAGGTCGGTTAGAACGAAACCTGTTCCGTTAAGCAGAGACGTGGCTGCGCCGACGTTTGCAGTTGTGGAGATCGCATAGAGATAAACCCGCGCACCCACCAGCGGCTGTTGCCCGCCATGTACGCTCCCGGTCAGGCTCAAGCCGTTCACCGCCACTGCGGCCGGCCGAGCGGCCCCACTGCCACAGCCCGCCATCCCTATGCTTAGCCCAACGGTCAACAGCGCCGGCCAAACCCATCCACGCCCAGCCCTAAGGATCAAACGTATCGTCTTTGCAGAAGAAGCTGCCGGCACAGATTTCTTCGCGTCACTCACACTCGTCCCCATGCACTTAAGGCGCTTTCTGGGGCTCGAATGGCGCATTCGCTGCCAAATTCTATCGCTTGGCTCTTCCACAGCCGCCTAAGGCAGACATCAACCGGTGCCGCCACCAGGCGGGTATCTAATGCACCGGGCGACCCACTGCGCCCATACTAGCCCGTTACCGTTGCTTCCTTCCGGACCTGGCGGGGTTGGCGGGATTACGTCGCGTGGGACCCGGCACAAGATTCAGTCTACCATCGTAAGACGGAGACTTCTACTTGCCTTTCAGTACGCCACCCGCACCGACGACGCACGCCGAAGTGGAAACCCGCTACCGCGAATTACTCGCCCAGCATCAACACCAGCACAACTCGCTCGCCGCCGGACGCTCCACCGTGCTGCGGCTGCTGGCCGGCTGCGGCATCGCGGTGGTCTGGTTTAGCGCCAAATCCGTGCGCGGCGGAGCGCCGGTGTGGCCATTTGTTATTGGCTTCGCCGCCATCATCGTGCTCATCTGGATGTCGGTTCGCCGCCAGAACAAGATCGCCCATAAGCAGCGGCTGCTCAACTTCTACGAGGCCGCGCTCGAACGGACTACGACCGAGAACAAACAATCAAGCCGCACCGGGACCGACCCCGGCCAGGATCTGCGCCCGGCTAAGCACCTCTACGAACACGACCTGGACCTCCTCGGTCGCAATTCGCTCTTCGGCCTACTGGCCACGGTGCGCACCGGCCCCGGCGAGCGCGGACTGGCGCGCTACCTGCTCGAACCCGCACCCCACGCCGAAACCCTCGAACGCCAGGCCGCCGTCAAGGAACTTCTGCCGCAAACCGAGCTTCGCGAGCGAATCGCGCTGCTCGGCGCATCGAGCTTCCATCAGATCTCCGCCGGCTTCTTCGACGAGTGGCTGGCGGAGCCCGCGCCCGCATTCCATCCCGGATTTCGCATCGTGCTTTACCTGACCGCCGTGTGCAACGTCGCGCTGCTTACGCTTGGCGTCACGCATCTGCGTCCGTGGGCCGAAGTGCTGCCCAATCTCTTCCTCGTCCTGATGGTTCAGGGCCTCATCTGCCTTTTCCTGCGCAGCCGCGTGATGCCTCTGCTGCAAGGCGGCGCGCGCCTGGAACTCAATGTCCGCCTGCTCGCGGATGGCCTCGCCCTGATCCAGCAAGCCGGCTTTACCTGCCCGAAGCTGAAAGCCCTGCGAGCCGCGGCGCTCGAACCCTCCGGCGCGGTCAAGCTGCTGAAGTCCCTCACCGGTTCGCTCTCCATCGTAGAGCAGCGGACGAAAGAATATTTTCTTCTCTTCTCGCTGCTGCTGGCGGCCGGGACGCAGGCCGCAATCTCCATCGCCAACTGGAAGCGGCGGTACGCCTCCGCGATGCGCCAATGGCTCGACGCCTGGGCGGAGTTCGAAGCCCTGAACGCCATCGCCGCGTATGCCTTCGAGCATCCCGAAGACGTCTGGCCCGAGCTTCTGCCGCCCGAGCACCCGCCGCTCTTCGAAGCCTCCGCACTCGGTCATCCCCTGCTTGCCGGTTCGGTCACCAATGACGTTTCGCTCGGCGCGGACCACCGGTTCTTCCTCATCTCCGGCTCCAACATGAGCGGCAAGTCGACGCTGCTGCGCTCCATCGGGATCAACGCCGTGCTCGCCTACGCCGGAGCGCCGGTTCGCGCCCGCTCTTTGCGCCTGACGCCGCTGACCCTGGGCGCATCGCTGGCCATCACCGATTCGCTGGCCGAAGGCCGCAGCAAATTCCTCGCGGAAGTCGAACGCCTCTCCGCCATCGTCACCAGCAGTGCGACGCGTCCCGTCCTCTTTCTGGTCGATGAGATCTTCTCCGGCACTAACTCCGCCGACCGCCGCACGGCCGCGGGCGCGGTGCTCGAGCGGCTGCTGGCGAATGGAGCCATCGGAGCACTCTCGACCCACGATCTCGCGCTGACCGAGCTTGCGACCGGCGGCAATGGCGGCCTGAACGTCCACATGGCCAGCCCCAACCCCGACGATCCGCTCGCCTTCGACTACCGGCTGAAGCCCGGCGTCAACACCACTACCAATGCGCTGGCGATCATCCGCATGATGGGCCTCTAGCCTCAAGCTACCCTGCGGTGCTACTCTTCCGCGTATGGCCGACGAGATGACCAACGCGCTGCAGTTTCAGCTCGAGGAATTCAAAGAGCTGCGCGCCGAGATCGACTTATACATCGCGGAGTTCCGCACCCAGGAGCGAAATGCCATCATCGCGGTCGGCTTCATCTGGGCCTGGCTGATCGGCAACCACAAAACTCACCCCCTGCTGTGGGCCGCGCCCATGATCCTCGTCCTGGCGATCATTGTTCGCTCCTATGCGATGGGCGCTCACATCAAGGTCATCAGCAGGTATATCGAAACGACGGAGCGATCCTTTGGAGTGAAGGGATGGGAACAAACTCCGCATTCAAAGGGTCTGGGCATCGCCCACAACGCCCTTACCTGGAGCCTGTTCCTGCTGACTGTGCTTGGACTTGCCATGCACTCGCGCTTAGTGCAATGAGGGACTACTCTACTTTCATGAAAGTCCGCTGCCTGACTCTGCTGCTTCTGTCGTACTGCGCCGCCGCGCAAGCCCAGGACGTGCATGTCCACGTAGGCCCCGAAATGGCACACGCCAATCCCGGCAACGAAGACCAGGTCGACTTCCCCACGATCCAGAACGCGCTCGATCACCATCCCTTTGCCGGCCCTGGCGGACGCGTCTATATCGAGATCGCGCCGGGCACCTACCACGAGCGCGTCATCGTCACCCAGAACCACCAGAACATCACCTTCGTCGGCATGGGCGCGAAACCGGAGGATGTCGTCATCAGCAATTCGCTGAACGCCAAAGTCGCCGGCGGCACCTTCTTCACCGAGACGGCCGAGATCAACGGTGACGGCTTCGAGGCCGATAACCTCACCTTCGAGAACACCGCCGGCAACACCGGCCAGGCGGTCGCCGCCGCCGTCCGAGCCGACCGGGCTGTATTCAAACATGTGCGCTTCCTGGGCCATCAGGACACACTCTTCGCCGACTACGGTCGCCAGTATTACCTTGACTGCTTCATCACCGGAGGCGTCGACTACATCTTCGGCAACGCCGCCGCAGTCTTCGATAAGTCGGAACTGAACTCGAACGGCCCGGGCTTCACGACCGCGCAGTCGCGTACCTCGCCCACGCAGCCTACCGGCTACGTCATCCTGAACTCGCGCGTCACCAGTTCCATAGAGCAGGCAGCCCCGCCCATGGCACCCTCAACGCCTGGCGCAGCGTCCGCTGCTTCCGCGAAGAGGATGATCGGCCTCGGGCGTCCGTGGCGGCCCTACTCACGGGTCGTGTACATCAACACCAGCCTGCCCGCCGACGAGAATCCCGCCGGCTGGAACAACTGGGGCAAAGCCGCCAACGAGCAGACCGCCTGGTACGCCGAATACGGCTCGACCGGGCCGGGTGCAAGTCCCGCAACCCGCGCGAAGTGGGCGCACACGCTGACTGCTGAGGACGTGAAGCAGTTCCTGCCGAAGGCCTTCCTGAAAGGCCAGGACAATTGGGATGCGGAAGCGGCAGCCGCGAAGCTGCCCTAGCGACAGGGTGTAGGGGATAGGGTGTAGCCGGCAAGCTATTCCTTACACCCTACTCCCTGTTCTTCTGCATCCAACTGCCTGTACCCGCCATTTGATATGGCGGAATCTTTTTGAACGGGAGTTTCACTGGATGATTATTCTTCTCATTGTCCTCATTCTGCTCTTTGGCGGCGGCGGTTATCGCATGGGTCCGGGCCTTGGATACTACGGCGGTGGTGGGCTGTCGTTGATCCTTACCATCGTGCTTATCCTGCTGCTGCTCAAGTTCATCTAGCCGCTTTGCTGTATGCTTCCTTGCGAAGGCTTCCGCATAGCCTTCGATACTCCGGAATCCTGCTTCAAGCGGGGTTCCGGTTCAGGGATTCCCTTGAGCCTTTCGTTCTCACGCCGTACGTTAGCCCGCCTGCTTGGAGCCTCAGCCGCCTCGGCGACGCTGCCTGCGGCGCTCGCCCAGCCTCCGACCAGCAATCCGCGCGCCTTTCCGCCGGGATTTCTGTGGGGTTCGGCGACAGCTTCGTACCAAGTCGAAGGCGCAGTCAACGAAGACGGCCGCGGCCCGACTATCTGGGACACGTTCTCGCACACCGCCGGCAAGACCGACAGGGGCGATACCGGCGACGTCGCCGACGACTTCTACCATCGCTATCCTGAAGACATCAGGCTGATGGAGTCGCTCGGCCTGACGGCGTTCCGATTCTCGATCGCCTGGTCGCGCGTGTTCCCTACCGGCACTGGTGCCCCGAACCAAACAGGGCTCGATTTCTATAGCCGCCTCGTCGACACGCTGCTTGCGGCCAACATTCAGCCCTTCTGCACGCTCTACCACTGGGATCTTCCGCAGGCGCTCGAAGACAAGGGCGGCTGGCAGAGTCGCTCCACCTCCGAAGACTTCGCCGACTATGCCGGCATCGTCGCCAGGCACCTCTCCGACCGCGTCTCCCATTTTATGACGATGAACGAGATGAGCTCGTTCGTTGAGATCGGCTACAAGGACGGCCGCCACGCACAGGGCCTCAAGCTCGACCCGGCCGGCGTCGCGCAGGTCGCGCATCACGCCGTGCTCGGCCATGGACTGGCGGTACAGGCTATCCGTGCCAACGCGAAGGCGGGAACACAGGTCGGCATTGCGGATAACCTCAACATCACCTGCCCGGTCATCGAGAACGACGTCAATATCGGCGCGGCTCGTCTGGCTGTTCGCGAAGAGAACGCCCGCTACCTCACAGCCACTCTCGACGGCCGCTACACCGACCGCTATCTGCGCCGCCTCGGGCCCGCGGCTCCCAGGTTCACCGACGCCGACATGCGCGCCATCGCCTCGCCGCTCGACTTCATCGGCATCAACTGCTACACCCCGACCTACGTTCGCGCCGACGACTCGGAGCAGCGCTACGCCATGGTGCCGCGGCCTTCGAGCTTCCCGCACATGGCTTCCGACTGGCTCTTCATCGGCCCTGAGGCGCTCTACTGGGGGCCGAAGCTGGTCAACGAAGTCTGGCGCCCGAAGGCGCTTTACATAACCGAAAACGGCTGCTCGTCCGACGACAAGCTGAACTCCGAAGGCCGGGTTCTCGACACGGACCGCGTCATGTATCTGCGCAATTACCTCTCGCAGCTGCAGCGCGCCGTAAGCGAGGGAGCGCCGGTGCACGGCTACTTCCTCTGGAGCCTGCTCGACAATTTTGAATGGGCCGACGGCTATGCGAAGCGCTTCGGCATCGTTTATGTCGATTACAAGACACAGAAGCGAACGCCGAAGCTTAGCGCGCAATTCTACAAAGCTACCATCGCCAAACATACAGTTGCGTAGTGAATATGTGCTTATCCGCTGGGATATGCTGTCGCTCAGGTCAGTTAGGCGGGCGATCCTGCGAGGTGTGACGAAAGCCGAGGATCTCTACATGAGCATCCAGAACCCGATAGATCGCGATATACGGCAACGGAGCATAGACCAACTCACGCGTCCCTGGCCGCTCTCCAGGACGCCCACGCTGCGGCATAGAGCGCAGTGAGCGAACGCCATCGTAAAGAATCTGCATCGTTCTGCGGGTCCACGCAGGACGCTCACGCTGCAGGTAATCGAAGATGCCTTCAAATTCGTCGCTTGCGTCAGGTGTCCAACGAAGTTTCATTTCGTCTGCATCATGCGGTCGAAGCGCCGGTCCATCTCTTCTTCCTCGATAAACTCGCCGCGATCGGCTTGCGCGATGCTGTGTGTAAGGGCCGCATCGTGGGCAGCGTCCATCTCCAGCAACCAGACAGCCGTGTCAGTCATGACGTCGCGCAAGTTCTTGCCGTCGCGACGCGCCAGGGCGGAGATACGGGCTTCCTGTTCCGGTGTCAGGTCGATGTGCATAGGAAAAAACTAGACCTCGCCGGGTTTCGTGTCAACGGCGAGAGGTCCACTTGAGGTACGCTTCTCAAGGCAGCATCTCACCGGCAGGAGAACCTCCCAATGCGCGTAGGCCTGATGACTCGCGAATATCCACCCAACGTCTACGGCGGAGCTGGCGTCCACGTCGAGTACCTTGCCCGCGAGCTCGCCCGCAAGATTGAAGTGGAAGTCCACTGCTGGGGCACGCAACAGGAAGACGACGGCGACCTCCACGTTCGCGGCGACGTTCCTCCGCCCGAGGTGACCGGCGACTCGACCGCCAAATTCAAGGCGGCCGTCGATGCCTTCGCGCTCAACCTCTCCACCATGAAGTCGCTGGGCGAGATCGACATCGTCCACACCCACACCTGGTACACGTCGATGGCCGGCTTTCTGGCCAAAAAGCTGTACAAGGTGCCGTTTGTGCTGACGACGCACTCGCTTGAACCGCTGCGCGCGTGGAAGGCTGAGCAGCTCGGCGCGGGATACGCCTTGTCTTCCTGGATGGAGCGGACTGCGATTCTCGATGCGGACGCCATCATCGCCGTCTCGCACGGCACCAGGGCCGACATCCTGCGCGCCTATCCGGACGTAGATCCCAAGCGCATCCACGTCATCTACAACGGCATCGACCTGAATGAGTATCAGCAGACCTCGGAGACGGATGCGCTCGAGAAGTATGGGGTCGACACCAGCAAGCCGTACGTGCTCTTCGTCGGGCGCATCACGCGGCAGAAGGGCGTGACGCACCTGGTCGACGCGGTGCGCTATCTGCCGCCCGGAACCCAGGTGGTGCTCTGCGCGGGCGCGCCGGACACCCCTGAGATCGCCGCCGAGATGCGCGAGAAGGTGGAAGCCCTGCGCCGCGAAACCCCCGGCAGCCACCCCGGTCTGCACGACCAGGTCACCCGCGAGGGCGGCCATGCCTTCGCCACCGGGGACCCCACCGGCAGCGGCCACAATATAGTCTGGATCGAGCAGATGGTGACCAAGCCGGAAGCCATCCAGCTCTACTCGAACTGCGCCGTCTTCTGCTGTCCGTCGGTCTACGAGCCGTTCGGCATCATCAACCTCGAAGCCATGGCCTGCAAGGCACCGGTGGTGGCCTCGGCCGTCGGCGGAATCCTGGAGGTCGTCATCCCGCCGGGCACCCCTGACCAGGCCGAAACGGGCCTGCTGATCCCGTTCGGCGCCGATCCGGTTACGACCTTTCCAAGCGATGCGGATGCTTTCGCCCGCGCGCTTGCGGAAGGAATCAACACGCTGCTGGCCGACCCGGAACGCGCCCGGCAGATGGGGCTCGCAGGCCGCCGCCGCGTGGAGGAGACCTTCGCCTGGGAGGCGATTGCCGAGCAAACCATCGAATTGTATGCATCGCTCCTGGCCGCCAAGGTAAGCTAGACCGCATGGCGACACTCGGCGGCCTCGCACTCGGCGTAGCGATCGGCATCATCTCCGGCCTGGTCGGGCTGGGCGGTGGCGCGATCCTGATTCCCGCGCTGGTCTACCTGTACGGCATGAGCCAGCACAAGGCGCAGGGCACGTCACTGGCCACGCTGCTGCTGCCCATCGGCGTCTTCGCCTTCTGGAAGTATTACAAGGCCGGGGCTGTGGACATGCGGCTGGCCGTGCTGGTGGCGATCGGCTTCACGGTCGGCGGCTATCTTGGCGGGAGTTGGGCCGTGCATCTATCCGATACGACGCTACGCCGCTGCTTCGCGGGGTTATTGATCGCGATCGCGGCCCGGATGCTCTTCAAGTAAGCCAGGATATGAGGAGAAGAACCCGGTAGAATGGAGCGTGATGTCTGAAACGCTCCTCGAACTCGCGATCCCCACCCCAATCCGCCCCAAGGTGGGCTTCGTCTCGCTCGGCTGCCCGAAAAACCTCGTCGACTCCGAGGTTATGATGGGCATGCTCCACCACAACGGCGCCGAGCTGACCGCCAGAGCCGAAGACGCCGAGATCATCGTCATCAACACCTGCAGCTTCATCGATTCCGCCAAGCAGGAGTCGGTGAATACCATCCTTGAAATGGTGAAGCACAAGACCGCCGGCAAAGCCGCGCGCATCGTCGTCGCCGGCTGCCTGGTCGAGCGCTACCGCGACGAGATCCGGAAGAACATTCCCGAAGTGGACGCCGTTGTCGGGACAGGCGAGCTTGAAGCCATCCTGAACGCGGCCGGCATCGCTCCCGCGCAGCGTGCGCAGTCGCCCTTCCAGATTCTGCCGCAGGACTTCAACCAGCCCTCGATCGACGCCCACACCCAGCGCGACCTCGCGCTGCTGCCCGGGGCGCTGGTCAACGAAACCACGGTCGCCCGCGACTCGCACCAGAATGTGCCGCAACAGCAGCTCGTGCATCGCGCCGCCTCCGCGGTCAACCAGCACTCGCGGCTTGAGGTGGAGGGCCACATCGCGCCGCAGCTGGCGATCGTGCAGTCGCTGGCCGAGACCGGCACGACGACTTCGCGTCCCGAAGGCGACGCCCGCGAGCAATCCGGCCGCTTCTCCCGCGAGAGCTGGGACGGCGCCAGCCCCACGCTGCCGAACTACCTTTATTCCGACGAGACGCCGCGCATTCTCTCCACGCCGCGCGCCTCGGCCTACATCAAGATCGCCGAGGGCTGCGACCATCCCTGCACCTTCTGCATCATTCCGCAGCTGCGCGGCAAGTTCCGCTCGCGGCGCATGGGTTCCATCGTCGCCGAGGCGCAGAACCTGATTGCGCAGGGCGTCCGCGAGATCACGCTCATCGGCCAGGACACCACCTGCTACGGCGAAGACCTCGGCCTGAAGGAAGGCCTCGCGCAGCTCCTCGACGCGCTCGCCGTGCTGCCCGGCCTGCGCTGGCTGCGCTTCCTCTACACCTATCCCAACAAGGTGACCACGCGCCTACTCGAGACCATGGCGAAGCACGACACCATCGCCAAGTATCTCGACGTGCCGCTCCAGCACGCCAGCCCCGCAGTGCTAAAGACGATGAAGCGCGGCGGCAATGCGCAGATCTTCCTCGACCTGATTGCAAAGGCAAGGAAGATCGTCCCCGGCATCGTCATCCGGACTTCGTTTATCGTCGGATTTCCGGGTGAGACCGAGGCCGGCTTCGAGCTGCTCTGCGACTTCGCGAAGGCCGCGAAGATCGATTGGCTGGGCGTCTTTACCTACTCCGACGAAGAGGGCGCCAAGGCCTTCGAGCTGGATGCGGCAAGCAAAGTCCCCCAGCGAACCATCCAGGCGCGCCGCCGCAAGCTGATGCGCCTGCAGCAGCGCATCTCCATCAAGAGTAAGCGCGAGTGGGTGGGCCGGACCATCGACCTGCTCGTCGAAGGCCCGTCCGAAGAAACCGACCTGCTGTGGGAGGGACGTACGCCGCTGCACGCGCCAGAGATCGACGGCAAGGTGCTGATCAACGACTTCGGCCCGCATGAGACGCTTGTTCCCGGCACGTTTTACACCGCGGAGATCACCGAGTCGCATGACTATGATGTTGTCGCGCGCATTCTCGAGTAAGCCTGTCCCACTTTCTCTGCCCTTTGGTTTGCCATTCCTCCACTTTTTAGTCGCCACTGGTCCACACCCTTGTTGTCATTCCCGAAGGAAATCTGCTTTTGCCGTTAGCCTTGCTTCTGGCATAGACCCAGGCTTAAGCCTCGACATTTCCAAGTGGGGTATGCTCTATTACGAGGCTCCGCCAGGCATGGAGGTCTTCCCATATAGATTCCGACTCTTCGGTCAGGATCGCTTTGTCTTGTGGGTTCAGGACGATGTTGACGTAGTGCTGAAGACGGACGCCGGGCGTATTGCAACCTTCGACACCGTAGAAAAAGCGCAACAGTTTGCAGCACAACGCAACGTCACCATCACGATGCCCGACGGCGACCCCTCGTTGCAGTTGGACTGGATCGCGGATGGAGGCAGCTTCGTGACGGGCGATATCGATTGCATAGAAACCATAAGCGCTTGGAACTTGTTCGCAGACATTGCGGCCACATTTCCTGAACAATCCGCACATTTCCGATCCGTGGATCGCCGGCCCCACACGATCTACGACAAGGTATTCTGGGGGAACAACCTTCCGGCGGTAACTCCGGAGGGCGAGCGCTACGAACCGGCCTAGTCGAGCGAGGAGATCGACGAAGTCAAGTCAATTCTTACAACGGGGCTGGCACTCTTCACGTCGAATCTGGATTACGAAGCGCGGTTGGATGAATTCTCATGACCACATCCAAAGCCCTCTTCTGCTCCACCATACTCGCCCCCCGACCCGACTTTCCCTTCGGCTGCGGCAACTGGCTCACTCCTTGCACCGGTTTCACCCCGTGGGTAAAATCGGCTGAAGGCACCCGCGGATGTCGAAACACGAAAAAGCAATCCGGCGGCTTCTTTCCAATCCCAAAGACTTCGCATGGCCTGAACTCGTCAACCTCATGTCTTCGTTCGGCATTGAACTCTTGACCTCCTCTGGCTCCGCTCGCAAGTTTCGCAACCCCGCTACGGGCGAGCAACTCAACATGCACCAGCCGCACCCGTCTAATATTCTCAAGAGGTATCAGGTACATGACGCAATTGGCTTCCTCAAGCACGAGGAGTTTCTAAATGAGCACAACAGTTAATTATCGCGGCTACGACGGCTCGATCATTCACGATGCCGAAGATAGCCTCTACCACGGCAAAATCCTTGGAATCCGCGACTTCGTCATCTACCACGGCGATACTCCCGAACAAGCAGAGCAAATATTTCACCAGGCCGTCGACGAGTACCTGCAGGACTGCGAACAAGGAGACCGGCAACCGCCGAAGCCCTTCGCATCTTTCCCGGCAAGCCTGCCTCGTGAGTTGCAGGTCAAAGCCGCGCTATACGCCCATCAGCATCATGTTGACCTTGACCATGTTTTGCAGATGGCTCTCTCACAATTCCTCGAACCAGCGGCCTGACTTATGACCAAAGCCCTCTTCTGCCCCACCTGCCGCAAGGTCGTGCTCGCCGCCGACCCCGACTTCCCGTTCTGCTCCGATCGCTGCCGCATCCTCGATCTGGGCAAGTGGGCGTCGGGCGGCTATGTCATCTCGTCGCCAATACACGACCCCGACCTGCTCGACGAACTCGAAGGCCTTCGCGACCGCCAGTCCCGCTCCACCAACGACAGCGATGGCTAAGCAGCCGCGTATCGACACGTCCACAATCAGGAAAACCCGCTGGGCATGGGCCGTTGGAACGTTCTTCGGCGCGGGCCTGCTACGTCCCGGCCCGGGCACCTACGGGTCGGTCGCCGCGCTGCTGCTTTGGTACGGCGCAGCGCATGCCTTCCATCCCGCGCATCCGGCGATCTGGACGCTGGCTGCCGCCCTTGCAGCGACGGCCGTCGGCATTCCGGCCGCGACCATCGTGGCCCGCGAGTCCGCCCGCGAAGACCCCGGCCATGTGGTCATCGACGAGGTCGCGGGCCAGTTATTCGCGCTGATAGCCATCCCCGCGGACTGGCGCCACGCCGCGCTGGCGCTCTTGCTGTTTCGGCTGCTCGACATCACCAAGCCGCCGCCCATCCGGCAGCTCGAACGGCTGCACGGCGGCACCGGCATCGTGCTGGACGACGTTGCCGCCGGGCTGATCGCGTTGGCGCTCGGCCACGTTGCCTTGTTGTGGTTCTAGAAACGCGAAGCGTCCAGGACCGCACGGAGTGCCGCCCGTCCGGCGCCAGGACGCTCTTGCCTTTGCTTTGTTACCCTGAAGAATGATGCCGACCCTAACTCAAGCTCGCCCCACTGCCGCACTCCCGCTCTCCGAGATCACGCTCGAAGGCACCAACCTCGGACCCGATCTGCGGGCCGAAGTCTCCGCAATCCCCGCCCTCATCACACTCTCGCGCGAGACCCGGGCCATCCTGCGCATCCCCGAAGGCGTGCTTCCCGGCAACGTCGTCGTCACGCTCTCCGGCATGCCCTCGAACCCGCTGCCGCTGCGCATCGCCGTCGCCATGGCGGAGAATCTGCACCCCGTCGCCAATCCCGCTGTCGACGCCTTCGGCAACGTCTACACCACGCTCTCGGGCTCGCGCGGCGAGCAGACGCCGGTCTCGGTCTTCCGCATCGCGCCCGCGCCCGAGGGCGTCATCCACGAACTGCGGCCCTTCGTGCGCGACATACTGAACCCCACCGGCCTCGCCTTCGGACCCGATTCGCACCTCTACGTCAGCTCGCGCGCCGACGGCACCATCTTCCGCGTCGGAGCCTCGGGCACACCGGTGCTGTACGCCGAAGGCCTCGGCATCGCCACGGGCATCGCCTTCGACGCCGCCGGCGACCTCTACGTCGGCGACCGCTCCGGAACCATCTTCAAGGTGCGCGCCGCCAAGGGGTCACAGGCGCAGGAGACGTTCGTCTTCGCCACGCTTGAACCCAGCATCTCCGCCTACCACCTGGCGTTCGACTCTGAGGGAACCCTCTACGTGACCGGCCCGACCACGGCGTCCTCGCAGGTCATCCATGCCATCGACCGCGACGGCAACGCCACGGTCTTCTATCGCGGACTGGGCCGCGCGCAGGGCATGGCCTTCGACGCGGACGACAACCTTTACGTAGCCGCCTCGCTCGGGGGCGATCGCGGCATCGTCCGCATCACGCCGGCGGGCGAGGCGTCGCTGGCGGTAGCGGGCAACAACCTCGTCGGGCTGTGCCTGCTGGAGAAGGGCCGCGCCGCGCTGGCGACGCGCGATGCCATCTATGAAGTCGCGCTATAAAAGCCATGATAAATGGCTGTCATGTCACCCGGGTTACGTTCGGTTACATCGGTTACTCAGGGCGCGGGGTACCCCTGTATACTTTTTACGCAAAGTATTCAAAAGGTGGTACTTAGGTCTGGACCTCGGTTGCGGGATGTCTGGTGAGCAGACAGAGAGACGGGGTGTTTGGCCGGCACATTTGTCAAGAGGGTGCGGTCTTGTTCCAGCACTCAAGGTGGCGAGCGGTAGAGTCGCGAGTTTTGGGTATCGTGTCACCCGATTGCCTTCGACGCGGACGACAACCTGTACGTCGCGGCCTCACTGGGTGGGGATCGGGGCATTGTTCGCATTACGCCGGCGGGCGAGGCGTCGCTGGCGGTAGCCGGCAACACCCTGGTGGGGCTGTGTTTGCTGCAAAATGGTCGGGCAGCGCTGGCGACTCGCGACGCTATCTACGAAGTCTCGCTCTAAGAGCGCTCGTTCCCTGGCGATCGACCGCAGGTGGCGAGCGCACATGGTATTCTGCGCGCATACCCTGGAGCTATTATGCGCGCGAACCTACCTCGTTTGGCCTTTGCAGTGATCTTAGTGGCGTGCCCAACCTTCGTCTCAGGCCAGGTTGCTCATCGACCCGCCCCGCCTCGCCCCACCGTTGTGACGAAGTCAGCTACTGCATCCCCAGCCGCCACATCGCCGACAATAAGCTCGGTAGAGTCGCTCAAGCATATTCAGGGTCTCTCTATCAGGCTGGAGAACTTTGGAGGGGAGGAGACGGCAATCAGGAGTCAGATCGCGGAGCGCTTCAAGAACGCAGGGATCAAACTTTTGCCCGACGGCACTTATCCTGTCTTCTCTCTCTACAGGCTTGGCGCGAGCGGGACATTTACGGTGGGCTATCAGTCGCACGACGTTCATAGCGACTCGGTCGGTCTGCACATTAAGCAGCTACTTCCGTTGGGATCCGGCTATGTGGAAGCGTCTACCTACCAAGACGTCCGGATGTCGGCTGGCCTGTACGTCGACCACGAGAAGTTGAAGGCCGAAGTGCTCAGCGAGTTTTTCGTCGACTACGAGAAAGCAAGTTCGCAGGCGGGACTAGAAGATGTAACAGGAAGTCCCCAAAAGATGAAAACCGGCAAAATGACGGCCGGCGATCTCGTAAGCAGTGAAGTGTTGCGAGTTGATAAAACGTCTCCGCTTCTTGCTGGGAATCCCAATGGTTCAAAGTCGAGGCTTAGATACTGGAACGAGAGAATGAATGTGATTTTCGCGGATGCCGCGTATCCAGTGCTTCGATGCGTTTACAGTGGCGCACCGGATACAGAGAAGCTCTTTTGGTATAAGCACTATCCCAATGATCTTGCGATGATGCTGCAGGCCTACCCCGATGTTAAGTTGGCAGAGCTTGGCACGAAACCGGTCGAGGAGTGTCCGGCAAAACAATAACCGTACTATTCGGGCCTGTGGAACCCGGCTGTTGCCGTATCAGCAGCAGAAGTCGAGGACAAGAAGGATAAACTCAAGCCGCAATACCACCGTGCTGGCCAGATTGGAGCGTGTCCCGTGATGGGGATCTTTTCTTTGCGCTGAACACTCTGAGAATCACCCCTCTGGAAGGAGCATCCTATTTGCATGATCGCTGAAATCATCGCCGCCGGCTCCGAGATGCTTACGCCCTTCCGGCAGGACACCAACTCGCTCTTCCTTACGCAGAAGCTGAACGACCTCGGCATCCAGGTGGCCTTCAAGACCATCGTCGGCGACTCGCTTGCGCACCTTACCGGCGCCGCTCGCACAGCGCTCGCGCGGGCCGATATCGTCGTCTTTTCGGGCGGGCTGGGGCCTACGGAAGACGACCTGACGCGCGAGGCCGTCGCGGGCGCGCTGGGCATCGGCATGCAGTCCGACAACGACGTGCTTGCGGGACTGTATAAGCGATTTGCGGCGCGGCGCATCGCCATGCCGCCCAACAACGCCAAGCAGGCCGACATCCTGGACGGCGCCGCGCTGCTGCCCAACGCCAACGGAAGCGCGCCCGGCCAGTTTCTCGTGACTGCCTTCGAAGGCAAGGCCCGCACTATGATTCTGCTGCCCGGCCCGCCGAAGGAGTTGAAGGCGCTCTTCGCCGAACAGGTCGCGCCGCGGCTGGCGGCGACGCTTCCGCCTGCCTTTCTTGCCCGCCGCGAGCTGCGCATGGCGCTCATTCCGGAGTCGCAGGTCGACGCCCGCACCGCGCCGATCTACAAGCAGTTCACCGATGTCGAGACGACCATCCTGGCTACATCGGGCGAGATCCAGCTGCACTTCCAATGCGCCAAGCCGACGCTTGAAGAGGCGCAGGCCCGCGTCGACGCGGTTGCCGAGGCCATCGAGCGCGAGATGGATGAAGACGTCTTCTCCTCACACGGCGAATCGCTCGAAGAGGTTGTGCTGCTGATGCTGGGGATGCGCCACCTGACGCTGGCCGCAGCCGAAAGCTGCACCGGCGGCCTGCTCTCCGAGCGGCTGACCGCGATCGCCGGCAGCTCGCGCTACTTCCTCGGCGGCGCGGTGGTCTATTCGGACGCGCTCAAGACCACATTCGCCGGCGTGCCCGCGGACATGATCGCGAGCGACGGGCCGGTATCGGAGGCGGTCGCCCGGGCGCTCGCCGAAGGCATTCGCGACCGAACAGGAGCCTCCATTGGCGTCGCCATCACCGGCATTGCCGGACCTGGGCCGGGCACCGGAGCGGATACAGGCAAGCCCATCGGCCTGGTGTATGTGGGCGTTGCGGACGCCGACGGAACCCAGGTGAAGGAGCTGCAACTGCCCGGAGACCGCGAGCGCATCCGCTGGTGGAGCGCGCAGCATGCGCTTGAACTGCTGCGGCGGCAGATGCTGTAATCACCTGCAAGCCGGATTTCCAGCCTCAGCGAAGGTGAAGAACGTGATGCTGGCAGCGGGAATGGACAGCGATCCTTTGGGTTGCGCCACGCCCGCGAGCGCCGGCAGCTCGCCCGCTGCCGAGAGCTGGAGCGCGTTGCCGTTCAACGAAACGCCGTGGCCGACAAGGTCGTCCGCCGTAAGCGTATAGCGTGTCGATCCCCGCGGAAGATTCATCGCCGCTGGGTCTGTTCTGCTCAGGTTCAACGCGAGCAGCGTCACGCCTCCCGGATGGTCCGGCGTGCATTGCGCGTATAGGTGGACGTCCGGGGAAGGTGCCTTGCCCGCATCCAGAACGATGGTCCCCATGGTGCGATGCCACAACAACGCCGCCCAGTAATTTGGCCGCGGCGCCAGCGTCTTCTCGTCGATGAGCCCGTAGTCGCTTGCCGCCAGCGTATTGTGCATGACCACCTGGACTCCCAGAGAGGCCAGTTTACCGAGTTGATCGAGGTAGCGGAAGCTGTCGAGAAAGGTAGAGGCCCAGCGATCGCCGCCGCACGCCGTCTGGCCTGTCTCGGTGACCCAGAGCGGTTTGCCGGGGGCGTACTGGTTTCGCAGCCCCGCGTAGAATGCTTCGACCGTAGCTGTGCGGCCCAGCCATTCCTGGCTCAACGCGTTCTCCGGGTGCGTGGCACTCTGTGCGGCTGGGCCGGTTCCGCAACGTTCGGAGGCACCGCCATAGAAATGATAGGAAAATACGTCTAGCGGATTTTTCCGGGTTGCTTCCAGCAGATCTTTTGACGGGAGAAGCTTCATGGGCACGAGGGGAATGCCCTCGCCCACGGAGCCTGGTCCGAGCAGGAGGGCCTCCGGAGCTGCCTTTCGCAGGAAGGGTGCGAACACCGCGAAGTCCCGGCCGTAAGCCGCCGCATCGTAGCCGGGCGGAACCCCGGCCGCGGTGATAAAGGTCGGTTCATTGATGAATTCAGCCGCGGCGATCGATCCCCCGACAGCGTGGGTGTAGGCGACGAAACGGGCCGCCTGCTCCGGCGTCCATACGCCCGAGGAGTTGCGGGTGCCCGCGCTTACCGAGAACGAAGTAACGATCTTTGCGTTCACCGCTTTCGAGAAGCCGACGACCGAGTTCCACTGCGCCCTGGTGAGCACGCCGTTGAAACCTTCCGGAGGCGAAGCCAGGACGGGCCCGTCGTCATCCTGGAAGTACACGGTGTTAGCCCACGTTCCGGAGACCCGCAGAAAGGCTGGTCCCAGCGCCGCCGCCAGCTTGCGCAGCCTGGGATTCGTAAGATCGATCGGTTTGCGCTGTTCGAACAGAGCGGGATCAAGCCCGCCGGGTGCAGCGGCAGGTGCGGCAGCGGCGGCCACCGGGCTGCCATAGGGCTTCCAGAAGCGACCGCCGATCACCTCCACCATCTCCACGTTGTAGGACTGGAAACGCGGGTCAACCTGGCCGATCTTCTTCATGGCAGAGGGATTCTGCTGGGCGGCCGAAGATAAGGCGACAATGGCGAGGGCAGCGAAGGCGGCGATTCTCATGGGGAGCCAATTCTAATCACTGAGGCGCCATCTCGTCTTCCTTCCTTGGAAAATTCAAACGGCCCACTCCGTTGCTACACTGATTCAGCACCGAACCTGCACCTATGAACCCCTGGCTCATCTCCATCTCGCTCGCCTATCTGCTCGGCTCGATCCCGTTCGGATATCTGCTGGTCAAGGCGTTTCGCAAGGAAGACATCCGCGCCACTGGGAGCGGCAATATCGGTGCCACCAACGTTGCGCGCTCGGGCGCAAAGGGTCTGGCTATTGCCACGCTTCTGCTCGATCTCGGCAAAGGCTCGCTCGCGGTGATCGCCGCATTCCTGATCGCGCGGCACTCCGGGGTGTTCGCCGGTCAGCCTGCAGAAGTGGCACGGGGCCATGCCTTCGATTTCGCGATGCTGGCAGCCGTCGCCGCCGTGGTCGGCCATGTTTTCCCGATCTGGCTTGGCTTTCGCGGCGGCAAGGGAGTAGCGACAGCCCTCGGCGTGTTTCTCGCACTTAGCCCGGTGCTGGCGCTCTGCCTCCTTGCCGTCTTTGTCGTCATCTTCGCCGTGAGTCGCTACGTTTCGCTGGCTTCGGTGCTGGCCGCGGCATCCGTGCCTTTGTTCGCGATGCGCTTTGCCCACGGCATATCGCGCACAACCCTGTTCGGCTTCTGCTTCATCTCTCTTCTGGTGATCGTCAAGCACCACGCCAATATTCGCCGCCTGCTCGCCGGAACGGAAAGCCGATTCGGCAAAAAAAAGGTGGAAGCATGAGCCGTATCTCCATTCTTGGCGCCGGAGCCTGGGGAACCGCGCTCGCCATCTCGCTCGCGCGCCGCGGCGGCCACGAGATCACGCTGTGGGCACACTCCGTTGCGCTGGCCGAACACCTGATCGAATCCGGCGAAAACCTGCCCTACCTCCCCGGCTTTACCGTTCCGATGGACATCCAGATTACGCCCGACCTGCCAGGCTCTATCTTTGAGGCGCAGGTCATCGTCTGCGTCACGCCCTCGCAGTACCTGCGCGAGACCATCGGCCACATCGCGCCGATGCTGACCCGCGACCAGATTGTCGTATGCGCCAGCAAGGGCCTCGAAGAGACCACCTTCCTGCGCATGAGCC
Organism: uncultured Acidobacteriaceae bacterium; assembly: GCA_964245315.1. Lineage (GTDB taxonomy): Bacteria > Acidobacteriota > Terriglobia > Terriglobales > Acidobacteriaceae > Edaphobacter. The sequence continues at coordinate 7,858 of CAXTMK010000005.1, read as the reverse complement.
AGGTGATCGCCGCGGTCACGGACAACCCCTGCGCCGTGCTCAGCGGGCCATCGTTCGCGCAGGAGGTCGCCGCCGGCCTGCCCACCGCATGCGTCGTCGCGGCCGTCCGTTCCGAGATCTCGCACGCTATCCAGCGCGACTTTTCATCGCCCACGCTGCGGCTCTATACCAACGACGACGTGCCCGGCGTCGAACTCGGCGGCGCGCTCAAGAACGTGATCGCGCTGGCCGCCGGAGTCATCCACGGGCTCGGCATGGGCGCCAACACCAGCGCCGCGCTCGTCACCCGCGGCGTGGCCGAGATTACGCGGCTCTCGATTGCCTGCGGAGGCCGCCGCCAGACGCTGGCCGGGCTTTCCGGCATCGGCGATCTGGTGCTCACCTGCACCGGCGCGCTCAGCCGCAACCGCTCGGTCGGCATCGAGCTGGGCAAAGGCCGCAGGCTGAGGGACATCCTCTCCGGGATGAACGGCAAGGTCGCGGAAGGCGTCCATTCCACCACCGCGGCGCTGGGGCTGGCGGCGCGCTATGGCGTGGAGATGCCCATCGCCGAGCAGATGGACGCCGTGCTGCACCATGGCAAAGCTCCCCGCGACGCGATCAGGGATCTGATGGCTCGGCCAGGGCGTGACGAATAGCGATCGCCTCCTGCCGTCGAATAGCCATTCGGTGCTGCCACACTAATTCCGCCGGAGTTGGCCGCGGAACGCCCCTGGCGCATCCTACCCTCGCATGAGCGATCCCAGGGATCCAATTGCAGATTGGCGTAGATATCCAAAAGGGCCGAACTTCCTCGGCATTGTCCTCGGCGCATGCGCGTTCATACTGATCGCGTTTGTGGTGCTTTGGTTCGTCGTACGCCGCGACGGCCAGAAGATGATTCCGCACGGCCCCAACCCCACGCCGAACTCGCTCGTGCAGCCGCTCAGCGGCGAACCGGCCTGGACGGCGGCCCGCTCCTGACGATCAAATGGATGCGCTCCCGCGTGGCATGGATGCGGCAGCCCAGCGGGTCGAGCACGCCGCCGCAGGTCCGGTCGCGTACCTGCAGGAACGCCACCTGGTCGTCGCCGATGATCCATGCCGTGGCGTTGATCGCGTGGCGTGTGGCGTCGAGATAACAGGCGGCCGCTCAGGTCCAGATCGGCCGAGTCAGCCGCCATCTTTTCGCACCCGCTCTCCGGTGGAAGCGCAGTTCCATCCACCGTCCCATCCCAGGATCGGCAGAAGTCTTCCTCGTGTTCCAGCAGAATCTTCCTATTCGAACCCGTGATGAAGTACCGCGCCCGTGAATGCACGGCCAGCGAGATACCTGCCCATCGCGCCGCCCATGGTCACATAGCGTCCGTCGCGCACCACGACGGCCACCTGCGAACCGGCCATGGCCTCATCGAGCGCGGAGTCGAAGGGCTTATCGCTTCCGTAGTGGAACGTGCAGTTCGGAACGACATCTTTGAGCAGCTTGTGGAACGCCTTGTGCTTGTAGAGAACACCCGAAGGCGCGCCATCGAACTGCGCCAGAAACCTGAGCTGATCGGGCGCGATGCGCCGCTGAAACATGGCGGGATCGTAGTGCGACCCCGGTGCGGCAGTCGCGGGCGGCGCCGGTGCCGGCGCATTCTGGGCGGCGCAACACCCAGAGCCATAAGCGCAGAGAGAGCAGAAGCTGCCGGACAGAAACAGAAGGCATGTGCTGGAATCCCTTCACCTGATAGTGTTTTGCTGGATTTTAACCCGTCTGCGCAAAAATCTATGGGCTATTCCTCTAGCGCCGCGAAAAGTCTCCGCCGCTAAACGTCGGAGTACGAGTCGATCTCCTCGAAGATCTGGGTAGGATAGATCACATACCTGGAATTGGGGACGAGAAAGCTCTCCACAGTGTGAATTCCGTGCGCGTCCGCAGTAAACAGCTTGCGGCGGCGCGGATCCACAATCCAGATGGCGGCCACACCCATAACGACGTAATCATCCAGCTTTTCCTGTAACTCGCCTGCCTTATCATCCGGCGAGAGGACTTCGATGCAAAGCACCGGCGGAACATCAGGAATTGGCTTAGGGCGAACGCCGGTGGGCATCAACATCACGTCGGGAATGCGATATTTCCGTGGCGCGACCCGCAGCCGCAACTCCGGCCGAACCCACACACCCAGTTCGCGCCGAAGGCTTTGAAAGTAGGCGAGAAAGAACTGTTGCACCGCGGAGTGAAAATCATCTGGCATCGCTCTCTCCCGTACCACGCCGTCTATCCACTCGCAGTCGTGCTCGTAACTCGTCTTCAGATACTCTTCCAGCGGAATCATCGCAGCCGTCGCCATGCCACTCACCTCGCTGCTCACATCATATGCCCGCCGATGCACTAAACTAGCCTGAGCATGGCCTTCAATCTCTTCGGCAAACGCGACAAGACTCCCGAGCCTGAAACTCCCGCCGCAGCTGCTCCCGAGGAGCCCCGCACCGGCTTCTTCGACCGCATGCGCCAGGCAGTCACGCGCACCCGCGAGTCGTTCACCGAATCCATCGCCTCGGTCATCGCGCTCACCCGCGAGGTCGACGAGTCGACGCTCATCTCGCTCGAGCCGCTGCTGCTGGCCGCCGACATCGGCGCGCCCACCACCGCCATCGTGCTCGAAAACCTGCGCCAGCGCGCGCTTCGAGTCGGCATCGAAGGCGGCGCGCAGCTAAAGATGCTGCTGAAGACCGAGCTACAGGCGGTGCTCGATAAGGTTGCGCGGCCCGTCGCTCATCCTTCGTCGCCGCCCGAGGTCATCATGATGGTCGGGGTCAACGGCACCGGAAAGACGACCACCTCCGGCAAGCTGGCGCATTATTTCGTCAGTCAAAAGCAGCCTCGCAGCGTGCTGCTCTGCGCGGCCGACACCTTTCGTGCCGCGGCCATCGAGCAGCTCGAAGTCTGGGCGACGCGGTCCGGCGTGCAGATCATCAAGACGAAGCAGGGCGGCGACCCCTCGGCCGCGCTCTACGACGCCTGCACCGCGGCCAAAGCGCGCGGCACCCAGGTGCTGATCGTCGACACCGCCGGCCGCCTGCATACCAAGTCCGACCTGATGAAGGAACTCGACAAGATGCGTCGCACGGCTGAGAAGCTGGTCCCCGGCGCACCCCACCAGACGCTGCTCGTCATGGATGCAACGACCGGCCAGAACGGCCTGCAGCAGGCCCGGCTATTCACGGAAGCTGCGCGCGTAACTGGCATTGTTTTAACTAAACTGGATGGCACGGCCAAGGGCGGCATCGTGCTTGCCATCGCCACGGAGCTTGGCCTGCCGGTCATCTACGCCGGCACAGGGGAGAAGATCGATGACCTGATTCCGTTCGACAGCAAGTCTTTTGTGGATTCGCTGATCGATTAAGCTAAGTCAATGGATCAACGACTTGAGTGCGACCAAGCCACTTACGAGCAGCGAATGTATTGGGATGAAATCGTTCAACTTAAAGCGGACGCCTGTTATTTGCGCGAATACAGGAACGCACTTAACCGATGGGTGACTGGTACCGCCACCATCCGGGCTGTAGCATCGAGCGGAGGCATCGCTGCATGGGTCATATGGCAACGATATGCTTTCGTTTGGGCTTCGATCATTGCGCTATCCCAACTTGCCGATGCATTGAAGGATGTATTCCCTTTCCACAAACGGCGAACCGCACTCAGCCGATGGGTCAGACAACTGGATCGCTTTTTCGTTGTGGCACAACGTGATTGGGACTCCCTTGCCAACGGACGATGCAGGGATGAACAGATTAGTAAATTGCTTCACCAACTGCGGTCCCGGAAACAACGGTTGCAGGCGAAGTATGTTCCAGATGGCCTGGCTCGTAACGATAACGCGTTCCAAGTGCCGAGACAGAGGCTATTCGCTATTTCGCCTTGCGATATGGTTCAATTGAGGGGTAAGGAGAAACACCATGGCGACTAACCCGAGCACAAGACCGTCTGCTGCAAGAGAGAGCGTAATCCCGCCGATGACCAGAAAAGTGTCTATGCCTCCTGTTTTAAGACCGCCGGCAAAGGTGTCGAAGTAGGCTGCTCAGCCTCGATCCGCCTCAACCTCCAACCCGAAGCGCGACATCTCGCGCTTTTGCAGGTTGTAATCGAACCAGAATCCGATCCCTATCGCCAGCGGTATCAATCCCGCAGCCGCGCTGCCGATTACAGCCCAGCCCGCCGTCCGGTTAATGGTGGCCAACAGCACTGCCCCCAGGATCAGCAGAAACGTCGTAAGCCCGAGCCCGGTCGAAACCAGCACAACTGCCGCTCGCCGCGCATTGCCCAGGCTCCGCATCGGATCTTTCACCGCGCGCTCCTCGTGCTCCTCTACATCCGACTTCATGTATGCGTCGATCTCCGCCAGCGGAACGCCGCGCGCAATCAGCGCCATCCGTTGCTCCGCTTTAAGCCGGCTCCGATGTATCTGGCTGACAATTCCCCCGACGATCGCAGTAATCGGGATTAGCATCGCGATTACAGGAATCCAGACTCCACTGATATCGTTCATTGGTATTACCTCCTCTTTCTGCCCGCGTTAGACCAAAGGGCGAATCGAAAGTTTCAGCAATCGCGATGAAACTTTGCTGCCCGTCGAAGGTCTAAGCTCACTCCAGACCTTTGGCCACCCAGTTCAGCTTCGAGCAGGTCGTGCGCGATCATCAGCAGATGGTCTTCCGCACCCTCGCGCGCCTGACCGGACATACCGACAACATCGACGACCTCGCCCAGGATGTCTTCCTCAGGCTCTACCGCGCGCTGCCCGGCTTTCGCGGCGAAGCCCTCGTCAGCACCTATCTCTACCGCATCGCCGTCAACGTCGCGCAGGACGAGTGGAAGCGCCGCCAGCGCATTGATCGCACCCACGTCTCGCTCTCCGAGCACCATGGAGACGACGATGATTCAGGCTGGTCGTGGGAGCATCGCCTGGAGCATCCCGGGGCGAATGCGCTCGAACAGCTCGAACAGTCTGAGTTTCAGCAGCTCGTCGACACGCATCTCATGCGATTGAGCCAGATGGAAAAGACCGTGCTCGTGCTCTACCATCAGGAAGAGCGAAGTTACGACCAGATCGCCGAGGCGCTGCAGATCCCGATCGGCACGGTTCGAACGCATCTGCATCGAGGCCGCAAGAAGCTGAAAGACGCAATCGCAAAGGATAAGGAGGGGAAACCATGAGCGAGCAAAATGCAGACGAGATTCTCGATCGGCGGCTTACCGCAGCGCTTGAAGCCGCACCCGCCGTCGCGATCTCCGACGACTTCGCGCTGCGCGTCATGCAGCAGCTTCCTGCTCGGCCCGCGCTTTCGCAGGCCCGTTTCGTAACTTCGCCCGGAATCGGCCGCCGCGTGGCCTTCGCGGCGATCTTCGTGCTGCTCGCCGCGATGCTCGCGGTTGGCCTCCGCGCCAGCGGCAGCATCGCCCTCACCGCGGTCGAGTGGTCGTTCGCGGCTGAGTTCATCCTGCTCACCGTGTGGATGTCGCTCCGTCCGAAGGCGCTACGCTGAGTTGGACCTTGACGCACTTCACCGCCTTCGACGAACGCTGCATGGCCCGCGCGCTCACGCTCGCCGAGGCCTCCGTCGGCGTGGCATCGCCCAACCCACAGGTCGGCTGTGTCATCGTCCGCGGCGACGCGATCCTGGGTGAAGGCGCGCATGTGTACGACCAGTTCGACCACGCCGAGATTGTCGCGCTGAAGCAGGCGGGCGATGTACGCGGCGGGACTGCCTACGTCACGCTCGAACCCTGCTCGCACCACGGTCGCACCGGCCCCTGCGCGGACGCGCTGATCGCCGCCGGTATCGCCCGCTGCGTGGTCGCGACGGTCGATCCGAACCCACTGGTCAGCGGCCAGGGCGTCGCAAAGCTCCGCGCCGCGGGTATTCAGGTCCAGGTCGGCCTGCTCGAAGCCCGCGCCCGTGAACTGAATAACGCCTTTGCACTCTCGATCACAAAACACCGGCCGTTCGTCACGCTGAAGGCCGCGCTCTCCGTCGACGGCATGCTCGCGCCGCCGCCGTCTGCCCGCACAGCTACCGAACCCTTTTGGCTCACCGGCCCCGCCGCGCGAGAAGAAGTCCAGCGTCTGCGCCATGCGTCCGACGCCATCCTCTGCGGCATTGGCACCGTCCTCGCCGACGATCCGTTGCTCACCGACCGCACCGGCCTGGCGCGCCGGCGTCCGCTCATGCGCGCCGTCGTCGATTCCCAACTGCGCACCCCGGCCTCTGTAAAACTTGTGCAAACGGTGCAGCCAAATCCGGTGCAAGACCTGTGGGTTTTCTGTGGACACGACGCGCCCGCCGAACGTCGCGCCGCACTCGAAGCCCTCGGAGTTCGCGTCACAGCCGTCAACATGACAAACAACGGCCCGGTCGGACTTGACCCCGCCGAAATCCTGGCTCATTTGCACTCAGCCAAGATCCTGAGCGTATTGCTCGAAGCCGGATCCGCGCTCAATGGAGCATTCCTGCGCCACGACCTCGTCGACCGGGCGATCCTGTTCTACGCCGAGACCGAACTCGGCCCCGGCGCGCTGCCCTTCGCCGAAGGCACCGCAGGTCCGTTCGCGCTCGAACAGAAGATGCTGTCGGTACGCAAGCGAATGTTCGGCCCGGATGTCTGCGTCTCCGGCCTGCTGCACGATCCCTGGCCGAAGCCGACGGATTTCGGCTAAGCTAGACACATGTTCACGGGCCTTGTTGAAGCCACCGGCACCATCCTTGACTTGGTGCCGCCACGCACGGCCGCCGGTCCCACGCGCCTTACCATCTCATCGCCCGCGATCGCCCCGCGCCTGCGCATCGGCGATTCCATCGCCGTTTCGGGAGTTTGCCTGACTGCGCTCGATATCACCGACACCACCTTCTCCGCCGACCTGGGCGAAGAGACCGTGGCCCGCACCACGCTCACGAAAGTTGGCGCCGGCGCCATCGTCAACCTCGAACTCCCCACGCCCTCCGGTTCGCCGCTGGGCGGCCATGTGGTGCAGGGACATGTGGACGGAGTAGCCACACTGGTGGTCGTCGATGCGGTCAACCCCGAAGACGAGGCGAACTCCGACTGGCGCATGCACTTCTCCGTCCCGTCGCATCTGGTCAAGTACATCGCCCCGCAAGGCTCCATTACGGTCGACGGCATCTCGCTGACGGTGGCCCACATACTGGGCGATGTGGTCTCGGTGAACATCATCCCGCACACCTATGCGGTTACGACGATCCGCACCCTGCGCCCGGGCAGTCCGATCAATATCGAGGTAGACGTGCTCGCCAAATATGCCGAGCGTAAGGGCACGCAAACGGCGCCTGCCCGTCCGCCGGTATGGACCGTGACCGAAGACTACCTCATCTCCAACGGCTACTAAAGAGGCTAGCGTCTAACGATGGCACGAATAAGAAGCCCATATGTGCCGGACGTGCTTTTCCGCCGCCCACTCGGGGTCAACCCACACCTTGCCGTCCATGACCTCCGGCTTAGCCTGGGGAGTTGCTCGTATTTTAGACATCGAGAATCCATCGGCGCAGCCAGCAATAAGTGTCAAACCGCTGTTGAAGAACGCACTCGTGTAAGCCTGCCAAGGCGTAAGCGCTCGATTCCCGCTCGTGACCTTGCCCCGCAGCGGACTTTGAGGCCCGTAATAATTGAACCAAAGAAGGACGCTATAGTCGTTTACGTCGGCATCTGGGGTCGCCTTGGAATAATCCGGAAACGGCTGTTGTAGTACGCAGCCGGCGCCAGGCTCAACCTTCGCCACAATCTGATAGAGTTCGGCAGAATAGTATGTGGTTTCGGGCAGGCCTAGGAGTCTGTCGGTCATAGCGATTCTGGCGGCGTGGCGGCCCCGGCAGCGCG
>CAXTMK010000004.1:66350-73325 GCA_964245315.1 uncultured Acidobacteriaceae bacterium | reverse complement strand
GCGCTGCTCGCGGCATTCTGGATCCTCCCGGCGAGTACACGGTGCGCCTCAGCCTCGGAACCAATCAGATGACCGCGAAGATGCAGGTCGAGGATGACGCGCGCGTCACACTGACTCCTCAGGATCGCGCGATCCGTACCCAGACTCTCACTGAGCTCTTCGACCTGAGCAAGGATGCGGCGACGCTACAGGGTCAGTTCGCCGGGCTGCGCGCCTCGATCGAGAACCATCGCGAAGGCTGGAAGAAGCCCGGAGCGCCCGCGGTCTCCGACGCGGTCAAGGCGGCGGTCGACGATCTCGAACAGAAGATGAACGCGATCGAAAAACCGGCGCCGCCGCAGGATTCCTTCGCGGCCGGAACGCCCCTCGCGAAATACACCGCTCCGCCCGCGACCGAGCGTGTCGCTCCGCTGATGTCGGCCATCGACGGCTATGCGCTGCGGCCGAACGAGGAACAGCTAAGGGAGTTCAGGGAACTGAAGGCCGAGGTGCCGGCGCTGAACGCGAGGATCAGGCAACTGATCGAGGTCGATCTCCCGGTGGCGAACAAGGTGCTCGAAGCGGCGGAAGTGCCTGTTCTCAACACCACCGATCGCAGCGCGGCGGTCGGCCGGCGCGGCGAAGCTCCGCCGGATAACGACGATAACAACTAGCCAGAGAGCTGCGTTCGTTTGAATGATTCGCCCGGTAACGCCTTTTGGGATTAGCGTGGGGCTTTAGCCTCACGAACAAATTCAAGGGAAAGAAAGCGGCTTTAGCCGCGGGCCCTCGTTGCGGCCTGCAATACGCCGTCAGGTACCACCGCTATCCCGAGGCATACCGAATGTGCTATTTCTTTTGGTGCTGAATAAAATTTCCATCGCCTCCGTCGCGACGGGAATTTCTGCCGAAACGAGGCGCATCATGGGAATCACACGTCGCAAATTTCTCAACACAGCCGGAGGCTGCGGCGCGCTGGCTCTTACCCGCAGGCTGAGCGCTGCGAGTATGGCGCCGGAAAAGCCCGCGATGGCCGGCGTCGCGCTGACCACGCAGCAGACGATCGACGGCTTCGGCTTCTCCGAGGCCTTCCACATGGCGCGCTGCATCAAGGGCCTTGCGGATAAAGACCAGACCGATCTGCTGAACCTGATGTTCTCCTCCAACGGAGGCATGGGCTACTCCATCCTGCGCAACGAGATCGGCGAAGGGCCGCTGGGCGCGGGCGTCAAAGACGGCACCGTGGCGTCGATCGAGCCGGCGCCCGATCAGTTCAACTGGACCGGCGACGAAGACCAGATATGGCTGATGAACGAAGCCAAAAAGCGCGGCTGCACGCGCTTTATGAGCAGCGCGTGGTCGGCGCTGGCGTGGATGAAGACCAACAACAATGCATGGGATGGCGAGCTGAAACCCGCCATGTATCAGCCGTTCGCCGACTACCTGGCGGCTTATGTGCTCGAGTACAAGAAGCGCTACGACCTCGACATCTATGCCATTTCGCCGCAGAACGAACCCAGCTTTATCCCGAAGGAAAAGTATGCGTCGTGCAACTGGTCGAGCGCGCAGATGATCAGGTTCCTGAAGCAAAATCTGATCCCGACCTTCGCGGCCAAAGGCGTCACCGCGAAGATCATGATCGACGAGCACAACAGCTTTACCGACACTGGCGGCTCGGCGATGATCAACGACATCCTCGGCGATGCCGCATGCGCGAAGGGGGTCGACATCGTCGCGGCGCACGCCTACGCCGATACCAGGGCGCCGTTTATGGACATCGGCCTGCGCACGGGTCGCTTCAATCTTGCGATGGAAAAGAAAAAGCCCATCTGGCAAACCGAGGTAAGCGCCGGCGACGCGCAGATCGTCAACATGAACGACGGCGTCTACTGGGCGCGCGTCATTCACGCCCACATGATCGAAGACAATGTGAGCGCGTGGCTCTACTGGTGGGGGGTCGCGACGACTACGCAGCGCAGTTCGCTCATCACGGTCGACAAGGCGACGAACAAGTACCAGCTGACCAAGCGCTTCTTCACCATCGCGCACTTCGCCCGCTTCGTGCGGCCGGGCTTCAAGCGGCTGGATGCGAAGCCGGACCCGGCGCCGAATACCTACTTTTCGGCCTACATCGATCCCACGGGCAAGCGCATGGTCTGTATCGCCATCAACGACGATGCGGTAGAGCACCCGCTGACCATCGTCGGCGGAGTACAGGGCACGACCACCTGCACGCCCATCCGCACATCGAACACGGAGACCCACGCGCGGCTGCCCGCCATCGCGGCGGTGAATGGGCAGTACTCGGTGACCACTACGCCGCTCAGCGTGACGACGTTTGTCATTACGTAGGAGCTTGTTGAAGAAGCCGGTTCGCCGTTCGGGATTAGCGTGGGGCTTCAGCCCCACGAATGAAGTCAGCCAAAGAGATGGGGCTTTAGCCCCGGGCTTTCCAACTGCCGCTGCAAAATGCTTATCTCATCAAGCTCCTAAAGAGGTGCGGTCTGGACGATGCGAGACGACCCGGGGCTAAAGCCCCATGCAATGATTGCCGTTAGTCGTGGGGCTGAAGCCCCACGCTAATCCCAACGACAAAGGCGGCATTGTTTCAGCAGCCTCTTCAAGCAATTCGCGGAGTGAGTCATGAAACGTTCTCAACGTTGGTCGCTGTGCGCCATCGCCCTTCTGTTGCCGGCTGCGTTCGTGCATGCGCAGACGCCGGACCAGCCCGGCTTCACCCTGAAGGCCTCGACCAATCTCGTCATCCTCGACGTAGTCGTGACCGACGCCGCCGGCAAGCCGGTGCATGGGTTGAGCGCTGCCGACTTCGTGCTGAAAGAGGACGGCAAGCCGCAAACGGTGAAGAACTTTACCGAACACTCGGCCCCAACTGCTGAATCCCTCGCCAGGGCCGCGCCCGCGCCGAAGCTGAATCCGGGTTTGTTCACGAACTTCACGCCGGCAGTTAGCGAAGGCCCCGCCAACGTGCTGCTGCTGGACATGCTGAACACGCCGCTGACCGACCAGAACTACGCGCGCGAGCAGATCGACAACTTTCTCAGCCATGCTCCGGCGAATACGCGCATCGCGATCTTCGGGTTGGGCAATTCGCTCACGATACTGCAGGGATTCACCTCGGACACGCAGATCCTGAAGGCAGCGCTCGCGGGCAAGAGCGCCAGTCAGCTTTCGAGCCTGCTGAACGATGCCAACGGCGGCGGAGGCAACGATAACGGCGGCGCAACGGCGCTCTCGGATTCCATCTCGACGCTGGGCGATACGCCGGACGTTCAGGAGTTAGTCGCCAACGCCCAGCAGTTCGAGGCCGAGACGCAGGCCCTGCAGTTCAAGGTCCGCGCGCAGATAACGCTCGACGCGCTGAACGAGATCGGACGCTACCTGGCGAATATACCGGGGCGCAAAAATCTGATCTGGTTCTCGGGATCGTTCCCGGTCAGCGTGCTTCCGAATACGGACATCAACAACGGCTTCCTGGCTTCGGCTACCTCGGAGGTCGAGTTCGAAGAAACCATGACGCTGCTGGCCAGGGGACAGGTGTCGCTCTATCCCGTGGACGTGCGCGGCCTCACCACCGGAGGCACGTTCAACACGGCCACCTCCGGCCAGAAGTATGTCAGGGATCCGAGCGCGATGACGAAGGAGATCGCGAAGTTCGACGCGCAGCTCGCGAGCGAAAACGGCACCATGCTGGCGGCTGCGAAGGAGACCGGAGGAATCGCGTTCCTGAATACGAACGGTCTCGCGGCTGCGGTCGCGCAGGCGGTGGAGAACGGGTCGAACTATTACACCCTCACCTACACGCCCGCGAACAGGGCCGAAGACGGGCGCTATCGCAAAATCGAGCTGACGTCGACGAAGCGCGAGGCTGCGCTTTCGTACCGGCGCGGCTACTACGCGGATGAGGCTGCCAAACCCGGCCAGCCCGCCGCGACCGCAGCCGATACCAGCGTCATCACCCGCAGCATGATGCGCGGCGCGCCGCCTTCGACGCAGATCGAATTTACCGCCCGGGTGCGCACGGCTACAGGCGTGCCGGAGACTACGGCGGCCAACGGCAACGAAGTAATGACGAGCAATCCCGAGGCGCAGCCGCCGTACCTGCGCTATGCGGTGGACTTTGCGATCGATCCCCGCGCCTTCCTCTTTACCCACACCGGCGCGACGTTCGACGACGCAATCCAGTTCGTGGCGTTCGTGTACGACGCCAGGGGCGCGCTGGTGCTGCGCGCGGGCTCGACCGTGAAGGCGAACTTTACTGACGCGGTGCATGCAAATTTTGTCGCGCGTCCCTTCTCCTACAACCTGGATATCAGCGCACCGCAGAAAGGTTCGTACTTCCTGCGGCTCGCGATCCAGGATAAGAACAGCCAGCGCATCGGTGCCATCGAGGTTCCGCTGGATAGCGTTCGAAAACTGCCGCCATTGACTCCGGCGAGCGCGGTTTCAAACCCGTAGGCGAAACACCCCTTCTATTGTTGTCATCGTGGCGATGAATCTTTCAGCGACCACGGCCGGGTTGTCGCTGGCCCTGGCGAATGTCTCCTACACCTCTTCGACGGTATACCGCAGCACGTTTTCAACGCCCATCCTGACCGGCGAGCGGTGGGCGAACCTTGGGCCTTATTCGACCAGCGAGCTTAGCCTGCCGCCGCAGTCGGTGGCAACGATTGTGCTGACGCGGTAAAACTCCGGAAACGGAAGATGTGTGGCGAATGGGACAGGAAAGGCATACGGTGCCGGGTAAGTTTTGGATGCCAATAAAACGATGGCCTGGTGATACTCAGTCGGTCATGTCTTGCGGAAGTGTCACAAAAGGCTCAAATTCACTATGGATTATGGAAGTGCAGGCGTTGCCCGCTATGTCGTTTCATCGATGCTGTTTCTGTTGACTGACGTTCAAAGCCGTGTGTATAGTTCGTGGGTCCCAGAAACTCCTGTCTTCCTGTTGAGCCGCTTTCTGTATATGGCGCTAAGTCAGAAAAGCAGCGCAATGCAAATACGTTTTGGAGTCGAATAAATGAACATCCAGTCGAAATTCGGTGAACAGTCCGGTAACCCTCAGGCAGCCAGAGTCACGCAATCTTCCGTGTGGGCGGCGGCATGTGCCGTTTTACTCGCCGTTGCAGGGCTGCTGCCGGGCGCACAGGCTCAGACGATTCCATCGGCAAACGTCTTCCAGAGCTCGACGCTGACGACCATCAACGGCAACGCGGGGCATGTGGCGGCGAACAGCTTCGGCGACGCGTTCTACGTCAGCCAGACGGACAACGTCGCGTACTGGCTGAAGCACGGAACCACAACGCCGATTCCGCTGGTATCGGGGCTCAGCGGCGGTCGCTCGGTCTACGTCGACGCGAACAACAACGTGTTTGTGCCCAGCAACTACAGCGGCGTCATCATCGAGGTTCCGTTTAGTACTGGTAGCAACACCTACATCACGGGTTCGGCGCGCTCCTCGCTGGCGGCCTGCACCTCGAACAAGCCCACCACACCCTGCCTGCAGTTCGGCAATGGCGGGAGCGGAGTGTCGTACTACTACCAGGCCACAGACCTCGGCATCGACGCCGCGGGCAACGCCTACATCGTCGACGCATATGACAACACGAGTACGCCTCCACCAACCTCTGCCGGCGGCGTACGCAACGCAATCGAGGAATTCAGCTATAACGGCACGAGCTATGCCGCTTCGGTTTTGATTCAGAACCTGCCGGTGAACGCTAACGCGCAGATTGCAGTCGACCCGGGTGGCAACGTCTACTATGCGGACGGGACCAATCTTTACTTTGTTGCTGCGGTGCCCAAGGTGGCGCCGCCCGCCGTTGCCCCAGCGGCGACTACAGTGGCATTTGGGAGCGGCCTAAAGTCGCCCAGCGGTGTGTCGATCGACAAACTTGGCAACCTGTACGTTACGGACTCCGGCCTGAACGAGATCTTCGTCTTTCCCGGCGTCGCAACGGTCCAGACCATCGCTGGCGTCCAGCAAACATACCTTGAGCCGCAGAGAAGCACCCAGCTCGTCTTCGATCCGGTCTACTCGGCCAATGGCGTCGCCGTCGACGGGCTGGGCGACATGTACTACACGGCCTACTCCGGCGGCACCAATCTGAACGTCGCGCACATCAACGGTATTCCCCTGGGATCGGCCGCGATCGGAAAGGCCGTTGCGTCGTCCGCGACCGCGCTGACCGTGGTCTTCAACTCCTCGCAGACGCTGGCCGCGCCGGTGGCCGCTGGCGCTGCTTCGGGCTTCGTCTACACCGCGGGAAGCTGCGCGGCCGGCACCGCATACATCGCCGGACAGAGCTGCACCGTCAACGTAAACTACACGCCGACCGCCGTGGGCCTGCAGACCGGCGCGGTGACGTTTACGAATGCATCCGGCGCGATCGTCGCAACGGCGGAGCTTTCGGGCATCGGCGCGGGCGCGGCCCAGACCAGCGATCCCGGCACCGCGAACACCGTCGGCAGCGGCTACTCCACGCCGCAGGGCATCGCGGTCGACGCCGCGAAGAATGTCTACATTGCGAACACGGGCAAGAATACCGTGGTCGAATATCCGCTCGGTTCGACGACGCCGATCTCGCTCGGCACCGGTCTCTCCGGCCCCACTTCGGTCGCGCTCGATAACGGCGGCAATCTGTACATCGCAGACTCGGGCAACGGACGCGTGGTCGAGGTTCCCGCGGTTGCCGGCGTACTGACTTCAAGCGCGCAAAAGGTGATCGTGAGCGGCCTGGGATCGTCGCTGGGCATTGCGAGCGACCTGTACGGCAACCTGTATGTCGCCGACGCGAAGAACAACAAGGTGTATCAGCTGGGTGTGTTGAGCGGCGTGCCGAGTTCCAGCCTGATGACCGCCATGACGCTGCCCTCGACCAGCATAGAGAAGATGGCGCTCGACACCGACAGAAACGAATAAAACTTCATCGCGGACGTAACCGCCACCACCATCACCGAGATTGCCTACTACGGCAA
>CAXTMK010000004.1:56194-66340 GCA_964245315.1 uncultured Acidobacteriaceae bacterium | reverse complement strand
TTCTCGGTCTCGGAGCTGACCATCTTTTTCTAGTGCATGATCATCTTCGGCAGCGGCTACCTGCATCCCAGCGGCCTGGCGGTCGATGCGGCGGGCAGCCTGTATGTTGCGGACCCTGGCAACGTGCGGCTCATCAAGATCCCCTTCGAGTCGCCCATCTACAACACCAACGACCAGTATTCCGTCGGGCCTCCGTTCACCATTGCGACGGGCGTGACGATTCCTTATGCCGTCGCGATCGACTCCACGGCGAACCTGTACGTGGTCGACAGCGCCGATGCGTCGGTCACCTTCCTGAACCGACAGCAGGGCACGCTCAGTCTGGGCAACTCGAATGTGGGCCAGACGACGGCGCAGCAGAACGCCTACATCGCGGATGCGGGCACGCAGCCTCTGGTCCTCGGCAATCCGGCCTACGCGGCGGCGGCTGTGCCTTCGTTCACCATCACATCGCCTTCGTCGAACGGCTGCGTCAATTCGCAAACGTTGCAGGCAGGCTTTAGCTGCGTGCTGCAGGCTACCTTCAAGCCGACCGCGACCGGGTCCTTCTCGGAGACGCTGGCGTTCAACGATAACGCGGCCAATACACCCTCGCCGAGCCTCACCGTCTCCGGTGCGGGCCTGAATGTGGCGGCCACAACCCTGACACTCGCGCAGACCTCGCCCACCGGCACCGCCGCGTTCGGCCAGAAGGTGGTCGTAACCGCGACCATCTCCTCTACGACCACGGGCACTCCGACCAACGACATCATCGTGTACATCGACGGCAACTTCTTCGGCGTGGTGAAGGTGACGGGCACCGTAAACCCGATCACGATCACCGGCCTGCTGGGCGGATCGCACACCATCGCCGCCAGCTACACGGGCGACAACACCTTCGCCTCCAGCAACGCCACGCTCACGCTGATTGTGGCGCAGGCGAGCAACACCGTCGCCGTCGTGGCAACCGGCCCGACCCTCTCACAGTATCCGACCAGCGCAGGCCTCGGTTCGGCGGTAACCTTCACCGCGACGGTCACGCCCAGCGCGACCACCGCGCCGACCGGCACCGTAACCTTCACCAGCGGAGGCCTGACACTGGGGATGGCGTCGGTCAGCCCCAACGGCAGCACCTACCAGGGGGCTGTTACGACAACGAAGCTGCCGTTCGGCAACGATACCGTAGTGGCGTCCTATAGCGGCGACATCAACTACGCGCCGACGCAGGGCACAGTCGCGATCCTGATTTCGCCACAGACCTATTCCATCACCCCGGCGACGCAGAGCTACACCATTGGAACTGCGACCTCGGGTTCGGTTCCGCTCGTGGCCAACTCGATCGCCGGCTTCGGCGTCGCGTATGTCTCGCTGGCGTGCAGCGGACTGCCGGCGAACACGTCGTGCGGGTTCAACCCCAACGGCTTTGTGCTGCAGCCCGGCAACCTGCTGACCGCCCAGCAGACCAACCTTGCGGGCACCGTCGTGACCGTGCCCGCAACTTACGGACCGACGCTGCTCAACGTGATTATCTCGACCGGCACTACTCCGGTGGTGACTCCGCCTCCGGTAACCGGTGCGCTGCATCTGCCGGGCGGACGCTCCGGTGCTCCCATCGCCCTCGCCGGCCTTGCCCTGACTCTGCTGGCAGGACGCAAATCCAGACGGCGTCTGCGCTCCTCGCTGCGCCTGCTGGCGGTGTTTCTGCTGACGGCGATCACGGTTACCGGGTTCAGCGGATGCGGATCGAATCTCGTCGGCGTCACGCCTCCGGGCACCTATAACGTCACCATCACCGCCACCGCAACCGACTCGAGCTACCCGGCCGTGACCGCAACCACCCCGCTGGCGACGGGCTGCGCCGTGACCCCGGCAGGCGGGACGCTGGTCACCTGCATTCAGACCGTGCAGCTCACGCTGGTGGTGCAGCAATGACCCCCTTGCGCCCCCACTCGACCAGCGCACACGCCGCCGTGACCGGTGAAAGCGGAACCCTCTTCAGCAGCATGCAACCACAAGGTGATCCTTCGATGAGAACTCTTCTCCGCCCCCTGTTCTTCCTTCTTCCGCTTGTGGCCCTGCTGTTGATGCTCGTCCCCGCCGCGTCTTACGGACAGACGGAGACCGGCACCATCACCGGCGTCGTTGTCGACGCGGACGGCGCCCGCATTCCGGGTGCCAGGCTCGCGCTGAACAGCACCAGGACGAAGACCACGCGGACGGCCACCTCGAACGCCACCGGCGTGCTGGAGTTCAACGCGGTGCCCACCGGCACCTACACACTGACCGCGCAGATGCCGGGGTTCGAGACGCTCATCACCAGCAACATCCAGGTGCATCCGAACGACACCATCACCCTGCCGCCATTGAAGATGAAGGCGGGTGCCGAGGATGTGAGCGTCACCGTCGAGGCCAATACGGACATCTCGACCAGCGGCGAGCGCAGTTCGCTCATCACCGCCGGCGATATTCAGAAGCTGTCGACTGTCGGCCGGGATGTCTCAGAGCTGTTGAGGACGCAGGCCGGCTTCTCGCAGCTCCAGAGCGGGCTGGATAACTCCGCCGCAAGCTCGGCTGAAGTGGCGGGAACCTACTCCGGCCTCAGCAACTATGTCGGCAACGGCGCGACTGGCAACGGCGCCAGCCTGATCTCGGACGGCGCCAACGTGACCGACCCCATCAGCGGCAATGGCCAGACCCAGACGGTCAACATGGACTTCGTCTCCGAGGTGAAGATTGAGACCTCGAACTTCGGCGCGGACACGGCGCACGGTCCTACCGTCATCACTGCGGTGGGAAAGTCGGGCGGCCAGCAGTTCCATGGCGATATACGCGCGGCCGGACGCACCTATCAGTTGAACGGACAGGACTGGTTCCAGAAGTTCATCGGCTTCCGCCAGATTCAGGACCGCTACATCTATCCCGGCGTCGAGATCGGCGGCCCAATCATCATCCCGCATACGAAGTTCAACTCGGCCCGCAGGTTCACCTTCGAGGCGGGCGCGGAAGACTACGCGCAGCGCAACGTCTACTCCTACGGCAGCCTGCCCAAGAGCCTGCTGGCCGGCCTGGTGCCGACCAAGTCCATGATCAATGGAGACTTCTCCGAAACCAGGGCCGACAATTCCCTGGGAAACTACCTTGGCGTCACCTACGACGACATCGTCGGCACCCCGGGCGTAGGTAGATATGGCCTTGGCTGCACGGCCGCCGGTCAGCTTTCGCAATATCTCCACATCTGCGCCCAGCCGGGTGCGGGTCCACTGTCGGCCACCAATCACTTTGCCAACGGCCAGCTGCAGGGCGGCGTCAACGGAATCGATCCAGGCGTGCGGGCCATTCTGCGCGCGTACTACGAGCCCGGCTGCACCAACACCGATCTCAGCTCCTGCGCCGGCCCCGGGCCCACCTTCAACGCGGGTGAGTCTTACAACACTCAGACCCTGAACCTGCAGAATCCCGACAGCTACCAGATGCGCGGCCGTGTGGACTATAAGATCAACGATGCCAACAGGGTCTACTTCGTCTACAACGGGCAGTTCGGATTTACGTCAGGTATCCCCGAACAGATCTACTACTCTCCGGGTACCAGCGGAGCGGCGATCCTGGGCGGCGTCGATACGCCCGGCAAAGTAAACGCCACAACCCATTCGAATACGGCCAGCGTCAACTACACGCGCATCTTCAGCCCCAGGACCACAAACGAGTTCTTCGTCGCGGCTGCGCAGAACTTCCAGAGCTTCGCCTCCGGCAATCAGCAGTTGCTGAGCAAGAGCTACTGGGGCTATCCGTATGGCGGACTGTACCCGAACGGAACCTTCCAGCTGCCGGAGGTCGCGACCTACAGCACCACCGGCGCGGCCATCCTGCCCTTCGCGCTGACGCCGGACTTCTCCGCCGGCCCATTCGTCGCCAAGCGCTTCCTGCCCTCGGGCGGCGACAACTACACCCACACCATTAAGAACCACACTCTGAAAGTGGGCGTGTTTCTGGAGCGCGACACCGGCAACGAGACCGACCTGAGCCCCAACACCAGCGGCCAGATCTCGGACTACTATCTGCCCGCGATTACGGGTTCGGCGACGGGCTTTGGCGAGAACTACCTGGCGGACTTCTTCGAGGGCTACATCGGCTCCTTCTCGCAGCAGAATCGCAGCGGCCAGACCAACCTCTACTTCTGGACCATCTCCTGGTTCGCGAACGATAGCTGGAAGGCAACGCGGCGGCTGACGCTCGACTACGGCGTGCGCTTCGACCATCTCGGTCCATGGCAGGATAAGCACGGCCTCGGCATGGCGGTCTTCTATCCGAGCCTTTACAAGACCGACCCGCTGCCTTATCAGAATGCGGACGGCAGCGCCTTCCTGCCCGGCGTTCGCTGGCACGGCGGCAACAAGGCCGTCAACGGCAACGCAGCCAACGCGAGTACGCCGAATGCCGGTACACCCGCGCGCTTTGCCTTCGTCTCGCCGCGCGTCGGCATCGCCTTCGATGCCTTCGGCGACGGCAGAACGATCTTCCGTGGTGGCTGGGGCATGTATCGCGCGCACGATTCGGTGAACGACTACACCGGCCCGCAGCAGACTTCGCAGGGCATCGTAAACGTCAGCGCGGGCGGCACCGGCGGAGCGTTTCTCCTGAGTTCGCTCAACAATACGGCGGCGCTTGCCTGCAACGCGAACACCCAGACCCTGTGTCCCAGCATCCTCGCGCTCTCTTCTACCGACGACCAGCAGCCGCTGACCATGACCTACAGCTTCTCGGTATCGCAGCGCATGCCGGGCGGCTCGGTCTTCGATATCGGCTATGTCGGCAACCAGAGCCGCGACCTGTTGACCGACAACGGATCCCAGAATGTGGTCCAGAGCCAGGACCTGCGCGACATCAACCCAATCCCGCTCGGCGCATTCTTCAAACCGGATCCCAATCCCCAGTCGCCGTTCTACGGCCAGTCCTACAGCCCGAACGCGCCGCCGAACAACGCCACGCAACAGCAGACGATTCAGAACGACTACCGGCCTTACACCGAGTATGCGCACATCGGCATCCCGCGGCACATCACCTACGCCAACTACAACGCGCTGCAGGTTACGTTCAACCGCCAGAAGGGCAAGCTGAACTACGGCCTGAACTACACCTGGAGCAAGGCCCTCGGTATACGCGGCGCGTACAACAACGGCATCGCCGGCGATCCTACGAATCTGCGCGCAAACTACGGTCCGCTGGCGTTCGATCGCACCAACCTGGTGGCGGCGAGCTACTCCTACGACGAAGGCAAGGTTTTCGGTTTCAGCAATCGCCTGCTGCGCGGTGCAAGCAACTACTGGCTGATTTCGGGCATTACCAACCTGCAAAGCGGTCCGAACCTGCAGGCCGTGTACTCGCCCAACCTCTCGCTGGCCGGGTTTGCGACCAGCAGCTACAACGGCAACCAATGCACGGCGAACTCGGCGGCCGGACAAACCCTGGCCTGCACGATCAGCAACAGTACGATCCTGGGAACGCCGGATATCTCGCTGCAGCCGGTTCTGCGCCCCGCCGCCGGATGCCCAAGCGGCAACCCGACCAGCGGTCTGGCTAAGCATCAGTATGTCAACGGCACCTGCTTCGGACTGCCTGCCGACGGCCTGAACGGGCCCACCAACATGGGCTATCTGCGCGGTCCCGCCTTCTTCAACAGCGATCTGACGCTGCAGAAGACGATCCCGTTGAAGGAATCGAGAAATCTGCAGTTCCGGGTTGCGGCCTTCAATTTCATCAATCATCCGCTCGTCAGCTTCAGCTCGCGCTTCCCCAGGGAGGCGAACCTGCAGTTCTACGACCCAAACTACACCGGGTTCTCGGGTGTGCAGCTGGCTAACGGCGCGGTTGCGGGGGCCAATTGCAGCGCGGCCGGTTCACAGTGCTTCGGATACGCCGGGTATAAGACCGGACGGCGCGTGCTCGAGCTCTCGGGACGCTTCAACTTCTAACACGGAAACTCAGCGCGCAGGCGCAACGGCAAGGCCGGCAAGGACGCAGGGAGGCAGCATGTTTTTGAGCAGAAGTAACGGGACGGAAACAATGAAGCGCAGATTCGCAGGATTTTCGACGGCGGCACTCGCGTGCCTGGGTGTGTCGGCCGCTTGGTCGCAGAGCTACGTGCCGGCGATCGTTCCCACCGCGTCGACGACCTTGTACACCTCGTCCACGGTCATTTCGCCGGGGCGTGTCGGCGTCGATCGCGCGGGAAATGTCTTCTACATCGCGGTGGGCGGTTCCAGCTCGTCGCTGATGGAGATTCCGGCGGCTGCCACGACCGGCTCCAACTCCGCTCCGGTGACGCTGCTTACCGCCCTTGGCAGCAGCAACGTGCGCGCGGTCTTCGTCGATGTCAACGGCAACCTCTGGGTCTCGACCGGAAACAACGAGGGAGCCATGGCACCGGGCGCCTCGGGCACCGATTATGTCGCGCTGGTCGAGATTCCCGGCCTGAACGGCATCCCCAACACCGCCCTGGCCGGCACGGGCATGACCGAAGGCCAGGCCGACGCCGCGCATTGCACGGCGACCGGAACCGCGGTCTGCACCGTGCTGAACTACAAGCTCAACGACACCGCCGGCGTGGTCGCCGGACCGCAGCCGCTCGACTTCTACGTCGATGCTTCGGGCAACATCACTTACATCGACGCCTACGACAACAATCTGGGCTCGGCCGGCGTGCGCGTCGTCAAGGCCAACATCTACAACGGCGGCGGCAACGTGCTCGCAACCATCTCCGGCACGAAGGACGGGAACGCGCAGGTCGCGGTCGATGGCGCGGGCAACACGTATTACTGCTCGCCCGCGTCGGGGAAGGTATCGCTCATCACCGCCACCGGCACTCTGACCACGGTCGGCGTAACCTCGGCCCTTGGCGCTGCTGCGATTACCGCGCCCACGGGCATCAGCGGAGACATCTACGGCAACCTGTTCCTCAGCGGCACGAACAATGGCGTGGCTCAGCTTTCCGAAGTGCCGTTCGAGGGTGCCGCTCTCAACTTCGTCGATGAGTTCGGCGTCGTCAGCGCGCTCACCAACGGAATCAGCTCGGGTGGCGGTCTGGACCAGAACGGCAACTACTACTACGCCTCTAACTTCACATATACCAATTCTTTTCAGAAGCTGAAGATCAACTGCTATAACTTCGGCAGCGTCGCCGTGGGCAAGATCGTTACTTCGGCCTCCACGCCGCCTGCTCCCAGCCTCAATCTGTACGCCAATACGACGGGTACGACCGCCGTCTCCAGCTATTTTCCAACTGGTTCGCCGACTACGAACACGACCGCGCCCTATCTGCAGGCGTTCCCGTACTCGGGGACAAAGTCGGTTGCCTACGGGACCATCTTCGCCGCGGGCACCAACTATACCATCACGATGAACTTTGAGCCGATACATCCTGGCCTTACGCTGGGCTCGTATACGCCGCGCACCAGCACCGCCGACTATGCTGTCATCAACCTGCAGGGCAACGGCGTCGGGCCGGAGACATTGTTCTTCCCGGGTACGCCCTCGCTGCTGTTTAGCGCTGCGGCAACGAACAAGAATCTCAACGCGCCCCAGGGTCTGGCGGTTGATACCTACGGCGACGTCTTCGTAGCCGACACCGGCAACGGCAAGGTGGTTGCGAATTGCCTCTCGACGACGACCCAGAGCGAGGACGGAACCGGTGGCAACTTCTCCAACACCACCTGCGCTAACTCTCCCGGTACAACCACGCAGCTTGGCTCCACCTTCGTGTCGCCGGTCGCGATCGCACTGGACGGTGCGCAGAGCCTGTATGTGCTCGACAGCGCTCCTGCAGGGGTTCCGGTCACGCTGATCAACGGCCAGACCGGCGCGTCGAGCATGCTGGTCGCCGCAGCCGCCACCTTCGGCGGCTCCGCGCTCAGCGGACCGCAGGGAATCGCAGTGGACGGCTACACCAATGTATACATCGCGGACACGGGCAATAACCGTATCGTCAAAGCGCACCAGTTCGGCGCGACCACCACCGACAACATCGTCTACGTCCCCGCGGCCACTACCTTCGGCGGAACGAAGCTGAGCGGGCCGACCGGCCTCGCGGTCGACGCCGCGCAGAACCTCTACATCGCGGACACAGGCAACAATCGCATCGTCAGGTACACGGCCACCGGAGTCGCGAGCGTCATCGCCACCGGCGCCATCACGCTGAACGCGCCGTACTCGGTCGCGGTCTACCCCTCCGGCCAACTGGTCGTGTCGGATAAGACCAAGGGCGTCGTGCTGGTGAATGGATCGTCTACCAGCGTGCTCTCCTTTGGTACCGCTTACACCACCACCGCCGCAAAGGGCGTGGCGCTGGACGCCGCCGGCAACATCTATCTCTCGAACACTACCGGCAACCAGGTTCTGGAGCTGAACACCAACTCGCCGCAGGCTATCGCCTTCCCGGCGACCAACGCGCTCGGCATCTCCTCCAACAATACGGAGACTACCTTCAACGCCGGCAATACTGCGCTCGTGCTCACCGGCCTTGCAGTCGCCAATAATAACTTCGCCATGGATTCCACTAGCACCTGCACCGCGACCTCCACTGTCAATGCGGGCAGCTCCTGCACCGTCGTAACGAAGTTCACGCCGCAGTCGGTCGGCCCTCAGTCCGCTGCCTTGACCCTGACCGACAACCAGCTCAGCTACACGCTCAACAACGCGACCTCCAATCAGACTGCAACCTTCGCGGCCAACGGCACGCAGGCGCTCAATCTCAGCGGCACCGCCGCTTCGGCCGGTGCGCCGCAGACCATCACGTTCCCGGCTCCGGCCTCGCCCATCCCCTTCACCAACACGCCCATCACGCTCTCCGCAACCGCCAGTTCCGGTCTGCCCGTCACCTTCAGCGTCCTCTCCGGACCGGGCACCCTCAGCGGCAACTCGCTTACGATTACGGGCGTGGGCACCATCGTGATCGCGGCCAACCAGATCGGCAGCGTAACCCCGGCCTTCAGCGCGGCTCCGCAGGTGATGCAGACCATCGTCGTCACCCAGGCGCCGCAGACCATTACGTTCACGCCGTCCAGTCCGGTGATTTACAACCTGACCACGCCGCTTCCGCTGACCGCCACCTCCACCTCCGGCCTTGCGGTCGCGTTCAGCGTCGTCTCCGGGCCGGGCACGATCAGCGGCACTTCGCTCAGCATCACCGGTCTCGGGACCATCGTGGTCGCGGCCAGCCAGGCCGGCACCGCGAACTTCGCCGCCGCGCCGACGGTCCAGGCCAGCATCGTCGTAAGCCCGCTGGGCACGGTGGCAACGCCGCTGCTGTCGTTGGTTTCAGGACAATATAACGTCAGCTCCGTTCCCGCGCTCACTATCGCCGATGCGACGCCCGGAGCGGCCATCTACTTCACCGTGAACGGTACCACTCCGACGACCAGCTCCACGCAATATACGCCCGCCATCGCCGCAGGCGGGGGGATCGTCATCTCCGCCAGCGAAACGGTTCAGGCGATCGCAGTGCTGGCGGGCTACACCCCCAGTGCCGTGGCGTCTTCCAATCTCGTGCTCGACACGACGGCCGAGGCCCTTACCTACACCATCAATCCCACCTCGCTGACCCTGGCGCGCGGCCAATCGGGCGTGATCAACATCACGGTGACTCCGCAGAACGGCATCGACACCACGATCAACTTCGGCTGCACCGGGCTTCCCATCGGCGGCACCTGCACCTTCAACCCGGGCACGCTGACCACCCTGCCCACGCAGGCCGCGCTCTCGACCGTGCTGACCGTGACCGCGCCCACGACGCTGATCGCGAGCGAACCCGCCAATCGTCGCCCGCTTTTGCCGCTTGCGCCCGGCACCACGCTGGCCGCGGCGCTCTGCCTGTGGGGCTGGCGCAGGCGCGGACGGGTTCGCGTCGGTCTGCTGGTTGCGGCCGCGGCCTGCTTCCTGCCGCTCATGTCCGGCTGCGGAACCGCGACCACCGGCCAGACCAATGTCGTTACGGTGGCGATCTCGGGCGATGCGGTTCGGGTTACGCCTACGTTCACGCTGATCGTGCAATAACGGGTACGACGCCCGCCCTGGGGAGAGAACAACCTCCCAGGGCAGGCTGCTTTCGGGACTTGGCAGAATTTGAATGTAAAATTCAGCAATGCCCAAAGTTCCCGGTGCAGTAAAGGCCCCTAA
>CAXTMK010000004.1:52283-56184 GCA_964245315.1 uncultured Acidobacteriaceae bacterium | reverse complement strand
GCGCGGTGATGCCGACTTTCCGGACGAGAGTTCCGGGCAGGAAATCGCAAGGTCCGGAAGCGCGGATGTCGACCCGATCGCGCTCCATGATGTCGTTGAAGAACCTGCTGTCGAGAGTCTGATCGCGGAAAAGCATCTGGGCCCGAGACTCAAGGCGCTGAGGCTGAAACGCTCTATGGGCCTTGTAGAACTCGGCCAGCGCACCGGTTTGTCCCCCAGCTTTCTCTCACAGCTCGAAACCGGGAGAGTGGTGCCCACTTTAAGAAACCTTGCAAGAATTGCGATGGTTCATAAGGTAGACATCTCTCATTTCTTCCACGTTCCGAAGCGGGTTTTGTTCAGGACTTCGAGGGCGAAAGACAGGATCAGCATCTCAAATGGCGCGAAGGAACGGCCGTTCATGTTCTCGCAAAGTATGTCGGCGCTGATTCCCGACAAAAGAATGGTGCCCTGCATCGCTGAACTGCTGCCCGGCTTTGACTCTGCCGCCTTTGAAGCTCGCCTGATCGACGGTCTCGAGTTCGGCTACGTGATGCAGGGTTCCTGCTGCCTGACAACCTCGCAGCGCTCCGAACTTCTGGAGCAGGGCGATGCGGTCTGGATCGACGGTTCCACCAGGCGGCAGTACAAGTGCGCCGGCGACAGTACGGCGACGATCATGATCATTTCCTTCCCTCGCGCGGGATGAGCATCGCTCGGCGTCAGGATTGGGCGGGGCGTTTTGTCTTTCCGAAAGTGGTCGGCTGCTGTTAGTATGGTACGAGTTGCGCTTGAAGCGGTAGAGGCTTATACGAGCCGGCCCCGCCACTTCCCGGCCTCGGTTTTCACGAGGCGACCGCGGGAGTTCAGCGAATAAATTCAGGATCTGGAGTACCACGAAAATGGCAGCCAAGTGTGATCTCTGCGGCAAAGGCCCGCAGTTCGGTAACAACGTGTCTCACGCGAACAACAAGACCCGCCGCCGCTGGAACGTCAATCTGCGGCCGGTGAAGGCCAAGGTCGCGGGCGGTTCCAGGCGCATGAGCGTCTGCACCAGCTGCATCAAGACCGGACGCATCGTCAAGGTCTAGTTTTTCCGACGCTTCAGGCGAACAGCTTAACGCCGATTTCAACCGATGACACCGATAGAAACGGATAGAGGCTTATTCGCTTTTTGTCGGTGTCATCCGTGCTGATCGGCGTTATGCCTTTGGGTGGGAGTATTAATGATTCATCTTCCAGGCTTGTCGGCGATCGTCGGCATTGTGGGCTTCTTCGGCGTGCTGGCGTGGCGCATCCGCGAGGGCCGCACCGCGGTCACGATCCGCAAGATCGTCATCCCGCCGCTGGGCATGGCGACCGGCTTCTGCATGTTTGTCGTGCCGCAGTTCCGTGTGCCGTGGCTGTGGGCGCTGGCGGCATTCGTGCTCGGCGGCCTCGTCTTCGCGTATCCGCTGGTCAAGACTTCGCGGCTGAAGATCGTGGGCGAGCAGGTGATGATGCACCGCTCGGCGGCATTCTTCGGAGTGATCGCGGCGCTGGCGATCATCCGCATTGCGGCGCACAGCTATCTGGATACGGTGATTTCGATCCAGCAGAGCGCGGGCCTGTTCTTCGTGCTGGCGTTCGGGATGATTGTGCGCTGGCGAATGAGTATGTTTTTTGAGTACCGGCGGCTGGTGGGCGGGACACCCGCTGCGTAGCGAACGAGCGGGTGCCCGCAAGTGCGGGTCATGCTGTCCAACTCTGGCTCATCGGCTTCGATCGAACGGCTGTGACGACCCATTCGTTACCTCCGATTTTTTTCGGATAAAAGGCGTCGACCGAATAGGCGAGGTTGCCGCTCGTAATGATTCCAAACGTGGTCAAATGGTCGATTTGCTCACAATAGCCCTTGGCAGCATTGAACCCCGCCAGCTTGGAGTTGATATCCTGGGCCTGAACAAAGGGTTTGAACCAACCGATCAGAGTCGCACCCATATTCTGAAGTGTGTCCAGAGATGACTGCTTGCAATCCATGCTCGCAACCTGGCTCGCGGAAGCATGGGCGACGTGGCGATTTCCATTATGGGTGTAAGCAATCATCAGACAGCCGCTGAAGTCTTTGCTAAACACCGTCGCACCGCTTTGGATCTGGTTGGTTTCTCCGTCGACATATCCCACGAAGTTGCAGTTCTCCGCTCCAATCGGGCGGTTGGACTGCGTCAAAAACTGTCCGGGAGCGGAGTAGCTCGCCGCGCGTCCAATACTGAAACCTGGTCTCATGCCCTTTGCGACGGCCGCCGCAGCTGCGGCAATGGCGCCTGACGGATGCGAAAAGCACTCAACCAATCCCAGATTGCTGACGTTGGGCCACGCAGTTATCAACGTATTATCGTTGCCGACGCCCCCAGAACCCTGGGGCGAGTGAATCGTCCAGGGATTTGTGCCGTTGAATCTGAGAACATAGCCTGGTCTTATGTTGTTATACACGTAGGCTCCCCTTTTCGGTATCGATTATTACACGCTATGGAACCGGGAGTATAGTCGCGGGAGAAACCTCACAATCGGCTTACTTGCCCTGCGAAACGCTCATCACGTTCAAATCCGTCAACCCATGCAGCCACCGCGCGGGCTTGGCGTCGACGGTGTTAATAAGCTCGATCAGACCGCCCTCGGTATCCGGCAAACCAGCCTTCATCACCGCGACGATCACATGGCCGGTCGAAAAGCTCGGCTCGACCTCCGCCACCGAGTACAGCACGAAGTATTTGTCCGTGCCGGTCGCGACCAGGCTGGAGTGCAGGATCAGCGCCTGCGTCTCCGCGTTCGACGTAAGCCCGGCGCGCGCCAGCACATCCGACACCAGCGGGCCGGTGTAGCTCTCGTCCGTCTTGCGGTGCGCGTTGTGAACCTTCACCGTGACCTGCGGCAGCTTCAGCAGGTCCTCGACCGTAAGCGTCGTCACGCGGCCCTGAAAGGTTACGTTGACCGAGTGCGAAGGCGGCACCGGCGCCTTCATCGGCATGTTTTCTTCGTGAGGCTTTTCGGCGGGAGCCTGCGCGGACGCCGCCAGCGGGCCAAGAGAAAGGATTATTGCGAGGGCGGTCAGCTTCATGGGATTAGGGTACTCCTGCGGAAGCCGACCCATGTCCCAAAATCGAGACATGGGGCACCCACACCAATTACTTCTTCTCGAAGGCGAGTGATGCCGAGTTGATGCAGTACCTCTCACCCGTCGGCTTCGGCCCATCCGGGAAGACGTGGCCGAGGTGCGCGCCGCAGGTGGCGCAAGTGACTTCGACGCGCTTCATCCCGTAGGTGCGGTCTTCGTGCAACTCCACGGCGTCGAGCGACGCCGGAGTCCAAAAGCTAGGCCAGCCTGAGCCCGACTCGAATTTCGTATCCGACGTAAACAGCGGGGCATTGCAGGCGCCGCAGCGGTACATCCCATCCTCATGGTTGTTGACGAGCACCCCGGTAAAGGCGCGCTCCGTGCCTTTTTCGAACATCACATGGAACTGCTCCGGCGTAAGCTCCTGCTTCCACTCCTGCATCGACTTCTGAATCTTCTCTGGCATGTTGACTCCTGGAGATTGGATGCCGTGACCCACCGAAAGACTTAACACAGAAAGAACGAAAGACGGATAAGTGCAGATCCGCCCTTATCCTCCTTTCCGTCTCATCCGTGGCAGGCAGTGCTTACTGGTGCCGCGCGATCACTTCGATCTCGACCAGCGCATCCTTGGGCAGCGCCGCCACCTGCACGGTCGAGCGCGCCGGCGGAATCGTTCCCGGGCAGGCGAAGTATTTCGCGTAGACGGCGTTCATCGCGGCGAAGTCGGCCAGGTCTTTGACGAAGACTGTCGTCTTGACCACGTCGCCCATCTTGAAGCCGTCGATCGTCAGGATAGCCTTGATGTTCTCGCACACCTGCGTCGTC
>CAXTMK010000004.1:29732-52273 GCA_964245315.1 uncultured Acidobacteriaceae bacterium | reverse complement strand
GCTCGGTGATGCCGCCGGGCACGAAGTTTCCCGTGGCCGGGTCGATGGGGATCTGGCCGGAGGTGAACAGCGTGTCGCCGGTGCGGATGGCCTGCGAGTACGGTCCGATGGCGGCGGGAGCTTTGGGGGTCGAGATGGCGCATTTGGAAGGCATGCGGAGAATTGTACCCCTCGCACCTTTGTCATACCGCAGCGCAGCGAAGGAATCTGCTTTTCGCGACGCCGAGGGTCTAAGAGGTTCCCCGAAAGCTATGAATGTGCCGCCGGTCGCGCTTGCTCGGCTTGCCTCGGCGGCCCGCGTCGGCGAAGGGATCCAGCCTGCGCTGCTCCTCGCGTTCGGCGGCGGCCCTGGCGCGAGCCTCGCGGCTGGCTTCACACTCCGAGTAGAGCGTCTGGGCGATGGCCGCCGAGCCGCGTGCCTCCGACAACGCCAGCACCTGCACTTCGAACAGCCCGCCCTCGTTGCGGATGGTAAGCCGGTCGTTCAGCTTCAGGTTGCGCGAAGGCTTGGCGGGTTGCGCGTTGCAGGTGATGTGCCCGGCGTCGCACGCCGCAGTGGCGAGCGCGCGCGTCTTGAAGAAGCGTGCCGCCCAAAGCCATTTATCGATTCGAAGCCCGGTCATTGCTTCATTCTAAGACCCGCTCGGCGAGCATTGATCGCCGAATGAGTTTAGACAGGACCGAGTGGAACGAAATCAGGTTAGTGGCGAACGCAGACCCGGTGATGGTGGCGGGTTCTCCACGCCCGGCACGGGCGGGCGGATGCGAAGGCGCTGCTGGTCATCAGGAGCAACAAGGCAGAAACGATGGCTTTTTTCATGGAATCCTCCATTGGCTGTGATGCAGCTCACCGGGGTAGCGATCGTCTGCAATGCCGGGAAAACGTACTTCCTGATGTGGAATACGTGATCACAGGGTGCGCGGGTGAGGGTCGTCCGCCGCGGTAACTCGCTGATTGGAATAGAAGGAGCCTGCGGGTGGGGCTCCTTCGCTTTTGAGCCTTTTTGCACACCTGCCGCGTCTAACGAATGTGGTATTCTGTGATTCGCTGGGGACGTGCGCCTTCGAATGCCCGACTATGCCTTTAGGCAAAAAGTCAATGGGCTTGCCAACGCGGTCTTTACCGCAACTAGGTCCCGCAGCCACCGAAACAACCAAGGGGAGAGCCTCATCCTGTTTCCACAGGGCGAGTGAGCGCGTTATGCCGCCTGGGTGGCATACAAAACAAACCCAGAATCATTCCGAGGAGTGCGCATTATCGTGTCCGAAGAGTTGGATAAATACGAAGACGAAATTGTAGAAGTAGGCAAAGAGAAGGGTTACATGACCTTTGGCGAGGTCAACGACCTGCTGCCCGACGGCATCGTGTCGCCCGACGACCTCGACGACCTGCTGACGACCATCAACACTCAGGGCATCGAGCTGGGCGGCGACGAAGACCGCCGCGGACGCGACAAGTACGAGCCTGAGGCCGGCGAAGAGTCGGAAGACGTCGAACTCGACCTCTCGCCCGGCACGCTGGAAAAGACCAACGACCCCGTGCGCATGTATCTGCGCGAGATGGGTACGGTCCCCCTCCTCACCCGCGAGGGTGAGGTAGAGATAGCCAAGCGCATCGAGCGCGGGCAGTTGCGCGTGATGAAGGCCATCTCGCGCTCGCCCATCGTCATCCGCGAGATCGTCGCGCTCGGCGAGGACCTGCGCCGCGGCGTGCGTAACATCAAGGAAGTCGTCACCTTTGACGAGGAAGAGCTGACGGAAGAGATTCTGCAGGCCCGCGTGCGCGCGACGGTCGGCAAGATCGAAATCATCCTGAAGCACCAGAAGAAGATCGCCGGCTTTGAAGAGAAATTCGAAGCGCTCGGCAGCAAGGACGCGAAGACCAGGGTGAAGGAGCAGCGCAAGCTGCGCTGGCTCATCGGGCGCGAGCATGTGTACGTCAACCGCGTCATCCGCGAGCTGAAGTACACCAACGGCGAGAAGAAGCGGCTGCTCAACAAGGTGAACAAGACGGTCGACGCGATGCGCACGCTGGAGCGCCAGATCAAGTCGCTCGATGGCAAGTTCGAGGCTTCGAAGTCGGAAGAGCTGAAGAAGGAGTACAAGCGCCAGCAGAAGAACTGCCGCCTCGATCTCGAGCGCGTGGAGCACGACGCCGGCATCACCATCATCGACCTGAAGCGCACCCAGCGCGAGATGATTCAGGGCGATATGGACGCGGAGCGCGCCAAGCGCGAACTGATCGAGGCCAACCTGCGCCTCGTCGTCTCGATCGCGAAGAAGTACACCAACCGCGGCTTGCAGTTCCTCGACCTCATTCAGGAGGGCAACATCGGCCTGATGAAGGCGGTGGACAAGTTCGAGTATCGCCGCGGTTACAAGTTCTCGACCTACGCGACGTGGTGGATTCGTCAGGCCATCACGCGCGCCATCGCCGACCAGGCCCGCACCATCCGCATCCCGGTGCACATGATCGAGACCATCAACAAGCTCATCCGCACCAGCCGCCAGCTGGTGCAGGAGCTTGGCCGCGAAGCCTCGTCCGAAGAGATCGCCCGCCGCATGGATATCCCCGTCGCGAAGGTGCGCAAGGTGCTGAAGATCGCGCAGGAGCCCATCTCTCTGGAGACGCCGATCGGCGAAGAGGAAGACTCGCATCTTGGAGACTTCATCGAAGATCGCATGGCGGTTTCGCCGGCCGACGCGGTCATCTCGGTCAACCTGAAGGAGTACACCTCGCAGGTGTTGCGCACGCTGACGCCGCGCGAAGAGCGCGTGATCAAGATGCGTTTCGGCCTCGAAGACGGCTCCGAGCACACGCTCGAAGAGGTCGGGCAGAGCTTCCAGGTGACGCGCGAGCGCATCCGCCAGATAGAGGCGAAGGCTCTGCGGAAACTTCGGCATCCCAGCAGAAGCCGGAAGCTGAAGGCCTTCGTGGATGGGGTAAAGGACGCTTAACTGCAGGGTGTAGGGTTTAGAAGGATGACGCGGCGGCCCTCGGGCTGCCGCGTCTCATTTGCACCCCATAGCGTGCTTTTTGTCATTTCCGAAGGGAATCTGCGTCTGCTTCACCGCACGTCAATTCTCCGTCGGACGGGCCGCCGCCTCAACCACGACCGTATCCACCGGTCCCCGGCCGGATTTCAGCTTGAGCCCAAGACGCTCCATAGCCTTGAAGACCGCAGCCTCCAGATCGTGATTCTCCGGGTCCCACGGATCGAGATGGAAGTCGTATTTGCCGGTAATTCCGGTGCGGTTCAGGACCGGACGGCCGAGCGGACGGCTTAGCATGCGGGTCAGGAATTCCATGGAGAGATTCTGCCCAAATGCTTCGCCGTCGGCGATGCCGCCCGGTTTCGTCATGACGTTGCCGCGTGAGTCGCCGTCCGGATCCCTGGGCGCCTTCAGCAGCAGCTCGCCCGTGCCGCGTTCGAGCAGGTAGACCGAGGCATCCTTCTGCTCGCGGCGGATGTGAAGTCCGAAGCGGTCGGCGAGCAGCGCCTGAAGCATCGTTCGCTCTTCGGGTGTCGGAGTTGCGCGGATGGGAGGCTGGCCCGGCCTGGCCGTCTCCGCGGTCGACGAGCGCAGTGCGACAACATCGTACTGGTCCGACGATACCCAGGCGGGGCCTCCCGTCACCTGGAAGTCCTGCACGTCATAGGCGAGTTCGATCATCGTCTTCACGGTCGAATACCCCAACAGGATTCTGCCGCCGGGATACGCGTAGAAGCCGAGCAGGCGGCTGGCCGGGCCGATGGGCTTGATGGTCGCTACCTCAAACGCCGGAGCGGCCTGCGCCATCGCGGGCGCGGCGGCAAATGGCGTGGTAATGGCGAGAGCAATCGTGAGGGTGAATCGTTTCATCGGAGGTCTCAGGATACGCCTGTGAGAGACTTTGGGAATGATCCGTTGGTTAGTTTTCGCGCTGGCGATGTCAGCGGTGGCGGCGCAGGCGCAGCAGCCGCGCTCCAGCTTCGACGCCTTCGAAGTAGCCACCATCAAACCCGTTAAAGGCGATGAACAGGGCCGCTACCTCAAGCTGGAAGGCACCAACCGCTTCATCGCGGTCGCCTATCCCGTGAAGCTGCTGATAGCGGCAGCCTACGATCTGAATGCGAAGACGATCTCCGGCGGCCCGGCCTGGATGAACGAGGATAAGTGGAACATCGAGGCGCGCACGCCGGGCACGGTCCGCCCCACGCACGACGAGCAGATGCGCATGCTGCGCGCGCTGTTGCAGGAGCGATTCGCGCTGCGATTTCATCGTGAAAGTAAGGACTTTTCCATCTTCGCGATCACGATTGCCCATAACGGCGCAAAGCTGAAGCCGACCGAGCATCCCTACGACCCGCCGATCATGGGGCCGGCGGTCGTGTATCCGCAGAGGGTCGTGCTGCCGGCGCGCAATGCCACGGTCGGCGAGATGGCCCAGCTGCTGCAGCGCGCCATTCTCGACCGGCCGGTGGTCGATCAGACCGGCCTCACCGCCCGCTTCGACTTCGACCTGGAGTGGGCGCCGGATGAGTCGGAGTTCGGCGGCGACGCTCCAGAAATGGCCGCGGACGCGACCGCCCTGCCGCTGTTCGAGGCGGTGGAGAAGCAGCTGGGGTTGAAGATGGAAGCTACCCGGGGCGCGGTGTCGGCGATGGTGGTGGATTCCATCCAGCGGCCGTCGGGGAATTGATCGATCCCTCTTATACTTCGCGAAAAAAGTGGCTGCACTAAAAATGGTTCAGAGCTAACTCCTTAAGTTTCAGGATTTTGCGCGAAAACATGGGAGGGGTCGCTCAGTGCAAAATGTAAGGCCTGGCGGGCGGCAGGATCGGATCGGGCAGCCTGGCCGCTTCCAGCGTCGTCGCTCCGGTTATCCCCAGGCCAGTTACGTTGTAGGTGCTCAGCAGCGGGCCCTCAAAGCCGGTCACTTTAATGTTGCGCAGGTTAGCGCGCTTGATGTTCGCCAGCGAGATGCCCTTGCCGCACGTCCCCGTGACGTTGGCCAGCACGAACCCATCCAGCGGCTTGTGCGGGTGGATTCCGACACCGTCGACCAGCGTCGGCACATCCGTCACCTTGATGTTGGTAAAGCTGAAGTTGCGGATGGTCGGGATGCCCTCGTCGCCGGGCACGAGGTACTCGTCCGCGATGCCGCTGTTCAGGATGTTAAAGCGCAGGAAGCCAAGCTTCGCGCCCGAGACTTCGAGGTCGTTCATATAGAGGTCCTCGATAAACGCGCCGCGGCCGGGCCGGCTCTTGATGTAGATGGCGAACGTCCCCGCGCCCAGACACCTGCACTTCTCCACATGCACGTTGCGCACGCCGCCCGAGGTCTCGCTGCCGATGCCGATGCAGGCCCAGGTCTTGTCCTTGAAGCTGCAGTTGGAGATGCGGACATCTTCGGTCGTGCGCAGCAGCGCATAACCTTCTGCGCCGCGCCCGGACTTCAGCGAGATGCAGTCGTCGGTGGTGTCGAAGTCGCAGCCGTCGATCACGACGTGCCTGCAGGAGTCCACGTCGATGCCGTCCGCGCCGCTGTTGACGACGACGTTCCTGAAGCTGACGTTCTCGCAGTAGGTCGGGTGGATCGACCACATGCCGAAGTTCTGCGTGTAGCAGTCGGCGACGTGGACGTTCTTGCAGTTGATGAACTCCAGCAGCGCGGGCAGGCGCATCTTCGTCTCGCGATTGACGCGTCCCTTTACGGCTTCGCTGCCGACGATGCGGCCGGGCCCGAGGATGGCGATATTGGTCGCGTCCGTGGCGGAGATGAAGGCGATGTAGCCCTTGATCCAGCGGCCCTCCCAGCGCACCTGCGCGATGGGGTAGTCGGCCATGTCGGGCGAGCCTTGCAGGGTTGCGTCCTGCTCGACGCGCAAGGTGACGCCCGTGCGCAGGGCGAGCGCGCCGGTCAGGTAGGTTCCGGCGGGCACGACCACCTCGCCTCCGCCGAAGACCGAGCAGCGCTCGATGGTCTGCTGGATGGCGACGGTGTCTTTGGTGGCGCCGTCGCCGAGCGCGCCGTAGTCCTTGACGTTCAGGATGACCTTCGGCGTTGGCGGCGCGGCGGGCGCAGGCTTGTGAACCGGTGCGGCCGGCCGGGCCTCCTGCGCGTTCGCGAGTGAGGTGAGAAGTGGAGCGGCCAGGGCGGCCTGCTTGAGGAAGTTGCGGCGTTCTGACAAACGTACTGACATTGGAGACCTTTCTGCTGACGATCATCTCTCAGCTGCTGTCGTTGCTTCTGAGCCAGGCCCGGACTTTAGTCCGGGCAATAACGTGCCACCACAAATCCGGGCTTTAGCCCCCGGGATACGATCTCCAATACCGAACCCCCGAGCTACCGAGGCGGTGGCGGCCCCGGATCGCCGGTGGGAGCCGCCCCCGGACGTGCTGGCGTATGAGCCGCGATATCCGCCACTGCCGCTTTGCGCTGGTCGAGCGTCAGGAAGGTTTTGAAGGACTTGGTCGGCGGCATGCCGCGGAGCTGCGTGTCGGCGAAGTCCATCATCGCGGTCCAGTCTTCGGTGGTGAAGGCGTGCGGGTGGTGCGAGTAGTGGATGCCGAGCTTGTCTTCGGTGCCCGCGCCATACAGATCATAGACCTTCCATGCCGCGCGAATAGAGCTCTCAACGGCGGGCGGGTAGGAGATGGTGTCGGCATCGCCTTCGAGGTCGATGAACGGACGCGGCGCGCACAGCGCGAGGAACCAGTGCTCGTCGAAGGGCAGCTTTTCGCGCTGGCCCCAGAACTCATGCAGGTGCGGCGAAAACCAGTTGGGATACTTCTTCTGCATGATGTCCAGCGTCTCGCTGTGGTCGGGGCCGGCGAGGCGATAGGCGCCCACGCCTCCGCCTCCGGTGACGACGGGCGCGCCCATCAGGCGGTCGTCGAACGCTGCGGAGACCAGGGCCGACTTTCCGGCGCGCGAGGCCCCGGTGATGAGCAGCTTCGTCTTGTCGATGGTCGGGTCGGTGACGAGGTAGTCGGCGACGCGCGACGCTCCCCACGCCCAGCCGCCCAGGATGCCCCAGTCGTAGCCGGGATAGGCCGGGTAGAAGCGCGTGTGGCGGAAGGTGAAGCTGCCGTCGGCTTCGCGCAGGGTGGTGTCTTCGGCGCAGTCGTTGTCGTTGTAGACGACCAGCGCATAGCCGCGAGCAAACACATCAGCGCGTCCCCTGGCGACAGCTTCAGCGGTCATCGCCGGACGTGGCCGCGGCGCAGGGGGAGGAGTCGCTGAGGGTCCGACCATCATCAACACGTCTTCGCCCTTGCCCTGGTTCGGGCCCTGGGCGGAGTGTGGCAGGTCGGGTCCGCCGGGCGGCTCGGCCGACTGCGAGATGATGGCAGGCACGGGGCCTTTCGCGTCCGTCGGGGTGAAGATGCCGATGTAGAGCTCCAGCTTGCGGTCGGGGCCGAAGGTGAGCCTGACCAGCCGGTACTTCACCTTGCCGTCGAGCACCGTCTCCGACTTCACCTCCTCGCCGCGCACGTTGCCCGGCGGCGGAGGCATGGAGCCGACCGCGTAGTAGGAGAGGATGGTCCTGATCTCTTCGCGGCGCTTCTTCCATTGCGCGAGAGTCGTGACTTTGGTCCCGTCGTTCATGGTGAGGATGTCGGGCAGGTCGGGGCGGACGGGCAGTTTGCCGACGCCGGGCAGCGGCTTGGCGAGCGTCCTGATGGGCGGCTGCGGGATTTCTTTTGGGTCCGGACCTTCCTGCGCGTGGAGCAGCGGGGCGGCAAGGGTGAGGAGAAGCAGGGAGCGAGCGGTCATGGGGCGTCCTTTGGGTTGGGTCTACTTTTTTGCTAACGTCTTCATTCCGAACGACTTATTTTCTAAAGTCCTGATTCCAAACGGGTTACGGTAGTAGTATTCAAGGCAAAGGAGTTAGGCGTATCAGGGGACGCACTTTCTTTTGGTGTCGCCAAGGGTGTAAGCCGTTTGCAATGTGCACGATCTGCCCTAAGAACAAACAAGGATTGAACGCAGAGGGCGCGGAGAAAAGCGCGGGGGGCGGTTCAGGGTTTCAAGAGCAAGAGCCACTCCTTTTCGTTGGGTTTGTTCAGGGTTAAGCCGGAGACCGAGACTGGGTCTTGGGCGGTTCCGGAGCTGGGGTCGAACCAGATGGCGTGGTAGCTTGCGCTGGCTAACGGTTTGGTCAGGGTGATGGTGGGGCCGGAGCGGGAATAGAGGAGCACCGGGTGGGCAGCGGAGCCGGCGAGCACCCATGTGTTGGCGTCGGCGACTCCGTCGACCGGGCCGAGCTTGACGAGGTCGGTGGCGAGGTAGTCGTGGATGAACTTATCCAGAATGGCATCGAGATTGGGGCCTTCGCGCCGCGGCGCGCCGGGTGCGTAGCCACGCAGCGACGACTGCGCTGCACCGCCGCCCATCAGGATCGGGATGGGTCCGGCGCCGCTCTCCATCGGCACCAGCGCGATGTTCGGGAAGCGGTCGCGGTACTCGCGCACCTGCTTGTAGACCATCTCCGGCGTGGTGAACGGCGGCGTGTCGGAGTAGCCCTTGAACCTGGTCTGGATCAGCTCGCGGAAGGCGTGGTTTTCGCCCGCGTTGGGCGCGAACACGCTGCCGTCGGGATAGTAAACCCAGTAGCGCATGTCCACGACGGCGATCTGTTTGGAGCGCACCGGGTCGGCGAGGATGGCGTCGGTGGTGTTCTTGCCGGTGGTCAGGGCGACGCGGATTTTGCGGTGGTGCGCCTGTTCCCACTCTGCGATGGTGTCCTGGAAGAACTGCTCGAAGGCCAGGGGTCCCGCGAACTGGTAGGCCGCGCCGAAGATGACGTTGGGCTGGTCGCCCAACTCGTCGAGGACGTGGAGGATGTAGTCGTGGTGCAGCTTGCGCAGCGGCGCGCTCGCGACCGAGAAGAACTCGTTGCCCACATCCAGCTTGGTTCCGCCGGGATGGTACGGCGGCGGCTCCGGCATGCCGGTGTTGCTGACGGTGTTGGCGGTGCGCCAAGGGAAGTCGATGTAGTGCGGGCCGATCTCAAGCACGTTGTGATCGTTGTAGAGGTCGAAGTAGACGATGAGGCCTTGCTCGTCGGCCAGTTGGGCGAACTCGCGATGGCGCTGGAAGTACCACGGGTTATAGCGCGACACGTCGAACTTGCTCAGCCCGTCGAAGGCGGTGCCCGTGCCGCTGCGCGCCCACGGCATCTCAAAGAATGGCGCCCAGACGTTGCCGTCGGGCTGCTGGACGATGGTGTGAGCATCGCGGCGATGGTCGTACCAGAGGCCGGGACCCACCTGCAGAAACAGGATGCCGCGCTTCTTCAGGCGGGCGGCGAATTCGGGCAGATCCTCGGTCAGGCCGGGACCGGTCTGGCCGGGCATGAAGCGCGTGATGCTGGAGCCGGTGAGCTGGAGGGCGACGGCGGGTGACGTGCTGCCCTTCCACCAGGCCTCGCCCTGCGACTCGCCCCACGCGATCTGGCCGTCGATGACGAAGCGGCCGTTGACGATCTGGAAGGGATGAGTGGGTAAGGGCCTGGGCGCTGGCGATGGCGGTGCATGGAATTCGGCTATGTTGCCGTATTTTGGGGCGGATAGCGGGGGTGTGATCGTCAGGCCGCGGGCTTTTCGTTCCGCCGCGTAGAGCGGAGCCGAGTTGTTGACGACGAAGTTCGGCGCTTCAGGCGGTCCGGCTGCTTCTACCGATTGCGCGCTCGAATTCCAGATGACGGAATTGGCCGCCGTCCACCCGGCTCCCTGCGCGCGAGTCTGGTCGAGGATGAGCTGCAGCTTCGCGTCGGGCACACGGACGTTCTCGTACAACACGCCCGAGGCCCAGCCCTCAAACGCGCCGCTGGCTCCAAGCGAGCCGGTGGCGTCGCAGTCGAGGAAGACGTTCGGCCCGGCGGCGAGCAGGCCGGTGGCGAAGTCGTTCATCCCGGCCTCGCTGTGGCAGCGCTGCACCAGCACCTGCTGGCCGTAGACGAGGAAGGCCTGACGGCGATATCCGCCGGGTTCGGAGACGGGCGCTTCGCTGCGGCAGTCCTGCACGGTGACGCGGCGCGCGCGCAGGCCGACGAAGATGGCGGAGCTGACGAAGTGGCGCGCGGTCACGTTGGCGACCCAGACGTCCTCGACGTTGTTCAGTTCGAGCGCGATCCAGGAGTGGTCTTCATCTTTTGGGAACTGCGGGTTGAAGGCGCTTTCAAGCGTCAGATTTTCCATGCCGACGTGCTGGATGGGCGGGTTCGACTGCACCGCCGCGACGGTTGCGCCGCCGTACTTTGTTTCGAGCGCTGTCGTGATTGGCGCGTCAATCTCGACCTTGCCGCTGGCAGGATCGAAGGCGGTGATGACGCGGTCCCAGACAAGGTCGTGCGAACCGGGCGCCCAGTCCAGACGCGCGTTGGCGAAGGTGCCCGGCAGCCCGGTCATGCCGAGCGACCTGATCCAGGCCGGCGTGCTCGGCCGCCGCAGCACGATATGCTGTCCGACCGCGAAGGTCGCACCGCCAGAGACGGTGAAGCTGCGCGCGCCGACAGGCACCGTCTCATCCGCGATCGGGATAGGCGTGCCGATCTCAGGCCCGGACAGGGCGCCCACTTCGATGAGCGTGCGCCGGTCGATCCCATCCGCCACGATGGCCGCGCCGGATTCGCTGCCGCGCAACACGATGCCGCTGGCCGCGATGCGCAGATGCCCGGAGACCGGGTATCGTCCCGGCCGCAGGAGGATCGCGCCGCGAAATCCGTTGCGCTGCAAGGGCATCGCGGCGACATGGTCGATCGCGGACTGCAGCCGCCAGGTGTCGTCCTTGCCTGAGGGTCTCACCGCGATGACGGCTCCTACGCTGGGCAGCGGCTTGCCGGCCTCGAAGCCCGCATAGGAAAAGTCGATGGGCACGGGAGTGGACTGCACGGGGTTCTGCGCCCGGCACGAGAGTGCGGAGGACGCGAGCAGGAGCCCGGCGAAGATCCTTGCAGCGGCGTTCATCGATCGACCTCGCGGCCGGCTGGTGGTACGACCAGTACGCGGGAGCATTCTAATCGCAAATAGTCGCAATAGGTAAGTCGAAATGCGCATCCATTGCAGCAGTGCGATTCAGAAAGGGTTGCAAGTGAAAGTTCCGGACGTGACGCAGGAGCCGGCCGCGCTGGTATCGACCCACCGGATAACGCCGCAGGGCTGCGAAGCCGTCGACGACCTGCTCGCGGTCGAAGAGCCGCTGGAGATTCAGCTGACCTATGGACGCGCCGGCGAGTGCCGCACCAAACCGATCACGGTGACGATGCGGACGCCGGGCCACGACGCCGAACTCGCCGCCGGATTTCTGCTTACCGAGGGAGTGATCGAGGACAGCAGCCAGATTCTGCGCATCGAGCCCGTCTCCGCCGCCGGCAATGCGATCTGCGTGGAGCTGCAGCCCGATGTCGAAGTGCGGATGGCGACGCTGGAGCGCAACTTCTATACGACTTCAAGCTGCGGCATCTGCGGAAAGGCCTCGCTGCTGGCGCTGCGCACGGTCTGTCCGCCGCGCCGCGTGAACACGCTGACGGTGAGCGCGGAGACGATTTATGGGCTGCCCGCTGGGCTTAGAGCCGCCCAAGAGATTTTTGCGAGCACCGGCGGATTGCATGGCGCGGGCCTGTTTACGGCGGCGGGTGAACTGGTGATGATCCGCGAAGATGTAGGCCGCCACAACGCCGTCGACAAGCTGCTGGGCGCGCAGGCGCTGGCCGATGCGATTCCACTTCGCGGAAGCATTCTGATGCTCTCCGGCCGCGCCAGCTTCGAGCTTCTGCAAAAAGCCGTGATGGCCGGCATTCCGATGGTTGCGGCGGTGGGCGCGCCGTCGAGCCTGGCGGTGCAGGTGGCGCGCGACTTCGACGTTACGCTGATTGGCTTTCTGCGCGAGAGGCGCTTTAACGCCTATCATGGCGCGGAACGAATCACGCATCCGCTGACGTAGCGAAGGAAGAGGCAGCACATGAAGGTAAACCGTTGGGGGATTGCGCTCGCAGGTATCGTCCTGCAAGTGGTGCTGGGGTCGGTGTACGCGTGGAGCGTTTTTCGCACGCCGCTGACAAAACAGTTTCACTGGAGCATCTCCGAAGTTACGCTCACCTTTACGATTACCATCGTCGTGCTGGGATTCGCCGCGTTCTTCGGCGGGTTGTGGCTGGCCAAGGCAGGTCCGCGAACGGTCGCGATGACGGGCGCCTTTTTATACGGACTTGGAACGCTGCTTGCCAGCCTCTCCGCCAACCAGCTTTGGGTGCTTTATCTTACCTACGGATTCATAGGCGGCGTCGGCCTGGGTTTCGCGTATATCGTCCCCGTCTCGGTGCTGGTCAAGTGGTTTCCGGATCGCCGCGGATTCATCACGGGCGTCGCAGTGGGCGGCTTCGGCGCGGGTGCGCTGATTACCGCTCCCGTGGCGACGCGCCTGATGTCCAGCGTCGGCGTGCTGCATACGTTTGCGGTGCTGGGCGCGGCGTATATCGTTGCGGGATTGGCGGCCGCGCTGTTCATGCGCAATCCGGATGCAGGCTGGATGCCGGAGGGATGGACTCCGTCGGCGGCAGAAGCGGCGCAGCGCTCCGCGCGCAACTACACGCTGGGCGAGGCGCTCAGGACGTGGCAGTGGTGGGCGCTGTGGATGATCCTGTTCCTCAATAGCTCTGCCGGCATTTCGCTCATCTCACAGGAGTCGCCGGTATTTCAGGAGCTTGCGAAGGTTACGGTCGCCGCGGCGGCCGGGATAGTGGGAATCGTCAGCATCGGCAATGCAGTGGGACGGGTCTTCTGGGCGTGGGTCTCCGACCTGCTGGGCCGCAAGACGACGTTCATCATCACCTTCCTGCTGCAGGTTGCGCTGTTCTGGTTCCTGCCCGGCCTTACGGCCGCGGCGGTGGTGACCGTCGTCGCGTTCATCATTCTGATGTGCTACGGCGGCGGCTTCGGCACCATGCCGGCGTTTACAGCGGACTACTTCGGTGCGGCGAATGTGGGCCCCATCTATGGGCTGATGCTGACTGCCTGGGGAGCGGCGAGCGCGTTTGGTCCTCTGCTGGTCGCGCATCTGCGCCAGGCAACCGGGAACTATCGCAGCGGTTTCCATGCGCTTGCGGAAATTGTCTTGCTGGCTACCTTGATCCCGTTGCTGGTAAGACCGCCGACCCGGTTTACTGCTGCTCCGCAATAGCTTCCCGCTCCTGTATGGACTTCTGATCGCCCAAACGTGTAGAAATTGGTGGCCGTATCTCTTGCCGCTTGTGTATGTGGTCGGACGGGGTGGGGGCGGAGGCTCTGAAATGAAATATCTTTTGCTGCTTGCGTTGTTAGCTTCGATTACCCTCCCCGCGCAACAGCCTTCGCCGCCCACCCAGCACCCGGCGCTGTTTCTGGTGGGCGACTCCATCGTCCATACCGGCACGGGCGACGGCTCAACCGGACCGTGGGGCTGGGGCGCGGAGATCATCCCCATGTTCGATCCCGCGAAGATTCACGTCTACAACGAAGGCCTCGGCGGACGCAGCAGCCGCGGTTATATCCAGGAAGGCGCCTGGGCGAAGATCCTGGATCGCCTGCAGCCCGGCGACTGGGTCATCCTGCAGTTCGGCCACAACGACGGCGCCAACTCAGCGAACTATCCCGACCGTACAACGCTGCCGGGCATCAGCGACGCGACCCAGGAGATCGAGTCGCCCGCGACGCACCAGAAGGAGACCATCCACAGCTACGGCTGGTATCTGCGGCAGTATTGCGCGGACGCCAAAGGCAAGGGCGCGAACGTCATCCTTCTCTCGCCGCCGCCGCGCAACCAGTGGGTTGAAGGTAAGGTGCTGCGCGGCATGGACGGCTATGCGGCCTGGGCGGCGGAGTCGGCGCAGAAGGCCGGCGTGCGCTTTATCGACCTGAACACCATCAGCGCCAACAAGTACGACGCGCTGGGCGAAGAGGCGACCAGGCCGTACTTCAACGACGTGCAGCACAGCCGCAGGGCAGGGGCGAAGCTGAACGCGGAGTCAGTGGTGACGGGGATCAAAGGGCTGAAGGATTGCGGGCTGGCTGCTGATCTGGCGCGATAGATAGAAGAAGGCGAAAGCAGATCCCTTCGGGATGACAACAATCCCTTTGGTTTGTTATCACCAAGGGATCTGCTTTTTCACTGCTCCGGAAACGCGACAAACTTCTCCGCGCACGAAGCCGCCGTGCCCTGCACGGTCGAATCGTTGGTCGAGGGCACCTGCAGGTTCGAAGCGCCAGGGCCCAGCGTTACATCCGCAAAGTTCACCGTGTAGCTGTACGCAGGCGATGCCGAATCGCGATCCGTGAGGAAGACATCGTCCAGCCGCACGCCGACGCGATGCTCCTTGTCGTAGCCGTCGAAGAGGATTTTGCCTCCGCCCGAGACGCGCACATTCTTCAGGGTGATGTCCTGGAACGTCGGCGGCGAAGGCCCTTTCACCGGCCCGTTGGCGGAGTACGCCATCGTGATATCGATCGGCCGCGGCGAGTTGCGGACGCACACATCGTCGTAGATGAGGTCGTGCACCAGGCCGCCGCGCGTTCCCATGGACTTGATGCGAATGCCCGAGTCCGGCCCGTCGAGCGAGAGGTCGGTTACGCGCAACTGGCTCACTCCGCCGTTGGTCTCGGACCCGATGGACATGCCGTGGCCCCAGTAAAAATGATTGTGGCTCACCGTCATGTTGGTCACGCCGCCGGGGCCGCCCTTGATCGCGACGTTGTCGTCGCCGGTGCGGATCCAGCTCCGCGTAATGGTGATGTTCTTTGAACCCGAACCGGGGTCGATGCCGTCGGTATTGCGCGCCAGGCGTTTGGGCGTATCGAGCTTGATGCCCCACACCGTGAAGCCGTCGCCATGGTTGTAGACGACGTGGAAGTTCGAAGAGTTCTTCAGCGTGATGCGGTAGAGCGTGAAGTCGTTGGCGGTATCGGTCACGATCAGCCGCGGCACCTGCTGGTTTCCGCCCGCGCGCGCCTGCTCCGCGAGATCCCACGACGATACCTCCTTACCCAGCAGCTTCTCGCCGCCGCGCCCGTCGATGGTTCCGTCGCCCATCACGCCCGCGCCGGTAACATGCTTTGCGGAGATCAGCGGCTTGCATCCGCCGCGCGCATTCGAGACCACGCCGCAGGCTCCGGGCGCGGTCGCAAAGACCTCCGGATCGCGCGAGGCGAAGAGCGTCACGCCCTTGCCGACGATCAGGGCGACGCCGTCGCGCAGCTCCAGCGGCCCGCTCAGGAAGGCGTTGGCGGCGTCGTGCGAGCGCAGGAGTACGCCGCGCCCTTTGCCGCACTTGTCCAGCGCGGCCTGAATGCGGGTGGTGTCGAGCTTCTGCTCGTCGGCTGGGGCAAGAC
Organism: uncultured Acidobacteriaceae bacterium; assembly: GCA_964245315.1. GTDB lineage: Bacteria > Acidobacteriota > Terriglobia > Terriglobales > Acidobacteriaceae > Edaphobacter. Next base: position 36,919 of record CAXTMK010000004.1, on the reverse strand, counting down.
TCTTCTCGACTCGCGTCAATTGCGCGTCGAGCGTGGCGCATGCCGGGGGGATCACCGGTTCGGTTACGTTGCGCGTGTCTTGCGCGAACGATGAGGGTACAAGAGCGAGCAGGAAAAGCAGGTATCGCATGAAGAGAGTCTCCGTGGTCGGACCAATCGAAATTGCCCGATAAGAGTACCTCAAACAACTGGCTGCTGGTAAGTCTCAGCGATTTACGGAACTTGTTCAGTTTTCTTGTTGTCAACACCGCAGGGATCTGCATTTGAGTTAAGTGCAACAGCAGATCGCTGCGGGATGACAAACCAAACTACATCCGTGCTAACACGCGACACCAGCCTTGGGATTGGGAAACGCATCGGCGTACTGTGGGTCGTCGCTGTCGAGGCATGCGAAATCTTTCTCCACCAGCAGCGCAACGCCGCTGGCCGACTCGCCGTAGATGCCGACGTCGCCAGTTCTCGCCCAATGGGCTGCTGCCGCGGTTGAAAGCAGGACAGTCACCCGTTGCGGCTGGTAGTCGAGCCCGATCTCCGCAGCCGCTTGCTCAAGTCGCAGCGCATAGGTCAGGCTGGCATCGTGGGCCGGGGCGAAGCGTATCGTGTCTTCGATTTCGCCATCGCGCAATAGCGCCTGCATCTCCGATTGCGAGATGCGCAGACGAAGTGAATTGCCTTTGATCCTCAGCTTCATCGAGAACCTGGATCGGTCGAGCGGCCGATCGCACCCAGCATCAGCGTCATAAACGACAGCCCGCGCCGGGCTTCCGGTGTGCGCACCCGCTTGATCAGCGCCCACAGCGAAGGCGCTTCGGACTCGCGCTTGTGCGTGTCCAAGGCCTCCGCCATCTGCTTCGACATCTGTGACAAAGGCTCCGGTTCGAGCGTTCCTAGTATCTTGCCCATGATGAGCAGATTGCGAATCGCGTTTACGCTCACCGGTTCGGCGGAGTATTTCGCCAGCAGCCCGACAATGGTGTCCTTTGCGCCGATGGCCCCATGCAGCGCGTCGAGAATGCCCTGGCGATGCGCCTCTTCGAGCAGGTCGTAAGCCACCAGCAACGCCTCCGCATGCTGGGTGGGCGCGGCATCGAGCCGGCGCTGCAGCTCCTGCTTCGGATCGACTGACTTCGGCTTGAACGTGATTGGATTTGCCATCGCTAGACCTTTGTCGTCTTGATCTGTACCAGTTTATCGCCTGCGCTCTCGCCAGGCAGTTTGTAGTCGGCGCGAGCCCATTTGCGCTCTACCTCGACGCCGGTCTGGGGAGTGCGCGTGCCGTTGCGGAAGTTCTCCGCCGGAAGCGGGCTGGGACCGGACTTCTCGATCAGCGTCATCTTTACCGAGACCTCTTTGTACGCCGGCGTATGCGTCGCGCGATCCACCTGCGAGCCGGTCAGCCGATTCACCGGCTGCAGCACGGAGTTCAGCGGCATGTAAAGCTGCGAACCCTCTACGCGATCGGTCACCAGCACGGGCACGGTCGCCTCGCCGAATTCGCTGCGCAGATGCACCATGCTGCCGGTCTCAAAGCCGCGCCGGCTCGCCTCATCCGGCGATACCTCGACGAAGTTGGTCGGCGTCATGCGCTTGATGCCTTTAGTGCGATAGGTCATGGATCCCTGCTCGAAGTGTTCCAGCAGGCGGCCGTTGTTCAGGTGATTGCTGTACTCCTGGTTGTTAACCTCGCTCGGCGGAATCCACTCGATGGGATGAAAGTGCGCCTTGCCATTGGGAAAGGGGAACTTCTCCGTGAACAGCAGCGGCGAATCCTTGCCATCCTTCGCGACCGGCCACTGCAGGCTCTTGTAGCCTTCCAGCCGCTCGTAGGTAACGCCCGCAAAGAGCGGCGTCAGGGCAGCGGCTTCGTGCATGATCTCGGAGGGATGCTGGTAGTTCCACCCCGCGCCCATACGGTTCGCGACCAATTGGAGGATCTGCCAGTCGGGCTTCGATTGGCCGAGCGGCTCGAGCGCCTTGTACAGCCGCTGGATGCGGCGTTCGGTGTTGGTGAAGGTGCCGTCTTTTTCAAGCGAAGGCGAAGCCGGCAGCACCACGTCGGCATAGGCACAGGTCTCGGAGAAGTTGACATCCTGCATGATGAGAAATTCGAGCTTCGCCAGCGCCGCGCCCACATCGCCGGCGTTGGCGTCCGAGGTGATGGTGTCTTCGCCCTTGATGTACATGCTGCGCAGCTTGCCTTCGTGGATGGCGCGAATCATCTCATGATTGTCGAGACCCTTCCTGGCCGGCAGCGTGACGCCCCAGCCGGCCTCGAACTTCGCGCGCAGGCTTTCGTCCGCAACCTTCTGGTAGCCCGGGTAGGCGTCGGGCATGGAGCCGAAGTCGCTGGCGCCCTGCACGTTGTTGTGGCCGCGCAAGGGGTAAGCGCCCGCGCCGGGGCGCATGTAGTTGCCGGTGAGCAGCAGCAGGTTGGAGATGGAGGTTGAAGTATCCGAGCCGCCGCAGTGCTGCGTCACGCCCATCGCCCACAGAATGCAGACGCCGTCGGCATGCGCGATTTCGTGGGCGATCTGCTTCAACGTTTCGGCGGAGATACCGGTCGTCTTCTCGGCGAATTCAAGCGTGTACGCGGCTAGCGATTCCTTCTGCTCGTCGAACTTATCGACCCACTTCTCGACAAACTCGGCCTTGTGCCAGCCCTGGTCGAGGATGTACTTCGCGACCGCATTCAGCCACACGGCATCGGTCGAGGGCTTCGGCCGGATAAAGATGTCGGCGCGCTCCGCCATCTCGTGTTTGCGCAGGTCGGCGACGATGAGCCGCTGGCCACGATGCTTGTGCGAGCGCTTTACGCGCGTCGCCAGCACGGGATGGCTCTCGCTGGTGTTCGAGCCGATCACCAGCACCAGCCCGGCCTTTTCAATGTCGGCGATGGAGCCCGAATCGCCGCCGTAGTGTACGGTTCGGCTCAGGCCCATGGTCGCGGGCGTCTGGCAGTAGCGCGAGCAGTTGTCGATGTTGTTGGTCCCGATGACGGCTCGCGCCAGCTTCTGCATCAGGTAGCTTTCTTCGTTGGTGCACTTCGACGAGGTGATGAAGGCCAGCGCATCGGGGCCGTCTTCCTGGCGGATCTGTTTGAACTTCGACTCGATCAGATCGAGCGCTTCGTCCCATGTCGCCTCGCGGAAGGTGTCGGTCCCCTGCGGCGTCTTCGCGCGGATCAAGGGCACGCTCAGGCGGTCGTCGGAGTTGATGAAGTCCCACGCGAACTTGCCCTTGACGCAGGTGGAGATGCCGTTGGCCGGACCATCCGCCGGCTCGATCTTAAGGATGTGCCGGTCGCGGGTCCACACGTCGAACGAGCAGCCCACGCCGCAGTAGGTGCACACCGTCTTGGTCCGCTTCTCGCGCAGTGTGCGCATCGCGGACTCCGCGGTCGAGAGCGCCAGGATGGGCCCGTAGCCGGTCTCGGGCTCGATATCCTTGACCGTCTTGATCATCACGTCCAGCACCTTGCCCGGCAGGTTGGTCAGGTAGCCGGCATGGCCGAGCATGGAGTTCTCCATCAGCGCGTTGCACGGGCAAACGGTAACGCAGTGCCCGCAGCTGACGCATGAGGAGCCGGCGATCTGCTCGCCGCCATCCCACAGCACGCGCGGATGCCTGCTCTCCCAGTCGATGGTCAGGGTCTCATTCACCTGCACGTTCTGGCAGGCTTCAACGCAGCGCCCGCACAGAATGCACTGGTCAGGATCGTAGCGATAAAACGGGTTCGAATGATCCTGCACGTAGGGCTTGGTCTGGTACGGCCGGGCCTGGTGTTTTACGTCGAGATGCTCGGTCGCGTTGTGGATGGTGCAGTTGCCGTTGTTGTTGTCGCATACCGTACAGTACAGCTGGTGATTTTGCAGGATGCGATCGAAGGCCTCGCGTTGCGCGATATCCTGCCGCTCGCCTTCGGTCTCGACCCGCATGCCCGCTGTAACCGGGGTCGCGCAGGCTCGCACCATGGCGCCGTCGACCGCAACCATGCAGGTATCGCAGGTCTGGACCGGACCCATCTGGGGGTGATAGCAGACCTGCGCGAGATGGCGCTCGGGCAGCGCGCGGTTGACAACGTCCACCAGCAACTCACCCTGGGAGGCCGCGAACGCAGTGCCGTCGATCGTTACCGTGACGTGTGGCTGTGGGTCCGCGGAGGAGTTGAGAAGACGCTTCTGTGCCGACATAATGCCCTCTGATGCCATGCGACGTGCAGACGTTATCAGCTTACGCCGCCTTTTGCTTCGCCGCTGTCGATTCCTTACCGAGCCGGTTCAACATCTCGCGGCCCAGCGGCTTCTCGTGCAGCAACTGCTCGGCCGCGCGCACCCGCGGATTCGCATGGAACCACGCCTGGAAGATGTTGCCGCGCAGCACATTCGCGATCGCCAGCAACGACATGCCCTGATGATGCGCCATCCAGGTGCGCACCATGCGCGGCTCGCGCTGGATGTAGTCGACCGCTTCGTACAAGCCGTATTCGCCCACCCAACCCAGCGCGGCCATGCGCCGCAAATTGCTCATGGCGGCTTTGCGCATCAGCGGCAGCGCCAGGAAGGTCGAGTAGGGCGAGATCACCGGGCCGTCCTCGGCCTTGTATTTGAGCGCGATGGTGGGGATGCCCCACGCCTGGTAGAAGTAGTGGCCGTTCGCGTCGGTCGCGGCGTAGCCGCTCTCGGAGATGCCCCACGGCATGCCATGCACATGATCCATCTGGACCTGGATGACAGCGCTCAACGAGTTTGTCAGCAGCGTCGACGGATAGGAGCGCATCCATAGCGTGGGCATCAGGTGCTCGAACATCGTCGCCGTCCACGAGAGCAGCACGGCGCGGCCCTTGATGAGTGTGTGGGATCGATCAAGCCTAAACCAGCTCTGCTGCGGAATCTCTCCCTTGGCGACCGCCAGGAACGCAGCGGTGCGAGCCTCGGACGCGAGCAGATCGAAGCAGGTTTTGTGCAGTTGCTGCGTCGACCTGTCGAAGCCGTTCGCGAGCAGCATGCGCGACTCGACGAAGAGGAAGCTGAAGTCCATCTCTTCGGCGAAGCGTTCGGCGAGATCGCTGATCTGCTGCAAGTGCAGGTGGAGTTCGCGCACACGCTCCAGCGCGGACTGCAGGCGGAGGCGCAACTCATCGCCGAGGGCACGATGCGGCGACGCCGCATCGAGGCGGCCCAGTTCTTCGCTTAGCTGGCGGAAGTAAAACTCGGCTTGCTCGGTCGAGGGAGCCTCGTTCATCTGCGGAAACAGCGGAGCCAGCGGCGCGAACTCGGGCAGCAGCCACGGGAGACACGACTCGACGAGCGCGGCCAATGCTACACGGCGGCGCGCCACTTCCTGCTGAGCCCACTTGTCATGCGGCGTCCCCGGCGGCGTCACGAGTGCATGGCCGTCCATGCGCAGCATGCGTTCCACGCACTCCCGCAGCGTTCGCGAGAGCCCGCCGTCGATGGTGGAGAAGCTCTCCATGCAGAGCACCGGACGCTTCATCAGGTCGAGCGCGCCGGCCCGCAAGGTGTACAGCGCGGCCGCCAGGTTGCCGCTGTCCACGGTCGAAACTTCGACCGGCTCGGTGGGCCGCAGCGTCACCAGGTCGTACCAGTTGAAGACGTGTCCGCGATACTTCTCCAAGCGCCCGTAACTCGCGAGCGAGCCTAACGTCGTGGCGACAAACTCAGGCAGCGTGGTGAAGTTCAACTCGTAGGCGGCGAGCCTCGCGTTCAGCAGCATGCCGATGTTGGTGGGCGTCAGCAGCCGCACCTGGTTGAAGTCCTTCTCTTCGACATGGTCGGGCACCAGCCAGTGATTCTCCTCGCCGGCATAGTCGGCGTAGAAGCGCCAGATGCGCTGCGCCTGCTCCGCCAGGAAGACCTCGTCGGCCTTGCCCAACGCGCCTTCGTCGCTGCGCGGAGGCGAGTTCAGCCACGCCGCCGCGAACGGTGCGACGACCCACAGCAACAGCACCGGGCTGGCGGCGCTCAGCGCCTGACGGTGAGCAAAATACAATACGGCGGCGAACACCAATGCGACCAGCGGCGATAGCTGCAGATAGATGTCGAGCGAGGTCCGCTTGGTGCTCGACTCCGCCTGCGCGGCCGTCTCCCACTCCAGCAGATGGCGGCCGGAGAAGTAGCTGCGGGCGATCGAACGCACGATCGCATCGAGCGAAAGCATCACCTGATGCGCGAGGAACGTCAGGTGAATCACCGCAACCGCAAGCGACGCTCCGAACGCGGCCAGCGCACCCTGCAACGCAAGACGGCTAAGGGTATAAAGGCTGCGCAGCAGATCGAAGCCGAGCTGCACGGTCGCGGGCAGCAGCAGCAGCGCGGCCGTGATGAGTGTCCAGTAGAGCGCGCCGCCGGGCAGGAAGAACCAGCCGAAGACCAGGATTAAAAACGTCACCGGCTCGACCAGGCTGCGGCGCAGGTTATCGAGGATCTTCCACTTCGAGATCAGGCTGATGGGGTTCGGCACCAGCCGCCCGCTCTCATCCGGCACGGGCGAGAAGAGCCAGCGCAGAATCTGCCAATCGCCGCGAATCCAGCGGTGTTTGCGGCGTGTGTGCGCGTGATACTGCGAGGGATAATCGTCGATCACCTCAACATCCGAAACCAGGGCGGCGCGGACGTAGGCGCCTTCGATCAGGTCGTGCGAGAGCAGCGAGTTGCGCGGGAAGCGGCGCTCCAGCACCTGGTGCAGCACCTTCACCTCATAGATGCCCTTGCCCGTGAAGATGCCTTCGCCGAACAGATCCTGATACACGTCGGAGACCGCTCGCGTGTAGATGTCGAGGCCCGTTTCGCCCGAGTAAATGGCCGCCAGGCGCGAGCGCGAGGCCGACGAGACGCTTACTCCGACCCGCGGCTGCAGGATGCCGTAGCCGGTCGTGACGATGCCGGAGCTGGGGCTGATGAGCGCGCGATTCAACGGATGGTGCAGCGTGCCGATCATGCGCCGCGCGGCGTTGTGCGGCAGCATGGTGTCGGAGTCGAGCGTGATGACGTACCTGACGCGTTCGAGGATGGGCAGCGGACCGGACTTGATGGGGAAGCTGTCGTACTCGTGGAGCAGCAGCTTGTTCAGGTCGAGCAGCTTGCCGCGCTTGCGCTCCCAGCCCATCCACACGCCCTGCCTGCGATTGAAGACGCGATGGAGATGCAGCAGGAAAAAACCGCCGCCGT
>CAXTMK010000004.1:10403-29722 GCA_964245315.1 uncultured Acidobacteriaceae bacterium | reverse complement strand
TTCGCATACTTCGCGTTCATGTTCTCGGTGTAGCGCATCGCCATCTGGACGAGCGGATGGCCTTCATCGGGCGGCGGCTGCGTGGGCGTGTCGGGCAGATCGGTGAGCAGCGCGAAGTGGATGTTGCGATCTTCGTTCGACAGGTAGCGCGCTTCGAGATCCTCAAACAGCTCCGCCACCTGGCGCTCGTGCAGCAGCAGCGTAGGCACGACGACCAGCGTCGATGCTTCCTCCGGCACGCCCTTCGCGTAGTCGAGCTTCGGCAGCGCCTCGGTCCCGATAACCATCGCGACCAACCCATTGACGATATCGACCGCGCCCTGCGTGACCGGAAGCAGCGCCAGCAGCAGCGTCATCATCACCAGCCAGAAATTGTGATGCGGCACCAGCGGCGCGGTGATGGGCACAATCAGCAGCACCGACAGCACGATGATGCCGATGAGGTAGAAGTCGTCGTTGTGGCTGCGCAGGAAGACGCGCATGCGTTCGCCCGGCGGCGCGTGATAGCCGATGCGATGCTTCAGCGCGGGCAGTCCTTCGGCCAGCAGATAGTAGCCGACATGCTGTACGCGCTGCGCACGGCGCGGGTTGGGATCGCCGGCCGCGCGTGCCAACTCGATCGCCGCGCATGCGGTCTCCGTCTCGTTAAAGTCCGCGTGCTTGGCCAGGTGCGCCACCTGCGGGCGATAGCGCTGGCGCGTGTCGGCATCCATGGCCGCGAAGACCGCGTCTTGCCGCAGGATCGTATCGAACCCGACGAGCGATTCCAGCAGCCGCTCCCACTCGTACTGGTTGAGCCGCAGCATGCTGTGGATGGCGGCGGGGATCGCCGACGGAGTGCCTGCGCCCTCTTCCGCGCGATCCAGAATCCACTCCACCTGCGCGAACTTCAGGGCCAGCGGAAGCATCTGCACCTCGTCCATCAGCAGCGCGTGCTTCTGCTGCACGCGCTGGAGGTAGGTGGTGAGCGAATGCTCCGACCAGATGCCGCGCGTGACGGCCATGTACATCTCGGCCAGGTTCGCGATGCGCGGCAGCACACCCTCGCGCGGAATGTGGACGTGCGGCAACTGCTCGAAGCGTTCCAGATCGTGCTGGTTGAAGGCGATGGCCGCGCGCAGCATGCGCCGGCTGCGCAGCAAAGACAGTTCGGGGGAGAGCTGCGGATTCGTACCCTGCGCACGAGCGTTGTCCATCGCCAGTCTAAGCCGCGGTACCAGCTTTTTCAGGCGATCCGGAAGGCAGGTGTGCGGGCTCGCGGGCGCGATCATCTCCCAGCCCGCGACCAGAGCAGCGGCGTCGTCGCGCAGGGCTTCGTCCGAGACATACGGCGTCTCGGGCCACGCCTGCTCAGCTTCGTCCGCGTTGGCTTCGAAGTCGAAGTGCGTGTATCCCGTTGCCCCTTTCGCCTGCTGGTCCAGCAAAGATCGCTCCTAACGATAACTCGCGGCCTGCATCTCGAACATGCCCGCGTACACGCCGTTGCGCGCCATCAGGTTCTGGTGGTCGCCTTCTTCGATCAACTGGCCGCCCGACAGCACGACGATGCGGTCGGCCATGCGCACGGTCGAGAAGCGATGCGAGATCAGCAGCGCCATCTTGCCCTGCGTCAACTCGGCAAAGCGCTCGAAGACTTCGAGCTCGCTCTTGGCGTCGAGCGCCGCCGTGGGCTCATCGAGGATGAGTAATTGCGCATCACGAAGATAGGCGCGGGCCAGCGCCATCTTCTGCCACTCGCCGCCCGAGAGCTCGACGCCGCCTTCGAATCTGCGCCCGAGCATCTGGTCGTAACCGCCCGCGAGCTTGCTGACGACCGTATCGGCGAGGCTCTTGTGCGCGGCAGCGTCAATCTCGCGCTGGTCGATACCTTCTGCGCTTCCTTCGTCTATTAGCCCGACGGCGATATTCTCGCGAGCCGTCATTTCAAAGCGCATGAAGTCCTGGAAGATGACGCCGATGTGACGATGCAGGTCTTCGAGCGAGTACTCGCGCAGGTCGACGCCATCGAGCAGAATCTGGCCTTCGGTGGGGTCGTACAGACGTGTAATCAGCTTGACGACCGTGGTCTTGCCCTGGCCGTTCTCGCCGATCAGCGCGATGCGCTCGCCCGGCGAAAGCGTCAGGTTGAAGTTCTTCAGGATCACGCGATCGGAGCCGGGATAGGCGAACGAAACATTGCGGAATTCGAAGCCTTTGGCGATCGTGGCCGGCGTTGGCAGGCCGCCATCCTTCGACTGCACCGTCGGCTTCATCGCGAAGAACGCGAGCAGATCGGTGAGGAAGAGCGCCTGATCGGCGATGCCGGAGGCGGTCGAAAAGACCTGCTGCAGATTGGAGCTCGCCTGCTGGATCGCGGCTGTCAGGAAGGTGAACATGCCGATGTCGTACGCGCCGTGCAGCGTGCGCCAGATCACGTACACATACGCGCCGTAGTAGCCCAGCGTGCCGATGATTCCGAGCAGGCCGCCGACGATCAGCTTGGAACGCGACAATGCAACGTCCTCGCGATAGATCTGCCCGGCAAGCTCCTTGAAGCGCGAGGTGAAGAACTTGTTCAACCCGAAGAGCTTCACTTCCTTGGCGCCCTCGCGGCTGCCGGCGACCTCGCGGTAGTACTCCATCTGGCGCTTGCGCGTGGTCTGGCGGAAGTTCTTGGCGTAGCCGAGGAAGGCGTAGTGGGTCTCGCCCAGGAACGACGGCAGCACGCCCAGGAGGAGCAGCAGCACCAGCCACGGCGAAGCCCATGCCAGCGCCGCGGAAAAGACCACCGTCGTGATGACCTGCTGGAAGAGCCGGCCCATCTGCTGGATCATGCCGAGGCGGTCGGTCGCCTGCACGCGGGCGCGCTCCAGGCGGTCGTAGAAGAGCGGATTCTCATACGTGGTCAGGTCGAGCCGCGAGGCCTGCTCCATCACCCGCACACTGATGTACTGGGTATAGCGGTTGGCGATCAACGAGTCGCTGTAGTCGATGGCGCGCGTCAGCAGGCCGAAGATGACGTTCAACGTGACTTCCGTCGCGACCAGCATCCAGAAGTTTTGCGGCAGCGCCTGTCCGTGAATGTGGTTCGCGATGTCCGTCACGATGTACTGCGCAACCTTCGCGATGCCGAATGGAAGCACCGCGACGAAGACGCGCAGGATCAGACCCCACGTCACCACGGCCGGCCCGGAATCCCACAGGATGCGCAGCACGGGCGGCATGTTTTTCAACGCCTGCACGCGCTCGCGCCAGGGGCTGGATTCCGCGGCGGTTTCGCTCTCGTTTGAGTTCAACTCGGTCATCGTCTGGGTCACGGTCGCCTGCATCTCGCGCGACGCCGCGTTATCATGGGATGCACAATCTCCGGCCCGTAGCCGCCTACGTTGTCGCGGAGAGCGGCTTGCTGATGCTTTCCAACGACTTACCCTCGGCGTCCACGCCCAGCTTCCACTCCACGGCACCGGCGACAATCATCAGCACCGCCGCGCCGAGGTAGCCGAAGAACAACGGTCTGCGCGACTCCGATTCGATCAGCTTGCCGAAGAGCGCGGGTGCACCCGCGCCTCCAACCAGCGTGCCGATCGCGTAGAAGATGCTGATCGCCATGGCGCGAACCTCCAGCGGGAAGATCTCGCTGACGGTGAGGTACGCCGCGCTCGCCGCCGCGCTGGCTACGAAGAAGATCCCGGTCCAGCATGCCGTCTGGGTGATCGCGGTCAGGACGCCGGCTTTGAACAAGGCTCCGGTGATGACCAGCAGCACGCCGCTGAGCGCGTAGGTCAGCGTGATCATCTTCCTGCGGCCCACGGTGTCGAACAGATGGCCGATCAGGAGCGGTCCGAGCACATTGCCGATCGCAAACGGAAAGATGTAGTAGCCGGCCTTTACCGGCGGAATGTTGTAGTAGCGCTCCAGCACCAGGGCGTAGGTAAAGAAGATGGCGTTGTAGAAGAACGCCTGCGCGACCATCAGGGTAAGCGCGAGAAGAGATCGCGAGCCGTTTTCGCCGGTCATCGCGCCCCAGATCTCTTTCAGCGAGGTATGGTCGCGCGGATGAATCTCAACGGCATCCTCATCCGGGTTCGGGAGCCGCTCGCCGGTCTGTTTGGCGACGATACCCTCGACATCGCCGACGATCTTTTCCGCCTCGTCATTGCGCCCGTGAATGACCAGCCAGCGCGGGCTCTCCGGAACATAATGGCGCAGAAAGATCACGCCCAGACCGAGCACCGCACCCATGCCGAAGACGAAGCGCCAGGCCCTGTCCTGCGCGACCAGATGGCCGTTCAGCAGCAGGATGGTCGCAGCCGCGCCCAGCGCCGCGCCCAGCCAGTAGGTGGAGTTGATGATGAGGTCGATGCGTCCGCGCAGACGTGCGGGAATCAGCTCGTCGATGGCGGAGTTTATGGCCGCATACTCGCCGCCGATGCCGAGACCTGTGATGAAACGGAAGAGAGAATAGCTGTGGAAGTCCCAGGAGAAGGCGGTCGCCGCCGTCGCCACCAGATAAATTAGAAGCGTAACCGTGAAGAGCTTCTTGCGTCCCAGGCGGTCCGTCAACCAGCCGAAGAACAGCGCGCCGATGACCGCACCCGCCAGGTAGAACGTCGCCGACACGCCCACCTGTGCGTCGCTCATGTGCAGCGCTTGCTTCAGCACGCCGCCAATGGTCCCGGCCAGCGTCACCTCCAGGCCGTCCAGCACCCACGTCACGCCCAGCGCGATGACCACCAGCCAATGCCACCGCGACCAGGGAAGGCGATCGAGCCGGGCAGGGATACACGTCTTGATCGCTTCAGCCATAAGCAGCCTTGGATGCAGATGACGGGTGGGTGGATTTACGAGTGTTTATGAGTGTAAATGTCGGACTGGTCTTTGGGTCAACCGCGCCCCTGCGACCGCATCTTGTGCGCGATCAGCTCCAGCAGCCGCTCCGGCCTTACGCCCTCGGGCAGCGGAAACTGCATCTTTGCGCTCATCGTCGCGGCCAGCCGGGTGCCGAGCTCTTCGCGCTTCTGGACGCTCAGGTCCAGCGCGCGGCTGAAGAAGATCTCGATGGTATGCAGATCGCTCGGCTGCAACCGCGCCACCGCATCGGCCGGCAGGCCCGCTTCGTTCGCGGCCCACTCCTGCCGGGCATGCGGCATCAGGCTGGTCACGGCGGCCTGTTCCGGGTACAGGGACGAGGTAAACGTGCGGCTGACGTGGGACATCAACGGCTGCTCGTCCATGCGCTCGTGCACGACGATGGTGCCGGCGACGAAGTCTCCCAGGCGCTTGTTCTGCTTATTGCAGAGCATCGAAATCAGCCCGATCAGGTACCAGCCCGGAAGCATATCGATCACCCGCACCAGGTTGCGCATCATCGATTCGAACAGCGTGATGGAGCGGCCGGAGTCCTTCAGGACGCGCAGCTTCATCAGCCGCTTGCCCGGCGTCTGGCCCTTCCAGTACGCCTCGAACAGCGCGTAGTAGCCCCAGTACAGCAGGAAGTGAAACAGGATGACGGCCGCGGTGATCCACTCATCCGCCCGCTTGCTGTTGTGCACTGTGGGATCGGCGGCGTTCTTTGTGAGCAGATAAATCAGCAGGATCAGCAGCGTATAGGCGATGCCCTGAAAGACGGTATCGAGCAGCACCGCGATAAAACGGCTGCCGATGCCGGCGATGGGAAAGTGCAGATCTACCTGCTCCGGCGTTTCGATGTTAAGCTGGTCGGCATAGAAGTTTACTTCAGGCATAGGTTTGAAGCGCTCCGAACAGCCAGGATCAGACTGTACTTCGAGAAACTTATGATCTCAAATCGTTGGATCGAACTGCGCAAGGATAACTGGAACCGCCTCGAATCCGCCGCAAAACAGGCCGAGACCTCCGGCCTGAAGACGCTCTCCGCCGCCGAACTGCGCGACTTCGGCCTGCTCTACCGCCAGGCCGCCGCGGATCTCTCCGCCGTGCGCACCGACGCCGGCTCGCGCACACTCGAAGCCTATCTCAACCGGCTGGTGAGCCGCGCACATAATTTCGTCTACAACGGCAGCGAGATGAGCCCGCGCTCGGTGTGGCGCTTCATGGTCTACGAATATCCGCGCGTCTTCCGGCGGCTGTTCCCCTACACCGCCGCGGCGTTTCTCCTCTTCTTCGCCGGCGCAATGCTGGGCGTCATCCTCGCCGTGGCGCGGCCGCAGTTCGCCCAGGCCGCGCTCGGCCCGGAGATGATGGACAAGATCGAGCATCACCAGATGTGGACCGACTCCATCCTCGGCTCGGAGCCGCAGAACTCCAGCGCCATTATGACCAACAACGTCGGCGTCTGCTTCTACACGTACGCCTCCGGCATCCTGTTTGGCATCGGCACGCTGTGGTTCATGGCGTTCAACGGCTTCGATATCGGGCTGATCGCGACGGTGTGCGGGCAGCACGGCATGGCGCTCAGCCTGTGGAGCTTCGTTGCGGCGCACGGTGCGCTGGAGCTGCCCAGCATCTTCATCTCCGGCGGGGCCGGGCTGCGGCTCGGCACCGGATTGCTATTCCCCGGCTTTCTGCGCCGCAAGGATGCCGTCGCGCTGGCCGGCAGCGAATCCATCCGGCTGCTGGCGGGTACGGTGCCGCTGCTGATCGTCGCCGGCCTGCTGGAAGGTTTCTTGTCGCCGACCAAGGCCCCGTTGTTGCTGAAATTCTCCATCTCGATTGTTCTACTTTCCGGCATGCTGGTCTGGCTGAGCGAGGGCTGGCGGCGGCCCGCGATCGACACCACGGCGGTGCCCGAAACCATCCTCGGCTAACCACCTCCTTAAGGCTTTCGGGTATCATCGTCTCCAGCCTGAATCCTCCCCATTCAGCGCGCACTCTAATGCAGGCAGCACCCTCCAGGAGGAGTTTCATGTCATTGCGCATCAACGATACCGCCCCCGACTTCTCGGCCGAAACCACCCAGGGGCCCATCAACTTTCACGAGTGGATCGGCGACGGCTACGCCATCCTCTTTTCGCACCCCAAGGACTATACGCCGGTCTGTACCACCGAACTCGGCTACATGGCCGGCCTGATGCCCGAGTTCGAAAAGCGCAACACCAAGGTGATCGGCCTCTCGGTCGACCCTGTCGAGAAGCACGCAGGCTGGGCCGCCGACATCGAAGAGACCCAGGGCCACGCCGTCACCTTCCCCATGATCGGCGATACCGAGCTAAAGGTCGCAAAGCTGTACGACATGCTGCCCGCCGAAGCCGGCGACAGCTGCGAAGGACGCACCGCCGCCAACAACGCCACTGTGCGCACCGTCTTCATCGTCGGCCCTGACAAGAAGATCAAGCTCTCGCTCAGCTATCCCATGTCGACCGGCCGCAACTTCGACGAGATTCTGCGCGTGCTCGACTCCATCCAGCTGACCGCGCAGCACAAGGTCGCGACGCCGGCCAACTGGAAGGACGGCCAGGACGTCATCATCCTGGGCACGGTCACGGATGACGAAGCCAGGGCCAAGTATCCCGACGGCTGGAAGTCTCCGAAGCCTTACCTGCGCATCGTCCCCCAACCTAAATAATTGCATCCTGGACTCTGGGTGATCCGTGTCTCGATTTTGCGACATGGGATCACCCATGAGTGCTAATGGCATCTCCGCAGCCGTGCGCTAGACTTCAAAGCAAGGGCCATGGCCAGCGAAGTCAAAAGTACACGCACATCGACAATCATCATCCTCGCGATCGCGCTTGCGCTACGCCTTTTCGTCCTGCGCACAATGCTGCTCAACTATCCGCGCGGCTGGCTCTTCACGCGCGGCATGGAGATGGACCTGCTGGCAAAGTCGATCCTCGCTGGCAACGGGCTAAGCTCACCGTTCGGGCCGCCGACCGGGCCAACGGCCTTCATCGCGCCGGGTTACCCGCTCCTGATCGCAGCGATTTTCAAGCTCTTCGGCATCGACACGCTTGCGTCGGCTGTGGTCGTCTTCCTGTTGCAGACCGCGCTGAACCTGCTCACCATCTGGCTGATGCTGCGGATCGCGCGCAGGCTCTTCAGCCGAGGCACCGCGACCATCGCCGGGCTGGTCTGGGCCTGCTCGTTGCCGCTCATCTGGCTGCCGACCATCTTCTGGGATACATCGCTTGCCATCTGCCTGCTTACCGGCCTGGTCGCGATGGTGCTGCGCTTTGGCGCACAGATGCGGCCCGCGCGCTGGTTTCTCATCGGCGCGTACTGCGGCTTCACGGCGCTCATCAACCCCGCGATGCTGCCGATCCTCATCGTCATCGCGGGATGGCTTCTGTTGCAACAGTCCGCCAACAGGTTGGGCGGAGCTTTCATCGCGACACTTACTTTTATTCTGGTCTTTTCTCCATGGCCTATCCGGAATGCCAAAGTATTTGACGCATTTATTCCGCTGCGCACGACCGTGGGCTTTGAATTATGGATGGGAAATCGCCCGGGAGCCGACGGATTTCTGGACGAATCGTTGTTTCCATCCTTCAATCCGCAGGAACTGAGCGACTATAAGGCGCGCGGCGAGTTAGGCTACACGGCGCATAAGTCGGAACTAGCAAGACGATTCATCATCAGCCATCCCACAACCTTCGTCCGGCTTACCGCGCTTCGCTTTATCCGCTACTGGATCGGCACCGGCTCACGCAATGGCTCGCCCATCTTTGCGCTGCATGCCGTGCTCACTTCATTCTTCGGTCTGCTCGGTTTATGGTTCCTCGTGAGAGCGAAGCGCTACTCCGTCGCACTCCTGTTCGGACTGCCGCTGCTCTTATTTCCGTTTCCCTACTACATCACCCACGCTGAATTCCGCTACCGTCTGGCGCTGGATACCTTGCTCAGTATTCTGGCCGCGCACGCCGTGGTCACCGTTTACAGCTATCTGGATCGGAGATCGACATCGGTCGAAATCACTCCTTTGGCCGAAGTGCATGGCTAATTTCAATCGCCCCAGACTACAGATGCCGTTGCTGTTTGCCATTGCTCTGCTGCTGCGGCTTGCGGTGGTCTGGCTCACGGTCAGGGCACACCCCGCAAGCTGGTTTTTCGATCAGGCCAACGAACTTGCGCGCCTCGCCGAATCGCTGCGCAGCGGCGATGGTCTAAGCTCGCCGTTCGGAGGATCTACCGGGCCATCAGCCTTTCTCTCGCCGGGATACCCCGCTGTCGTTGCCGCGATCTTTGCGATCCTTCATCCGTATAGCGAAGCTTCCTTCGTCGCCCTCATGGTGTTGCAGGCGCTCTTCGGCGCCGCGACAGTAGTAGTGCTTATGCTGCTCGCGAGGCGAGCCTTCGGTGTCAAAACCGCAAATATCTCAGGAACGATATGGGCGGTAGGACCGCCGCTGCTTTGGCTGCCGACGTTGTTCTGGGAGTCGAGTCTCTCCATCCTGCTCGCGACCGGCATCGCCGCAATCGCGCTTTATTGCGCGGAGAAACCGTCGTATCGGTCATGGGTCGGCGCGGGAATACTCGCGGCATTTGCCTTGTCGATCAATCCATCCTTACTCCCCATCATTGCGTGCTGCTTCGGCTGTGCGATTTACCGGACGCGCACACGGTCCTTTGCGGCGCCTGCCGCAGGCGCAATCGTCTGCTTGCTCCTGTCTGCCCCGTGGGTCATTCGCAACTGGCAACAACTCCATGCCTTTATCCCGCTGCGCGATAACCTGGGCTACGAATTATGGCAAGGCAATCGTGCCGGATCAGATGGATTCTTTGCGCCGGAGTTCCATCCCAATGTCAATCAAGATGAATTCAACCGCTTCCGGGAACTCGGTGAAGTGGCGTACATGCACGAGAAGTCGGCCGTCGCGATCGGAACCATGCGCGGAAATCCGACGCACTTTATCGGACTCACCCTCAAGCGGTTCTTCTATTTCTGGACAGGAGTTATCCGGCATTCGTCCTCTCCGATTTTTGGATACATTGTGCTTACTTCACTCGCCGGCTTCATTGGGCTTGTCCTGCTTTGGCGCAGGAACCGGCAGGTGATGATCTTTTTTCTACTTCCACTGCTCTTATTTCCGCTGCCGTATTACATCACGCATCCAGATTTCAGATTTCGCCTGGTTCTCGACCCGCTGCTGACGATTCTCGCGGCCTATACCTTGACACGAGAGCTCCGAAGCGAGGCGTGGGGCGTCCAAAACTCAAGGCTATAGGCATCTGTACATCTTTGATTTGTCATTCCCGAAGGGTATCTGCGTCTTCGGCAGCCGCAACATCTGAAGAGATCTTTTTTGAAGAAGCGATGCCCCTGCGCTATACAAGGCAGAGGCTTTCGTTGAGACTACGGCATTTCCCCGAAGTTAGCCGCGATCCGAAACGCAGATTCCCTTCGGGAATGACAAACACGTTGAACGTGCGGCTATAGCAACGAAGAAAGGCGTCTGAAGACGACGCCTGGGAAGCAATGCAGCCAGGCGCGGCGCCAGGCTATTTGCTCCTACTCAATACGCAGTGTATCGCCCAGCGCCACTCCGCACTCGGCGATGCGTCCGGCGGGCAGTTCCACCACGCTGCGCAACTTGCCGTTAACGGATGTAACTCGCCAGGGCGCAAGATGCTGCCACAGCTTAATGACTCGGCGATCTTTGTCCAGCCCAATTACATCGATTGCAAACGTCATGCCGATCATATGAACGCCGGAACTGGGCTTTATCCAAAGCCCGGCTCCGGCATCCAGTCCTTCGCGGCCCAGGAGACCCTTCATGCGGGTCCATGAGGTGTCTGCAACTTCGACCCGATCGCCAACAACCGTCCCGCGAGCTTCGTCTACTACGGTCACTAAGCGCATGGTAAGGGTCTGGCTCCTGGTCGATCTATCATTGGTGAAGACTTTGTTACGTGTTGTAGGTGAGGAGCTTGTTGAAATAAACAATTTGCGACTCTGATCAGAGAGCCCGGGGCTAAAGCCCCGCTCATTTCGTTGACTGTATTCGTGGAGCTGAAGCCCCAAGCTAATCCCAAACAGCGAAAACGGCTCTTACTCAACAAGCTCCTGGAACTACGCCTTCTGCTTACGACGGTAGACG
Source organism: uncultured Acidobacteriaceae bacterium (assembly GCA_964245315.1). Taxonomy (GTDB): domain Bacteria; phylum Acidobacteriota; class Terriglobia; order Terriglobales; family Acidobacteriaceae; genus Edaphobacter. Next base: position 18,728 of record CAXTMK010000004.1, on the reverse strand, counting down.
ATAACGGACAGCACAACGAGTGCCAGGGCGCCGGCAACTGCACGAACGAGCATGCTTGTATCCATGATTCAGGCCTCCTTTCCGGAAACGTTCCGAGGTGTATAAAGTCGAGAGGCGCGACGGGTCAGCGCATGCGCGGGAATTATCGCGAGAAAGTGTATTTGGACTTACCCGGAGCTCGCCAGTCGATTTCATGGCGGCTAACATCAGCGTGTAAGTCAGTTGATCGTTCTTCACCCGTGTCATCATGTCAGTTGCCATTCACTCCCTTCATGCCGCTGGCGACAATCAAAATAGCCGGGGCGAGCAGGACGATAAAAATACAAGGGAAGATACACAGCACCAGCGGGAAGATTATCTTGATCTTCGTCTTCACGGCTGCTTCTTCGGCGTGCTGGCGGCGCTTCAGGCGAAGGTCTTCGGAGAAGCGGAAGAGAGCCTTCGAGATCGGCGTGCCGAAACGGTCGGTCTGGGTCAGCATGGCGACGAACTGCTGAATCTCGTCGATCTTGCTGCGGTCCGCGAAGCCCTGCCACGCGTCCAGCCGCCCTTGTCCGGCGCGCTGCGCCATGTTCACCTGCGCCAGCTCCTGGCTGATGTCGGCATGGCTGATCGCCAGCTCGTTGCCGACGCGCAGCATGGCCTGGTCGAGTCCCAGACCGGCGTCCACGCAGATCACCAGCAGATCCATCGCGTCGGGAATGCTCTTGCGGATGCGATCCTTGCGCTTGTTGGTGCGCATGGTCAGCCAGAAGTCGGGCACCATGTAGCCGACCACCGCGAGCGCAATGACCCAGAAGACCGTGTTGTCCGGAATGAAGCTTCCGCCGAACGCCAGCACCAGCGGCGTAAGAAACTGCGCGGCGAAGAAGATGTTGGGCGAGCCGGCATCGCGCAGGCCGGCGGCAGCCAGGCGAGCGTTCAGTCTGGGATTGTCGCCGACTCCGAGGCGAGCGCGCAGCGCGGCAGCGAGCTTCTGCACGCGATCTCGCATTCCCTCGCTCGGCACGGGTGCAGCCTTGAGAATCTCCACGGGGCGCGCTGAGCCAATCTCCAGAACGCGCTGTACCTCGGGCGCCGGCTTCGAGAAGAATGGCATCATTGCAGCCGCGGCAGCGCAGAAGATCGTGAACGTGAGGCCGAGATAGAAGATGATTGGCATTGTTCTCTAGACCTCGATTCCGTTGACGATTTTGCGGATGACCGCGCCGCCGATGACCAGCATGACGATTCCTGCATACAGCATCTTCTTCCCGAGCGGGTCGGTAAATAACACATTCGAGTAACCCGGATTCACCATATTGATCAGCCCAAGCATCACAATGGGGAGCGCGCAGAGGATCCAGCCGGTCATGCGGCCCTGCGCGGTGTGAATGCGGATTTCGCCCTGGATGCGCATGCGCTCCTTGATGACGAAGTGGATGCGGTCGAGAATCTCGGCCAGGTTTCCGCCGGTATCTTTCTGCACGAGGATTCCGGTGACGAGCACGCGCAGATCCTGTGACGGCACGCGATCCAGCAGCTGCATCAGCGCCTCGCGAAAAGGCAGGCCGTAGTTCTGCTTCTTGTAGACCTCGCCGAACTCCATTTTGGCCGGCTCCATGGCCTGTTCCGCGATAATGGCGATGGCCGCCACCAGCGAGTGACCCGCACGCAGCGAACGCGCAATCATGTCGATGCAGTCGGGCAGCGCCTTGTTGAAGGCGTCGATGCGCCGGCTGCGCCTGATGCCGAGAATCAGGATGGGAATATAGCTGCAGATGAACCCGGCAGGCATCGCGAAGAGGATGTTCGCTGTGAAGTAAAACACCACCAGGCTGACTACGCCCATATACACCAGACATTGGAACAACACCGTGCCCACCGGGGTTGCGCTGTTCGACTGGACGATGAGCATCTGGATCCTGCGCGACAGGCCGGTGCCTTTGGCCAGGTCTTCCAGAAATCCGAACGACCCGCGCTGCATCGTCTTCAGGTACAGGTCGAAGTCGAGCGAGGTTTCGGGCGTGGCGCCCTCGCGAGAGTTCAGAACCGTAAGTCTGCGGCCGATCGCCTTCTGATCGCGCGACGGACGCATAGCGAAGCTCGCGATCAGATAGATGAACAGAACACTGACGATGAAGACGAAGAAGATCATAGCGGCTGGCCTATATCTCCTGGGAGTGTTCGAGCAGGGTGTGGGGCAGCGGAATGCCGGCTGCGATCAGCTTCTCCGCGAAGCGCGGCATAATGCCTGTCGCGTAAAATCGGCCCTTTACCTTGCCGTTCGCGGCCAGGCCTTTCTTCTCGAACAGGAAGATGTCGTTCATGCTGATGACGTCGCTGAAGGCGCCGGTAAGCTCTGTGATGTGCGTGATGCGGCGCGAACCGTCGGCCATGCGCGAGGCCTGCACGATCAGGTGCACGGCGCTCGCGATCTGCGCGCGGATGGCTTTTTCCGGCAGCGAAACCGAGCCCATCATGGCCATCGTCTCCATTCGGGCGATGGCGTCGCGCGGCGTGTTGGAGTGGATGGTGGTAATGGAACCGTCATGGCCGGTATTCATCGCCTGCAGCATGTCCAGGCACTCTTCGCCGCGGACCTCGCCCAGGACGATGCGGTCGGGGCGCATGCGCAGGGCGTTGATCACAAGCTCGCGCTGCTTGACCGCGCCGTGGCCTTCGACGTTAGGCGGCCGCGTTTCGAGCCGCACCACATGCTCCTGCTTCATCTGCAGTTCAGCCGAGTCCTCGATGGTGACGATGCGCTCCTTCGGCGAGATGAAGCCCGAGAGCACGTTCAGCAGCGTCGTCTTGCCGGAGCCCGTACCGCCGGAGACGACGATATTCAGCCGAGCCTTCACGGCGCCTTGCAGCACCTCGAGCATCGGCTCGGTCATCGCGCCGAAACGCAGCAGATCCTCGGCGGTCAGCGGCTTGGTGCCGAACTTGCGGATAGAGAGGATGGGCCCGTCGACAGCCAGCGGAGGGATGACGACGTTGACGCGCGAGCCATCGGGCAGGCGCGCATCGCAAAGCGGAGAAGACTCATCCACGCGGCGCCCCACGCCCGATACGATCTTGTCGATGATCTGCATCAGGTGCTTGTTGTCTTTGAACTGCACGTTGGTCAGCTCTAGCTGGCCTTTGCGCTCCACGTACACATGGTCGAAGGTGTTCACCAGAATATCGCTGACGGTGGAGTCGTTGAGCAAAGGCTCGAGCGGGCCGAATCCGAAGACCTCGTCCAGCACCTCCTGCGCGACGCGGTCGCGCTCCGGACTGCTCAGCGGAACGCCCTGCTCGCTCACCAGCTGCTGGATCAACTGAAACAACTGCTGCTGCCGGCCGCGATCCTGCGTGATGCCGCCAAGCCGCTCCAGGTCCAGCTTCTTGATCAGCTCCTTGTGGACCGCCGACTTCAGTTGCTGCTGCATTGTTTCGGCGTTGCCCCGCGTCGAGCGAAGAGCCGACGCCACAATCCTGTTCGGGTTTGCCGATGTCGAAATGGTTCCGGATTCTGTCATGATCCCCTGTCTGTTGCTGAAACTCGTGCATGAACTGGGTCGGGCTTTCAGCCCTCTGTTTTGCCTGCACTCGTACCTGGGGCGCTGCCCCAGGCTGTTATAGAACGGGCCTTTGGCCCTGAGACAAGGGCGATGAACTAAACCCAGGAAATAGGTGCGTTGCAGCTACAACGTAAGACCCGGGCCGGGTCTAAAGCCCCACCTGTTTCTTCGGCGTTATTCGTGGGGCTGAAGCCCCACGCTAATCCCGAACGGCGGAGATCGACTTCTTCAACAAGCTCCTAAGGACAACTGCTAACGGGTGGTGCGTTCTACATCCACATTGCGAAGATCTTCGACTTACTTTTGGTTTTAGTCTCCGCGACTGCTACGGTCGATCCAACAACGGTGTTAGCCCACTTCATAAACTGGGTGGTAAAGTCCGACTTGTTCTTCAGCGAGATCGGTTCGCCCAGGTTTGCCGACCGCACCAGTTCCGCATAGCTGTTTGGCAGCTGCATGGCGATCGGTACGCGGATCGCCTTTTCAATGTGCTCCACATCGACTGCGTAGCGGGACGAAACGCGGTTCACAACCACCTGCATCTTCTGGGTCGCGCCTTCGATGTGCGTCAGGTGATCGACGTAGCGCGCCAGGTCGCGGACGGCGCCGACATCCGGCGTTGCGACCAGGTACACGCTGGTCGAAACGTCGATCACGGCGAGCGTCGTGTCGTCCATCGTCGTGGGGCAGTCGACGATCACGTAGTCGTATTCGCTGCGCAGAAACTCCAGCGTCGTCGCGACTGAATGCGCGTCGCCGAACTTCAGCCCGCCGCAGATATCCGGCGAAGAGAGCACGTCCAGCCCGCTCGGATGCTTCGCGATATAGCCCTTCAGCAACTCGCTGTCCAGCCGGCTGACGTTGCGCACCACCTCCTGGTAGTTGTAGCGGCTGCCGTCGATGCCCAGGTAGACGCAGGCGTGGCCGAGCTCCGGATGGTGGTCGATCAGCAGCGTGCGCTTCTTGTGAATCTGAACCAGCGACATCGCCATATGGACCGCGATCGTGGTGGTGCCGACTCCGCCCTTGGCGCCGAGAAAGGTCAGGATCGCTCCGCTGGCGGGCACAGGACCGGCGGCGGTGGAGAGGAACTGATCCTGCAGGCGATTGAGCGTGTCGTTCAACGCGTCCGGCACGAACGGCTTGTGCAGGAACTCGGTGCATCCGGCGCGCATCGCCCGCAGCAGCAGGTCGGGATCGCGGCTGTCCGCCAGGGCAATGACAGTGATCTTTCCGGCGAACATGCCCTGCAGGTATCTGGTCGTCTCGACCGCCTGCTCGGAGTCGAGATCGAAGTCTACCACCGCGACGCAGCTCTTGGCGGCGCCGATCTGCGGTCCGAAGTACGGCCTGCGCACGGCGGAGATGTACGCCTCGAAGTTCGCCGCGGTGACTGCCCAGTTTGTGCTCTCGAACGTCGCGACGATCTCGGACGTCGTCTCTTGGTCCACGCACACCGTGATGACTGCTACGTCGAAGCTGGCTGTTCTACTCAATGTTCCTGACATTCCGTCACTCCGTCTGCTGCGCTTATCGCGCTATGGTTTGGTTGCGCCCTTGGGAAGCTCACTGTCGAACTTGTTCTTATTCAGGAGAGGTACAGCGGATGCCGGCGTGAGCGGTACCGGCACCGGCTCGGCCAACGGATCCACCGTAATGGGCGTCACGATCACCAGCAGCTCGTTGTCGGAGTGGGTCACACCCTTCGACTTGAAGAGCTGGCCGAGGATCGGAATGCTCGCCGCGCCGGGTGTCTTCGAGTAAAGGTCGGTCGTGCGCTTATCCAGCAGGCCGGAGATGGCGAACGTCTCACCGCTCTTCAGCACCACCTGAGTCTCCGCGCGCCGCGTCGAGATGGCCGGGATGGTGTAGCCGGAGATCGAGACCGCGTTGGTGTAGTCGAGCGCGCTGACTTCAGGCGCAACCGTCAGCTCAATGGTGCCGTCGTCGTTGACGATCGGCGTGAAGGCCAGCTTGACGCCATAGGGCTTGAAGACCAGGCTGATGACCGGCGCGCCGGTGGTCGAGCTCTGCACGATGGGGAAGGGAAACTCGCCGCCGGCGAGGAAGTCGGCCTTTTCGCCGCTCAGTGTGGTGATGTTTGGCTCGGCCAGGATTTGCGCCAGCTGCATCGTCTCAAGATCCTGCAGCGTTGCGCCGATGTTGAAGCGGTTGAGATAAATGGAGAAGTTCAGCGGGTTGGTCGTCGTGACCGTCTTGACGCCATTTAGAAGTGTCGTCGTCAGGGTGGACGGATACTGGCCGGTCGTGGTCGTCGCTGGGTTCTGGCCGCCGGCACCAAAGAAGTTGAAGCCGAACTGCGCCAGCTTGGAGCGATCCACCTCGACGATCTTGACCTCCAGGCGCACCTGCTTGATGCCGGCCGAGTTCACCATCATGGCGTCGGAGACTTCCTTCGAGTAAATTCCGGCGATCTTCACCGCGGCATCCGCGATCGCCCTCGTGTCCACCGTGCCGGTCAGCACCACGCGCGTCTCGTTGCCGATCGCCTTGATGTTCTGCTTCGGGAAGGCCTGCTTCAGCGAATCGCGCAGCATGTCGACGTTCAGGTCGGAGGAGATGAGATAGCTCTTCGACTCGCCCGTCTCGTCCCACATAATCAGCGTGCTGGCGCCGGCTTTCTTCGCCGTCACCACAATCTGGTTGGGGCTCGCGGTATAGGAATCGATGATTTCGGGATTCGTGATGTAAACGCGCGCAACGCGATGCCTGGTGTCGACGAAGAGCGACCGGCCTACGACGATGTGCGTCGACTGCTCGTTCATGCCTTCGCTCGAGAAATTTGCGCCATACTCTTTCGGATGGTCGGTGTCGCTCGGCCGCGGAACCAGGATGGGGCGGATATTCACTGCTGCCGGAGGCGCAGCGGGTTCGGCAGCTGCCGCCGTCGCCGCATTATTGGCAGCCGCGCTCAGTCCCCGACCGATCGCCGAGGGTTGTGCCGCGGTCGAGGTCGCGAGAACGTTCGATCCCTTGCCGGCTCCGACCAGCGGCTGCTGCGCCCAGGCCGGCAACGCCATCGCCATTCCGGCGGCGGTCACGCATGCCGCCGTCAGGCTGCGGAGGTTCGAATTGTCGCTTCGTAACGTCAATGTGCTCACTTGAAGGACTCCGTAGTCTGCTTGCCGCCCGCGACTGTCTCGACGGTGTAAACGTTGGTGACAGGCGCCGGCTTGTCGACGATGTGGATAGCCTTGCGAGGCCCGGCGACGGGTGCGGGCGCGCCGCCCAGCATCGCGAGATCCGCGGGTCTGTCCGTTACCTGTTCGTGGTCCGACGCGTTGCGCAGGACGAAGTGCACGGTGCCCTGGGAGCTGGCCAGCGTCACGCGCTCGGCATCGTTCGGCTTGACCAGCAGAGTTACTACATCGACCGAAGACGGCTTTCCTTCAGGATCCGGCTGCATCTTCTGTCCGGCGGTCAGCACCTCCGCATCCTGCAGCACCATGGAAGTGATGGATTCGGGCGTGGCGCTGGCCGTGCGGTAGGTCACCAGCACATCCACATGCGTACCGGGCAGCAGGAAGCCTGCCACGCCGACCACCTGATCGGTACGCAGCGAGATGGCTCGCATGCCGTCCGGAATCTTGGTGGCCAGCCCGATGCCGGTGCCCGGAAGCGCGAGCTGCCGCGTCAGGATCGGTTCGCCGGCGGCCAGCGGATACAGCACGATGCGTCCGACCAGATCTTCCGGCTTGACGAAGCCGCCGTCCAGTTTGGCGGGCGAATCCCAGTCCACCAGCGATAGGTTCTCTTTCTGCAGGGTCTCGCCCGCATCCAGATTGTGGACGGCTGCGACGTACTGCTGCTTTGCGACGACAGCCGCAGGCCGGGAGAACTTTTTGGCGATCCAGAAGGTGAACAGGCCGGATCCGACCAGGGCCATCAGCAGTGCGGTAACGATTCGGCGTGGGTTCATGGGTTTACCTCGACATTCCAAGCAGATAAAACGTGATTGTGCTGCCCGCGGCGATCGCAACCCCGTACGGCAGGCGCAGTGTGCTCACGTTCAACACGTTCAGGTCAGGGTGAGGGGTCAAACCCTCCTCCTTATGGTGAGAGGCGATCGTGCCGACGTTGAGCAGCGTCTCTTTCAGGCGGCCGCGCATCAGGGCGAAGACAAGGCCCATCACGCCGCCGGCCAGCGAGGTCAGAATCAGCAGATAGGCTGAATTCGAGAGTCCGGCGATGCATCCTACCGCCGCAATCAGCTTGACGTCGCCCGCGCCCATGCCGCCGGCGATGTAGAACAGAAGGAAAATGACGCCGCAGATGAGGCCCGCGGCCAGCGATGTCAGCAGCCCGCGCCAGCCGTCCAGCGACGCATGCAGGATCAGGCCGATCAGAATGGCGGGTCCGGTAAGAAGGTTGGGGATCTTTCGGCTCCTGATGTCCGTGGCCGCCCCGGCCAGGGCGACAGCCGTAGCTGCCGCGGGGTACACAAATTCTCTCGATATCCCGATCATAGAATTGTCCTTGGAGCCGCGTTCGGGGCGGCAATCGGTGGGTAGTGCAAGCCGGGCGTCAAGGGGGATTTGAGGTGCCCGGTCGGTTGGAGGAAGGTTGGGGAAGCTGAGAGAAAAGAACTGGGCACCGTGTCGATATCTTCGCTAAACGATGCCCAGCCCCGGTTGTTGCCTCTGCGTGTCTCTTCCCATACGGGTTCCTTTCTCGCTCGAAGCGCCCTGGTTGAGGCGCCTGAAGGAAAAAGTTATACGTTGGTGGTGAGGGTGGTGCCGATGCTGCCGAACGAGGT